>NZ_JAQQPT010000005.1:0-294623 GCF_036688725.1 Pseudomonas lactucae | reverse complement strand
GTATAGCGCAGTCCGGTAGCGCGCCTGCTTTGGGAGCAGGATGTCGGGAGTTCGAATCCCCCTACCCCGACCATATTAAAAATCCTCGTATCGAAAGATACGGGGATTTTTTTTGCGTGCACAAATCCTGAACTCGCCGCGAGGTAGGTGTGGGAGGGAGCAAGTCGAACCGTCGCACCGCCCCTCCCACAGGTGTTATGCGTTTTTAGTGGAGTTTGAGGCGCGGCTCAGTCCCACGTCCGATCTTGCTGCCCAGCATCAACATCGCCGTGCGGAAGAACCCATACAACGCCATCTGGTGCATGCGGTACAGCGACACATAGAACATCCGCGCCAGCCAGCCTTCCAGCATCACGCTGCCGGTCAGGTTGCCCATCAAGTTACCCACTGCCGAAAAACGCGACAGAGAGATCAGCGAGCCGTAGTCGGTGTACTTGTAGTTCGGCAACTCCTTGCCTTCAATCCGCAGTTTCAGCGACTTGGCCAGCAGTGATGCCTGCTGGTGAGCGGCTTGTGCGCGAGGCGGCACGTTGCGGTCGGTGCCCGGTTGCGGACAGGCCGCGCAGTCGCCGAAGGCAAAGATATTTTCATCACGGGTGGTCTGCAGCGTCTGCAGTACTTGCAACTGATTGATGCGGTTGGTTTCCAGCCCATCGATGTCCTTGAGGAATGCCGGCGCGCGAATGCCGGCGGCCCATACCTTCAAACTGGCCGGAATCACCTGGCCGCTGCTGGTAATCAGCGCGTCGGCCGTTACCTCACTGACCGCCGAGTCCGTCAGCACGGTCACGCCGAGCTTCTCCAGGGTTTTATGCACAGGCCCGCCGATACGTTCCGGCAGGGCAGGCAGCACCCGTGGGCCGGCTTCGATCAGGGTGATGTGCATGTTTTCCGGCTTGATGCGGTCCAGGCCATAGGCCGCCAGTTCATGGGCGGCGTTATGCAGTTCGGCGGCCAGTTCAACCCCGGTTGCACCGGCGCCGACGATGGCGACGCTGATTTTCTCCACTACATCGGTCTGCCCGGCATGAGCGCGCAGATAGTGGTTGAGCAGTTGTTGATGGAAGCGTTCGGCCTGCTTGCGGGTGTCGAGGAACAGGCAGTGCTGCGCCGCGCCCTCGGTGCCGAAATCGTTGGTGGTACTGCCCACCGCGATCACCAGGCTGTCATAGCCCAGCACGCGCGCCGGCACCAGCTCGCGACCTTCTTCGTCGAGGGTGGCGGCCAGTTGGATTTTCTTCTGTTCACGGTCCAGCCCGCTCATACGCCCCAGCTGGAACTCGAAGTGGTTCCATTTGGCCTGGGCAACATAATTGAGTTCGTCCTCGGACGAGTTCAATGAGCCAGCCGCCACTTCGTGCAGTAGAGGCTTCCAGATGTGGGTCAGGTTGGTGTCCACCAGCGTGATGCTGGCGGTACCGCGCTTGCCCAGAGTCTTACCCAGGCGGGTAGCCAACTCCAGGCCGCCGGCGCCGCCGCCGACGATAATAATACGATGGGTCATGGGGATATCTCGCAAGGCTAAAAGAAATCGGAGCAGTTACCCCCGCGAGCGCCAGGCAGCTCATAGCGTCAGGTAACTCAAAAGGCGGCTCAGCAGGCCGAGCCCGATCACCACCACCAGCACTACGCAGAGGAGCAGCCATGGCCGGAAAGGCTTGCGCTCGACTCTGTTCTGGGAGAGTTGCAGGTACTCTTCGACACGCTGTTGGTCGTCGGGTTTCAGGCGGCTGGTCATATAAGGCCTCGTCGGGTAGACGTTGCAAAAGGGCGCCACGTTACAGTCAAGGGATCAGAGGCTGATGCCTACATCGAACACTATGCTGCGGCCCAGGTTGTTGCGCAAGAAATCCGGCGCGTCCGGGTGGGCGAACAGCACCCGTGCAAACGTCGGCCCCACCAGGGACAGTGAGCGCCAGCCCTGGCGCAGGTATTCCGTGGGGGGCGGGAAGTGGCTGTTGAGGTCGAGCACTTCGCGCTTGAGGCTGGTGAAGGCGACGATATCCAGCTCGCCCAGGTCCATCCCGCGCTCTTTGTAGTTGCGCGCCTTTTTACGCAACGTGGGCGCCAGGCGCAGCAGGAATTCGTGAGCAGGGATGCGTCGTGGCTTGGCTTCGCGTCGTACTAACTGGCTCAAGGAAAAGGCGCTGCGCCGTCGCAGCAGTTCATCACGCCATTCATCGTTGAGGCGCCGGCCTTCATCCAGCACAAAAAACACTTCGAAACTGGCATCACGAAACAGCACGTCCGGCGGTTCTTGCCCGGCGGCGTGGAACTCTTCGGCGCGGTAAGGCACGTTCAGGCCTTGCAGCAGGCGCTGGCAGACCCAACGCTCACGCTCCCATTTGCGGGCATTGGACAGAAAGGCGTTGGCTTGTTCGGCCGCTACGGTGAGCAGGCGCAGGTAGTCTGAGTCATCCATGCTTGCAGCTTAGCGCTCAAATGATGACCGCAGGAAGTCCCGCTCCAAAAGGTCGGTGTAGACTGACGATTCGACTTCAACGCCAGCGAAGAGGTGTCGGGTGAGTTTTTGTGCAGTGGGATTGCAACCGTGATCAGCGCAGCAGTACTGGCACCGGGAACGCTCGGTATCGGCTGGCTGCTTTATACCCCGGTGCTCATCTGGGCGATCCTGCGCTCGCCCTGGGTCGAGGTGTTTGCCGACCGGCGGCGCCAACATTTGCTGTTCGGGACGGTGTTCGCGCTGTTCATGCTGTGGTTGGTGCGGCGGGATTTCGACACCGGCGTGTCCTACCACTTTATCGGCATGACCGCTGTGACCCTATTGCTCGACTGGCCCCTGGCAGTCGTCGGTGGGTTCGCCGCCCAGTTGGGCTTGATGCTGTCGGGGCGCCAGGACCTGGCCGCGTTGGGCGTCAACGGCCTGTTGTTTATCGGGCTACCGGTATTGATCACCGAAGGCTGCGCACTGCTGGTTGAGCGAGCGCAACCGCGCAATCCCTTCGTGTATATCTTCTGTTCCGGTTTTTTTGCCGCCGCGCTGTCGGCCTTGTTCTGCCTGTTGCTGGGGCTGGGCTTGCTGTGGTTCGACGGGCGTTTTGCCATGCCGCAATGGCTGGAAGATTTCGTCGGCTACCTGTGGCTGATCATCTTCCCCGAGGCCTTTATCAACGGCATGGTGATCAGCGCGCTGGTGGTGTTTTGTCCGGAATGGCTGGAGACCTTCAACCGCACGCGCTACCTCTCGGCGCCTTGGAAAGACGACGATTCGCCGCGTTGATCCAGGTCAAATGCCCTGCGGCCAAGCAGGCCCATGCTCTGCCAAATTGTCTATGAGCAAAGCGGGAGCGCGGATCATGAGTGTGTATGAATGGGCACGGCAGGAGCTACGCAGAAGCCAGGATGCGGCACAGGAAATCGGTTTCGACCCAGGTTTGACCCTGCGCGCGATGCTCAGCGCGGTGGTGCAGCAGAGCAAGGGCGTGCGCAGTTTCGAAGACCTGGCCGACGAGCTGCAATACCTTGCAGAGAACCTCGACGACCAGCAGGAATATGCCTTTATGCGTCCTTAATGGCGCGGCGGCAGGTCTTCGGAAAACAGCTCGTCTTCAGCGTCCGGCGCCACCGGAATCTTGTGTTCTTCAGCGGCCCAGGCACCCAGGTCGATGAGTTTGCAACGGTCCGAGCAGAACGGCCGGTTGAGGTTGGTCGCTTTCCATTCCACGGGGGCGCCGCAGGTTGGGCAGTCGACGGTCAAGGGTTGGCTCATGATCGGCCTCCACGCAAAGTAAGGTAAAAGTGGTGCAGTCGCTCGACCTCGCCGTGCAGCCAGGCGAGGTCCTTATCGTTGACCAGCACGTCATCGGCATGGTTCAGGCGGTCTTCGCGGCTTGACTGGGCCTTGAGGATCGCCTGCACCTGTTGCTCGCTGATGCCGTCGCGCTGCAGGGTACGCTGTATCTGCAGCGATTGCGGCACATCGATCACCAGGATGCGCTGGGTCATGCTGTACTGGCCGGATTCGATCAGCAACGGTGACACCAGGATCGCGTACGGCGAGCGCGCTCGCGCCAGGTGGCTGCGGATTTCCTCGCCGATCAGTGGGTGCAACAGGCTTTCCAGCCACAGGCGCTCTTCGGGCACTTCAAAGATCAACTTGCGCAACGCGGCGCGATCCAGTTGGCCGTCCGGTTGCAGTACGCCACCGCCAAAATGCTCGGCGATACGCGCCAGTGCCGGCCGGCCAGGTTCGACCACCCAGCGGGCGGCATGGTCGGCGTCGATCAGGTCGATGCCCAAGTCGATAAAGTGTTGAGCTGCGGCGCTTTTACCGCTGCCGATGCCGCCGGTAAGGCCAAGAATCCAGGGAGTTGCAACAGAAGTGGTCATCTGAAACCGACAGACTGCAAATAGAAGTCGGTTATTTGACCACCCCAGAGCAATGCAATCCAGCCGGCAATGGCCAGATACGGACCAAACGGCATCGGCGTCGAAGCCTGGGCCCTGCGCAGGCGCATCAGGATCAAGCCGACGAACACCCCCACCAGCGACGACATCAGCAGCGTCATCGGCAATATTTGCCAGCCCCCCCAGGCACCTAGGAGCGCCAGTAATTTGAAATCACCGTGGCCCATGCCGTCCTTGCCGGTGACCAGCTTGAACAGCCAGAACACACTCCACAGGCTCATGTAGCCGATCACCGCGCCCCACAGGGCGTCGGACAACGTCGTCAGCCATCCGAAGCCGTTGACGATCAGCCCCAGCCACAGCAGCGGCAACACCAGCACATCCGGCAGCAACTGATGATCCGCATCGATCAGGCTCATCGCCAGCAGCCCCCAGCTCAACAGCATGACCGCGCCCGCTTGCCAGCCGAAGCCGAATTGCCAGGCCACCAACGCCGAGACCAGCGCGCAGGCGAGTTCGGTGAGCGGGTAGCGTGCGCTGATGGGGGCCTTGCAGTGCGCGCAGCGGCCCCTGAGGAACAGATAGCTGAGCAGCGGGATATTTTCCCAGGGGCGTATCGGATGATCACACTGGGGGCAGCAGGAGTTCGGGTGCATGAGGTTGTAGGTCGGGCCCGTGGGTTCGGCGGGTAATCCCAGCACCTCATGGGCCTGGGCACGCCATTCCCGTTCGAGCATTTTCGGCAGGCGCCACGTCAGCACGTTGAGAAAACTGCCGACGATCAAACCCAGTACTCCCGCCACCGCGACAAAAAGCCATGGATGTTCACTCAACAGCACGCTCAAAATGCATTCCCCAGTTGGAAGACCGGCAGGTACATGGCGATGACCAGCGCGCCGACAATGCCCCCTAGCACCACCATGATCACGGGCTCCATCAGGCTGGTGAGGTTATCGACCTGATTGTCCACATCGGCCTCATAGTGGCTGGCGACTTTTTCCAGCATTCGCTCCAGGGTGCCCGATTCTTCGCCGATGGCTGTCATCTGGATCGCCATGGCGGGGAACAAGCCGCTGCTGGCCATGGAGTGATTCAGCTGCATGCCTGTGGATACGTCGCGACGCATATGTTCGATTGCCTTTTTGAACGGCTGACTGCCAGTGGCGCCGGCCACCGAATCCAGCGCCTGCACCAGTGGGACACCGGCTGCGAAGGTGGTGGAAAGTGTGCGGGCGTAGCGGGCTACGGCCGATCTGGTGAGCAGTTTGCCTGCCAGCGGCGCTTTCAACAAACCGGCGTCCAGCCAGTAATGGAAAGCCGGTGAAGTTCGATACGCCTGGCGCAGGCCCATCACGCCTGCGCCCAGGCCCAGCATCACTGCCCACCAGGCGCGCTGCATGAACTCGGACAGAGCGATGACCTGCAGGGTAAAGCCTGGCAGTTGCCCGTCGACCCCGGCAAACAGGCTCTGGAACTGCGGCACCACATGTACCAGGAGTACCCCCGTGACAAGGCCGGCAACCACCAGCACTGCGATCGGATAGGTCATGGCCTTTTTGATCCTGGCCTTGAGCTGTTCGCTTTTTTCCCGGTGAACCGCCACGCGTTCCAACAAGGTTTCCAGTGCGCCGGCCTGTTCGCCGGCAGCCACCAGATTGCAGTACAGGTCATCGAAATAGCGCGGATGTTTGTGCAACGCCTCCGCCAGGCTGCTGCCGGCGGCGATCTGCTGTTTAAGGCCCTGGGCCAGGTCACGAACCGGTGCATTGTCGAAGCCTTCGCCGATGATGTCGAAGGCTTGCAGAAGGGGGATTCCGGCTTTGAGCAGTGTCGCCAGTTGGCGCGTGAGCAGGGTGATTTCGGCCGCTTTGACCGAAGGGGCGAGGCTGGGCAACACGGCGGTTTTCTTCCGCACCCGGCCGGGGCTGATGCCTTGCTGGCGCAGTTGCGCCTTGACCAGGGCAGGGTTGTGCCCCGTGGTTTGCCCGGACACCCTGCGCCCTTTGCGGTTGATGCCTTCCCAGGCGTAAATGGTCGAAGCGTTGTTCATGTCACGGTTCCGCACACAGGTCGTCGAAGATTTACAGCTTAGTCAGGTGACGGCACCGGGCCGGGCGGTGGCGCCGGATAAAATGTCAGAATGTGCGTCGTGCAGGCGATCAAGCGCTTGCGGGTGAGTACACTGGCGCCGTTGCACACTACGGGGCGCAGGACGCGCCTTGTCATGAGTTCTGTTCTGGAGAGTGAATGTGATGCGTCAGAAAGGTTTTACTTTGATCGAGTTGTTGATCGTCGTGGCAATCATCGGCATTTTGGCCACCATCGGCCTGCCCATGTACACCACGCATCAGGCCAAGGCCAAGTTCACCGCCGGCCTGGCCGAGGTCGCCGCGCTCAAGGCCGGGTACGAAAGCGTCATCAACGAAGGCACCGCCCCTACATTGGCACTGATCGGTGGTACCAGCCCAACCGCCAACTGCAAGATCGATGTAGCGGGTGACGTAACCAGCGGTGCAGGCGCCATCAACTGCGAAATCCTCGATGCACCTGCGCCGGTATTGGGCAAGATCATCACTCTGACGCGCAGCGCAACCACGGGTTGGAAATGCACGACCAACGCCGACGCAAAATATGTCGCCAAGGGCTGCGGTGCTGACGGGGCGTAACTGCTGAACCCTGCGTCGAGGTGGCCGATGGCAATAACCGTACAGCAGCGTGGCAGTCTTTTTCTGGTGGTAGCGGTGTGCCTGCTGACGGTTGGGATTTGCGCGCCGTTCAGCGGGCACGATCTGCAGCGTGTGATTCAAATCGCACTCGGCTTTTGTGCGGTGCTGTATGGGCTGTCGGTTGTCCCGGTGGAGCGGTTGGTGGACCGGCCTACGGCCTTGGGCCTGGCGCTGATTGCCGGGCTGGGCCTGGTGTCCTCGGCGCTGGCCCACCAGCCGCTCTGGGCGTTCACCGAAGTGGCGCTGTTTGTCGGTTGCGCGGCGATCGCCGCGGCGTTTGCCCTGCTGCGCCGTCGCAATGGTGAGTCGTTGGATCGCGTGTTGATCCTGATTGCGCTGTTGCTGTGCCTGATCAAGTCGTCGCAATACCTGTATGCCGCCGCGCATGCGTTCACCGGTGGCGGGCGCATGCTCGATCCCGACCTGTTGCTGTCCGGCTTTTCCAACAAACGTTTCTACGGTCAGTTCCAGACGTTCACCCTGCCGCTGCTGGCACTGCCCCTGCTGATACCCACGGTCTCGCGCCCCCTTCGCGGTGCGGTGTTCGCGTTGTTGTGTGTGTGGTGGCTGATCGCGATCAGTGGTGGCACGCGCGGTACGTGGCTGGGCATGGGGGCTGCGGGCATGGTGCTGGCGGTGCTCGGGCCGTGGGGGCGGCGCTGGCTGGGTTGGCAGTTGGCCGCCGTGTTGGGCGGGCTATTGCTGTATTGGCTGGCATTTACGGTGCTGGCGGATTACTTGAACCTCGACTTGTCCAATGCCGCCGCAGATCGTCTCACCACGTCGCTGTCGGGGCGTGGCCCGATCTGGTGGCAAGGCTGGCATATGCTCGTGGAGCGCACGTGGCTTGGCTTCGGTCCGATGCATTTTGCCGATATCGACAACGGGATCGCTGCTCATCCACACCAGTCCGTTTTGCAGTGGGCCAGTGAATGGGGCGTGCCATCAGCGCTGTGCGTGGCGTTCCTGGCGGGGCGGGGCGGGTGGGCCACGGTGGCGGTGTTGCGCGAGCGAGCGCTGTCCCGCGAACGTGCGGACCTGGTGCGGTTATGCCTGTTTGCGGCGTTGGTCGGCGCGCTGGTGCAGTCCATGGTCGACGGTGTGATCGTCATGCCCAACTCCCAGGTCTGGTTGGCCCTGGTCGTCGGCTGGCTTATGGGCCTGCATGTGTGGCGATCCTCTGCGACCGCAACGCTGCCATTGGCGTGGGGGGCGTGGAATGTGCTGAGTGTATTGGCCGTTGGTCTGCTGATCGGGATAGCGGTGCGCGATGTACCGCACATCGACCAGGCCCAGCAGCAGTACAGGAAAACCCACGACCATTACTTGCAGCCACGCTTCTGGGCCCAAGGCGTGATTGCCCGCTGACGCGCGCAAGTTGCTGCACGCCCGATGCGGTGCTAGCTTTAGCCCACCGCCCGTGTAGCTCAGTCGGTAGAGCAGCGCACTCGTAACGCGAAGGTCGCAGGTTCGATTCCTGTCTCGGGCACAAAAGCAACACCGCTGCAAAGGCAACGTTTTCAGATGATCCCAGAATGGTTCTGAAGGCCAGACGAGCCGGCACATGTGCCTGTTCTTTTGTATCTGCGCAACCTTGATGACCCAGATGCATCCCCATTCCTTGATCTAAGAGAACAGACATGACCACTAAAGAGATGACCCAGGAAGCTCGGCACGAACAAGCGCTCAAGAACTACCTTGAGGAAACGTCGCAGCTTAAAGAAGAGATCAAGGACCTGAGCACCGATGATCAGCGCGACCAGATCCAGTGGGCATTCGAGGACGAGGCCGAGAGCCAGGGTCTCCAGCCTTGGGAACTGACCCTCAAATACACCTCGACCCCGGAAGAGTTCGAAGCAGCAAGGCTGGCTCTGCACAAGGAAGCGGCCGAGGTGCTGGGTGTCGAATGGGACGAATATTGCGAGATGAATAACCTGGTCGTCTGAGTACACCGTAGTGAGCGGGCTTGTCGAATCGTCGCACCGCCCGCTCACTACAACGATCAGCCCTCAGATACTGAGGCGCATCGACAAATCCACTGCCTTCACATCCTTGGTCATCGCGCCGATGGAGATGTAGTCCACACCGGTTTCAGCGATGGGCAGCAGGGTGCTTTCATTGATCCCGCCGCTGGCCTCCAGCTTCGCCTTGCCGCCGTTCAGGCGCACGGCTTCACGCATATCCTCCAGGCTCAACTCATCGAGCATGATGATGTCGGCGCCCGCCGCCAGGGCTTCGCGCAGTTCATCCAGGCTTTCCACTTCAATTTCCACCGGTTTGCCGGGGGCGATTTTGTGCGCGGCGGTGATGGCCTGGGCAATACCGCCGCAGGCGGCGATATGGTTTTCCTTGATCAGGAACGCGTCATACAAACCGATGCGATGGTTGTGGCAGCCACCGCAGGTCACTGCATATTTCTGCGCCAGACGCAGGCCCGGCAAGGTTTTGCGGGTGTCCAGCAGCTTGACCTGGGTGCTGGCGACAACATCCGCCAGGAATTGCGCGCGTGTGGCCACCCCCGACAACAGTTGCAGGAAATTCAGCGCCGAACGTTCGCCGCTGAGCAGCGAGCGCGCCGGGCCTTCGAGGTGGAACAGTGCCTGGTTGGGGCTGACACGCTCGCCATCGGTGACCTGCCAATGCACGGCGACGCGCGGGTCCAGCTGGCGAAATACCGCATCCACCCAGGCCGTACCGGCGATAACCGCGGCATCGCGGGTAATGATAGTGGCCGTGGCCAGCCGTTCGGCCGGGATCAACTGGGCGGTGATGTCGCCGCTGCCGATGTCTTCCAGCAGTGCGCGGCGCACGTTGGCTTCGATTTCGGCGGTGAGGTCGGCAAGACGGAGATTCGGCATAACAGGCTCCACAAACAAAGTGCCCCGATTATAGGGGCAGTGTGCGTTCGAACCCAGCGACCCGCTCATTTACCGGCACATAACAGAGTTTACTGGCGTAAGCCCCTCCAATTGCCAGATAATCCTGCGCCTTGCAATTGGCGTCATAGCTTTGACGTCATGGTGATAACCGGTGATCCACAGGACCTGACCCGGCCTGTGCCCGATTTCTCCCCAGCCGATACCGCCGTTTCAGGAGGCCAGGATGCACAATGACGGAAAGGTGCTGCCCTTCAACAAGGCCTACGCCACGCCATCGCCGCTCGCGCGCCTGCCGGTGGTGTTGCTGCAGGTTCGCGACAAGGCTGCGCAGCAGTTGCAGCAAGGGCTGCAGGACCTGTTCGATAACGCCGACGACACCTTGTTTGAAATGGCCGACAGGGCCCGCAACGACGTCGACCATCATATTTTCTTTGAAGCCATGCGTGACCTGCGCCTCAAGCGCAAGAATTTCGAGCGCGTGTTCATGGAGCAATTGTTCGAAGCCTTTTCCGGCCTGGGCCATGCGGGGCTGGGTGACCGGCAACTGTTGCCGGTGGTGTCCTATGACACGGCCTCGGGCGCGTCCAGGGATGATCAGGAAAAAACCGTGGCACTTGAGGCCATGCTGAGCCGTGTGCATAACCGTGATGGTCTTGCCTTGTCGCAGCTCACCGCACGCTTGAGCGCGGTGCTGGGCAAGCACCTGGATGAGCATGAGAACCCCCTGGGTCCGGCGCTGCTGTGCGAGTTTTTCCTGCGCGCGGGCCGTAGCCTCGGGGTGGAAATCCGCGTCAAGCTGATCATGCTCAAGCTGTTTGAAAAGTACGTACTCAGTGACGCCGACCAACTGTATGGCGAAGCCAATCAATTGCTGATCGCCACAGGCGTGTTGCCCGAACTCAAGGCGGTGCCCTCCCGTCGTCCCGGTGGGCGTGATGGACGTGACTGCCAGCGCGAACCGGCACTGCCGACCGCCGACCTGGCCATTGACGAAACCGGCCAGGAAGCCTTTGCGGCCTTGCAGCAATTGCTGGTCGCCGTGCGCGGCAGTGTGGCGCCGACTCTGGAGGCCAGTGCCGAGCCTGTGCCCATTTCCAGCCGTGATCTGCTGCGTCTGCTGTCGCATCTGCAGCAGTACGTGCCGGAGCCGCAAGCCGAGGACGATTTCGACCTGCGCAACCAGCTCGAGCAGCTACTGACGCGTGTCAGCGTCAAGAGTGGCAGGTCACGGGTGGTGGAAGTTGCGGACGAGGATGTGATCAACCTGGTCGCCCTGTTGTTCGAGTTCATCCTCAATGACCGCAGCGTGCCGGACGCCTTCAAGGCGTTGATCGCACGTTTGCAGATACCCATGCTGAAAGTGGCGGTGCTGGACAAGAGTGTTCTCAGCCGCGCCAGCCATCCGGCGCGGCGCCTGTTGAATGAAATTGCGGCGGCGGCCCTGGGTTGGAGCTCCAGGGATGATTGCTCGCGTGACAACCTGTATGTGCGCATCGAGCAGGTGGTGCAGCGCTTGCTCAACGAATTCATCGAAGACCCGGCGATTTTTTCCCAGCTGCTCACCGAGTTCAGCGCGTTTACGGCCGATGAGTGGCGCCGCAGCGAGCTGCTGGAACAACACACGCGCGACGCCGAACAAGGCCGCATGCGCACCGAAGCGGCCCGCCAGCGGGTCGCGGATGTGCTCAATCAACGGTTGTTGGGCAAGGTGTTGCCGGTAGCGGTCGTGCAGTTCCTGCAACAGGCCTGGAGCCAGGTGATGCTGTTGGCCAGCCTCAAGCATGGTGAGCAATCGGTGCAATGGCAGGCCGCGCTGCGCACCATGGACGAGTTGGTCTGGAGCGTCGGTCTGCCGGACGATACCGAGGCAGGTCGGCACCTGATGGAGCAATTGCCGGGCTTGCTCAAGGCCTTGCGTGACGGTTTGACCAGTGCCGCCTTCGACCCCTTCAGCACGCGCGATTTCTTTGTTCGCCTGCAGGCCCTGCATGTCCAGGCGCCCGAAGGCGTGGAGGCGTTAATCGAAGTGCGCGGGCCGTTCGTGCTCAGCACCTTGCCCGCCGATTCAGGCGAACACCTGCCGGCCGATGATCCCGACCTGCTCAAGGTTCACCAATTGCGCATCGGCGGCTGGGTGATGTACCAGCAGGACCAGGCCAACACCCTGCGCTGCAAGTTGACGGCGATCATGGCGCCGGCCGACACCTATATATTCGTCAGTCGCACCGGGCTCAAGGTCCTGGAGCAAAGCGCCGGTCAGTTAGCACTGGCGTTCAAGCGCGGCGCGCTGCAGACGTTGGACGACGGCCCCCTGTTCGAACGGGCGCTGGCCGCCGTGGTGGACAGATTGCAGCAACTCAATCGCGGCAAGTGATCGCAACCACAGGGTCGAACGCGGCATACTGGTCACACGTTGTCTCACTCAGGGAACCTGTATGCAGTTGGACCCCATCAGCGGTTGGTGCCAGGGCATCCGTCATTGCCCCTCGCCCAACTTCAACGAGCGCCCCGCAGGCGAAGTCTCACTGTTGGTGGTGCATAACATCAGCCTGCCACCGGCGCAGTTCGCCACGGGTAAAGTGCAGGAATTTTTCCAGAATCGCCTGGATGTCACGGAACATCCCTACTTTGAAGGGATTGCCGACCTACGGGTATCTGCACATTTTCTGATTGAGCGTGACGGCGCCGTGACGCAGTTTGTGTCGTGCCTCGATCGTGCCTGGCATGCCGGGATTTCGTGCTTCGAAGGGCGGGAAACCTGCAATGACTTTTCCCTGGGAATCGAGCTGGAAGGCACGGATGAACTGCCATTCACCGATGCTCAGTATGAGGCGCTGATCGAGTTGACCCGTCAGTTGCTCGGCGCTTACCCCGGTATTACCCCGCAACGTATCTGTGGCCACAGTGACATTGCGCCTGGACGCAAGACCGATCCCGGCCCCGCTTTTGATTGGACGCGCTTTCGCAGCGCCCTGCAGGATGGAGGACACGCACGATGAGTTTCCTGGTATTGGTACTGGCCGTGTGGATCGAGAAATTCTCGGCCCTGCGTCAACGTTTGCAGCGTGATGGTGGCTGGTTGCGCGAATTGGCCAAGCTGGAATCGAGCCCGCGCATGGGCAAACAGCCGTGGCTGATTCTGACCCTGTTGGTGCTGCTGCCGGTGGCGTTGCTGGCGTTGTTGCTTCTGGTGCTGGAGCCGGTGGCGTATGGCTTGTTGGCACTGCCGGTGCATCTGTTGGTGGTGATCTACAGCCTGGGGCGCGGCGATCTACTGGCCGGGCTCGGCCCGTTCCGCGATGCCTGGCGGCGTGGTGACTTGCAGGCTGCCGAGCATGTGGCCGAGCGCGATCTGGCGCTGGGCGCGGACAGCGGCGAGCAGTTGCTGGAACGCGTTCAGGGCCACCTGTTGTGGCAGGCGTACCAGAGTTTTTTCGCGGTGATTTTCTGGTACTTCTTGTTGGGTCCCGTCGCCGCCCTGGCTTACCGCCTGTTGGCGCTGGCCAGCGAGCACAGTCGCAACCCGTTGGTGGCCGAGCGCGCCGGGCAACTGCGACATGCCTTCGATTGGTTGCCGGTTCGCTTGCTGGCGGCCAGCTTTGCGCTGGTGGGCAACTTTGTTGCGGTCAGCCGCGTGATGCTTCATGAGCTGCTGAGCTGGGACATCAGCGCGGCTCAACTGGTGGAAAAGGTCGGCTTGGTGGCCGCCGAAATTCCGGCTCCGGTGGTGGGGGCCGACGGTATCAGCAGCCTCGATCGCCTGTGGGAACTGCTGCTGCGCGCGGCGGTGTTGTGGTACGCCGGGTTTGCCATCTGGACCGTATTGCCTTGATCCTTGTCATCAGCGGGCTTGCCCCGCGCCGGGCTGCTTAGCAGCCCCCTGGACTCCCCCCTTCGTTAACCTTAAGTTACAAAACTCCCCTTCAAATTGAGCTATACAGGCAGAGCGCCAAATAGTGGCTTTGTGCCGCCGCCCTGCGCCTCAATAAAAATAAAAACAAGGGAGTTCACCTGTGAAGAGCTTGCTCTATCCCGCTGTCGCATTGATGAATCGCCTGACCTTCAGCATGAAGTTCAGCCTGATCAGCGTGCTGTTCCTGCTGCCGATGCTGGCGACCAACTATTACCTGGTGCGCGATTCCTGGCGTGAATTCCAAGGCACCCGAGTCGAGCTGCAAAGCCTCGATCTGCTTGGCGGCAGCCTGGCGTTGCGTCGTGATCTGGAAACCCTCAACAACCAGGTACAGATCAACGCAACCCTCGGCCAATCGGGCAAGGCCGGTGACCTGGAGAGCCAGATCGGCACCCTCGAACAGAGTCTGCTCAGCCGCTTGCAAGCCCTCAACGCAGTGGCCGGCGAGCCTGAGCAAATAGTCGTTTTCGAAGGCAAGCGCGACGAACTGATCGCCGCCTTTACGGCCCAGCAACAGGAAACCTCGCTGATGAGTAAAAGCGCGCTGATCGGCAAACTGCTGAACAAGGCGCAAATGCTCAGCCAGATCATCGCCAGCCAATCCGGCCTGAGCCGCGATTCCCAGAGCGACCTGCGCCAACTCAGTGAGCTGATCACCAGTGTCACCCCGCAAGTCACCCAGACCTTGGGCGAAGGTCGTGCGATGGGCGCGTATTCCCTGGGCCAGGGTTTCCTCAACTCATCGTCCAGCACCCGCTTTGATGAATTGTTGCAGCAGCTGGAAAAACTCCACGCCGAATACGCCTTGAAGTTGCAGGACGCCCTGGGTTCCAGCAGCGCCGCGCATGCCGCCCTCGATGGCCTGGCCAAGGCCAGCAATGGGAGCCTCAAGCAAGGCAGCGCAGTTTTTGAAGAGCAGGTGGTGATGGCCGAAACTCTCGACGCGCCCTGGCCGGCCTTCTACGACGAGGTCAGTCAATTGATGGCCACTACCTATGAACTCGATGCAGCCACGCTGGCCTTCCTGGGCCAGCAACTGGAGCAGCGGTTGGCGCAGAACCGCACGCACATGCTGGTGCTGATCTCGGGCCTGACGGCGGTGTTCTTGCTGATTTTCTATCTTTACGCCGGTTTCTACGCCTCTACCCGCACCACCCTGCGGCGCCTGGGGGCCATGATGGACAAGGTCGCGGCCGGTGACATGACCGTGACCTTCGTTGCCCGCAGTCGCGATGAACTGGGCGACCTGGGCCAGGTGTTCAACGGCACCGTGGCGAAAATCCATGACTTGATCGAACGTGTCGGGCACACGGTCAGCCAGGTCGAGCGCCAGGCTGGCCAGGTGCAAGCGGTCTCGGCGCAGAGCAACCAGGCGGTGTCCGGTCAGCGCAGCCAGATCGAACAGGTAGCGACTGCCATGAACCAGATGTCGTCGACGGCCCAGGAAGTCGCACGCAATGCCGCAGCGGCGGTCAGCAGCGCCCACAGTGTCAACGATGAGACCGTCAGTGGCCGTAGCCTGGTGCAATCCCAGCAAGGCAGCATTGCGCGGCTGGCCTTGGAAATCGACCAGTCGGTGCGGGTCATCAACCAATTGGCCACCGACAGCCAGGCCATCAGCAGCGTATTGGAGGTGATCAAGAGCATCGCCGAGCAGACCAACCTGCTGGCGCTCAACGCGGCGATCGAAGCGGCCCGTGCGGGGGAGCAAGGGCGCGGTTTTGCGGTGGTGGCCGACGAGGTGCGTACCCTGGCTCGACGGACCCAGCAGTCCACCGAGGAAATCGAACAGATGATCAGCCGTCTGCACGACGGGGTGGCGGCGGCGGTCACCGCCATGGGCTCCAGCCATGCAATGGCGAATGGCACCGTGGGCCAGTCGGAGCAGGTACAGCAGGCCCTGGAAAACATCCTCGGTGCCGTCGGCATGATCGTCGATCAGAACCAGCAGATCGCCGCCGCCGTGGAACAGCAGACCGCGGTTGCCCACGATATCGACCAGAACATCGTCGAAATTAACCGTGCCGGTGAACATGCTGCCGACGGGGCGCATCAGACCGAAGCGGCGAGCCGGCAGTTGTCATTGCTGGTGGTCGAATTGAAGCATTTGATCGGGGCGTTTCGCGTGTAGGACGCGGGAGTAAGAACGGTCTTCGAGCGGTGTGGCGTTTTTCTGTATTTCACGGTGTGTCTTTTTTGAACGCGTAAGTAGGTGAGAATTTGTTTCACCTTATTAACGGTCCAAGGGAGGCACGACGATGACCGCTGCAATCGGCATCAAAGGGCACTGCGCCCATTGCGACATCACGTTTGTACTCAAACCCTGGCAATTGAATGCCATCGCGATCGAGGAGCCCTTCGATTGCCCGTATTGCCAGCAGATCCTGCAGTTGAGATGCCCGCGGCAGATGCGCCAATTCAAGTCGCTGGGCCACTGGGCCCTGGTACGCCCGAGCATGACCATGCTGACCTGTGCGGTGTTGATTGTGGTCCTGGTGGCGGAGTGGCTGGGGCTGATCAGTCTGGTCGGGCAGCTCAATGTGTCGCTGGTGGTGATCCTGATGCACTTTCTAACGCTGCGCTATGCCCGTTACCGGCAGAGAATGACGCTGCAACTGCAAATCGCCGCCGCGCCGTTACCAGTTGAACAGCTCGCACGCATTGCGTGTGCTCGCCTCGGCCAGCATTAGCGGGCTTGTGCCCATGCGCTCGGCCAGGGCGCCGCAGATCGCCGGCAAGTGCTCAGGGCTGTTGCGCCGGCCTGGGTACATGGCGGGGGCCATGTCCGGCGCGTCGGTTTCCAGCACCACGGCGTCCAGCGGCAGGTGCGCCAGCACCTTGTGCATGCGCAAGGCCTGCGGCCAGGTGGCGGCGCCGCCCAGGCCGAGCTTGAAGCCCAGCTTGATGTACTCGTGTGCCTCTTCGCGGCTGCCGGCAAAGGCGTGGATAATGCCGCCGCGTGGCAGGCGGATGCGCTTGAGCGTGGCGATGACCGCCGCGTGGCTGCGGCGTACATGCAGCAGCGCCGGGAGCTGGAAATCCACCGCCAGCTGAAGCTGCGCCTCGAACAGTGCTTGCTGGCGTTCGCGATCCAGCGCTTGCAGGAAATAATCCAGGCCGATTTCGCCGACCGCGCACAGTTGCCGATGGCCATGCAGGCGTGACAACCAGTCGGCCAACGCGGTCAGGTCGGCGGGGCGGTGGTCGTCGAGGTACACCGGATGCAGGCCGAAGGCCGCGAACAAACCTTCATCGGCCTGCACCAGATCCCACAGCCTCTGCCAGTTCTGCTGATACACCCCCAACACCACCATGCGCCGCACGCCCAATTCACGGCTATGGGCGAGGACTTCGCGCCGATCCGTGTCGAAGTCGGCGAAGTCCAGGTGAGTGTGGGTGTCGATCAGCTCCACGCTTACGCCTCGATAATGCGCTGCTTGAAGGTCCGGCCGATGGCGTGTACGCCCGGCTGGTACTGCTCTTCTTCAATCGCCGCCAGCGCCAGGCGCAGGGCGGCGTCCGCGATCAACTGGTGTTGCTGGGCCATGGCGTTGACCGGCAGTGGCAAAAAGTCCAGTAACTGGGTGTCACCAAACGTGCCCAGGCGCAGCGGGCGTGATTTGAGCGGATAGTCATGCAGTGCGTCGAACACGCCCTGTAACAACACATAGGACGTGGTCACCAGCGCATCAGGCAGGTGCCCCAGTTGCTGGAGCAATTGCTGCATCAACTGGCGGCCACCCTCGCGACTGAAGGCTTCGGCGTGTTCGACGATGATTTCACCGGTGAACCCCTGCAGCGCTTCGCGAAAACCGGCGGCGCGCTCCTGGCTGATGCTCAACTCGGGCCGTGCGCCGATCAGCACGATCTGCTTGGGCAGCGGTTGCAGCAGGCTGGCCGTCAATTGCTGGCAGGCCTGGCGGTCGTCGCTGACCACCGAGCAGAACTGTTCCGGCGCCATCACCCGGTCGATAGCGATCACCGGCAGGCCCTTGGCTTGCAGCTCGCGGTAACTGTCGTCGTCGGCGGGCAGGCAACTGGCCACGAACAACGCGTCGCAACGCCGGGCGCGGAACAGTTGCAGCAACTGGCGCTCGCTGTCCGCATCGTCGTCGGAACTGGCGATCAACAGTTGATAGCCGCGCGCTCGGGCGCCTTGTTCCAATAGCTTGGCGATACGTGCGTAACTGGGGTTTTCCAGGTCGGGCAGAATAAAGCCCAGGGTGCGCGTATGCCGGCTGCGCAGCCCGGCGGCCTGTGGGTTTGGGGTAAAGCCATGAGCCTCGACAACGGCACGCACCCGCTCGACGGTGGCATTGCTGATGCGTTGCTGTTCGGCCTTGCCGTTGATGACGTAGCTGGCGGTGGTCACGGACACACCGGCGAGACGCGCGATATCACTGAGTTTCAAACCGGGATTTCCTTGTTTTTTAGAGCTTGCCCCGACATTTTGTCCAATCCTAACCGATTCCAGCCCGGGACCCATGTCCCAGCTCAAGTGCCGAGTGGGTCTTCAAGGATGGCCAATTAACGCGTAATCTGCCATAAAATCTAGATTAAACGTTTCAGCAGGCGTATTTTTACGATGTTCGCGACTGAGTGGCTACTGCCAATTGACTACTCAGTCAGTTATCGCAGAACACCTTTACACTGTTTTATTCAAAACAATACCTAGTGCACCAGCGCACTAACTAGGAGAACGGCATGCTTGAGCTCACCCACGAGCAGATATCCATGGGCCAGGTGGCTGTGGATAAGTCTGCTGCCTTGCACTTGCTCGCTGACAAACTGGTGGCCGATGGCCTGGTCGCCGAGGGTTACCTCAGCGGTTTGCAAGCCCGTGAAGCCCAAGGTTCGACCTTTCTCGGCCAAGGTATTGCCATCCCCCACGGCACCCCCGAAACCCGCGACCAGGTGTTTGCCACCGGTGTGCGCCTGCTGCAGTTCCCCGAAGGGGTGGACTGGGGCGACGGCCAGATCGTCTACCTGGCGATCGGCATCGCCGCGCAATCCGATGAACACCTGCGCCTGCTGCAATTGCTCACCCGCGCCCTGGGTGAAACCGACCTGGGCCAGGCGCTGCGCCGTGCCGGCAGTGCCGAAGCCTTGCTGAAACTGCTGCAAGGCGCGCCGCAGGAACTGGCGCTGGATGCGCAGATGATCAGCCTGGGCGTGTCTGCCGACGACTTCGAAGAGCTGGTCTGGAGAGGTGCGCGCCTGTTGCGCCAGGCCGACTGCGTGAGCAACGGGTTCGCCGCCGTGTTGCAGCAGGTCGATGCGCTGCCCCTGGGTGATGGCCTGTGGTGGCTGCACAGCGAGCAGACGGTAAAACGTCCGGGCCTGGCGTTTGTGACCCCGGATAAACCGATGCGTTACCTCGGTCAGCCGCTCAATGGTCTGTTCTGCCTGGCCAGTCTGGGGGAGGCCCATCAAGCCCTGCTGGAGCGCCTATGCGCATTGCTGATCGAAGGCCGCGGCCAGGAATTGGGCCGTGCCACCAGCAGCCGTGCGGTACTCGAAGTGCTGGGCGGCGAACTGCCGCCGGACTGGCCGAGTGCCCGTATTACCCTGGCTAACGCCCATGGCCTGCATGCGCGCCCGGCGAAGATCCTCGCCCAATTGGCCAAGAGTTTTGAAGGCGACCTGCGTGTGCGCATCGTCGATGGCTCAGTGGGTGCTGTGTCGGTGAAAAGCCTGAGCAAGCTGCTCAGCCTCGGTGCGCGTCGCGGCCAGGTGCTGGAATTTGTCGCCGAGCCGAGCATCGCCGGCGATGCGCTGCCCGCGCTGTTGGCGGCGGTGCAGGAGGGTCTTGGCGAAGAGGTCGAGGCGTTGCCGACGGTGAGCGCCCAGCCCGAAGTGCTCGATATCGAGCCGGTGGTCAGCGCGCCGCCAGCCGGCAGCCAGGTGCAGGCGATTGCGGCCGCGCCGGGTATTGCCATCGGTCCTGCGCACATTCAGATCCAGCAAGTATTCGACTACCCCCTGCGCGGCGAGTCCTCGGCCATTGAGCGCCAGCGCCTGCAAGCCGCCCTGGCGGACGTGCGCCGCGATATCCAGGGCCTGATCGAACGCAACCCGTCCAAGGCGATCCGTGAGATTTTCATCACTCACCAGGAAATGCTCGACGATCCGGAACTGACCGACGAAGTCGACACCCGCCTCAAGCAGGGCGAGAGCGCCGAAGCCGCCTGGATGAGCGTGATCGAAGCCGCCGCCAGGCAGCAGGAGTCATTGCAGGACGCCTTGCTCGCCGAGCGTGCCGCCGACCTGCGGGACATCGGCCGGCGTGTGCTGGCGCAATTGTGCGGCGTCGAAAGCGCCCAGGAGCCGAGTGAGCCTTACATACTGGTGATGGACGAAGTCGGCCCCTCCGATGTCGCGCGCCTGGACCCGACTCGCGTCGCCGGTATCCTCACCGCCCGTGGCGGCGCCACCGCTCACAGCGCCATCGTCGCGCGTGCTCTGGGCATCCCTGCGCTGGTCGGCGCCGGCCCCGGCGTGCTGCTGCTGGCCGCCGGCACGCCGCTGTTGCTCGATGGTCAGCGCGGCCGCCTGCATGTGGACGCCGACGCCGCGACCCTGCAACGCGCCACCGTCGAACGCGACACCCGCGAACAGCGCCTGCAAGCCGCTGCGGCCCAGCGCCACGAACCGGCCGTGACTCGCGACGGTCATGCCGTGGAAGTGTTCGCCAACATCGGCGAAAGCGCCGGTGTGGCGAGTGCGGTGGAGCAGGGCGCCGAAGGCATCGGCCTGCTGCGTACCGAACTGATTTTCATGGCGCATCCCCAAGCGCCGGACGAAGCCACCCAGGAGGCCGAATACCGCCGCGTGCTCGACGGCCTCGGCGGGCGTCCGCTGGTGGTGCGGACCCTGGATGTGGGTGGCGATAAACCCTTGCCTTACTGGCCGATTGCCGAGGAGGAAAACCCCTTCCTTGGCGTGCGCGGCATTCGCCTGACCCTGCAACGCCCACAGATCATGGAAGCGCAATTACGCGCGTTGCTGCGTTCTGCGGACAGCCGCCCGTTGCGCATCATGTTCCCGATGGTCGGCAGCGTCGATGAGTGGCGTGCGGCCCGCGACATGACCGAGCGCCTGCGCCTGGAAATTCCGGTGGCGGACCTGCAACTGGGCATCATGATCGAAGTCCCGTCGGCCGCGTTGCTGGCGCCGGTGCTGGCCAAGGAAGTCGACTTCTTCAGCGTCGGCACCAACGACCTGACCCAATACACCCTGGCCATCGACCGAGGCCACCCGACCTTGTCGGCCCAGGCCGATGGCCTGCACCCGGCGGTGTTGCAACTGATCGACATCACCGTGCGCGCGGCCCATGCCCATGGCAAATGGGTCGGTGTGTGCGGCGAGCTGGCGGCGGACCCGCTGGCGGTGCCGGTGCTGATCGGCCTGGGTGTGGATGAGTTGAGCGTGTCGGCCCGCAGCATTCCCGAAGTGAAGGCGCGCGTGCGTGAATTCAGTCTGAGCGAGGCCCAGAGCCTGGCGCAACAAGCACTGGCGGTGGGCTCCCCCGCCGAAGTGCGTGCCCTAGTGGAGGCCGTGTAAATGGCAAGGATTCTAACCCTGACGCTGAACCCGGCGTTGGACCTGACGGTGCGCCTGCCGCGCCTGACGCCCGGTGAAGTCAACCGCAGCGAAACCCTGCTCACCCACGCCGCCGGCAAGGGGGTGAATGTCGCCCAGGTGCTGGCCGATCTCGGTCACGTGGTCAACGTGGGCGGTTTTCTCGGGCGTGCCAACCCCCAGGCGTTCGATGTGTTGATCGCCAGCCGGGGATTTGGCGACTCGTTCATTCGCGTACCGGGCGAGACCCGCAGCAATATCAAGATTGCCGAACAGGACGGCCGGGTCACCGATATCAATGCGCCGGGGCCACTGGTGAGTGAGCAGGCACAACAAGACTTGCTGACACTGATCACAACCGTCGGCCCTGACTTCGATGCGGTGGTGGTGGCCGGCAGTTTGCCGCGTGGCGTCAGCCCGCAGTGGTTTCAGAACATGCTGGAGCAACTGAAGGCGCTCGGTCTGAAGGTGGTTCTGGACACCAGCGGCGAAGCGCTGCGCGCCGGTTTGAAGGCGGGGCCATGGATGGTCAAGCCCAATACTGAAGAGCTGGCCGAAGCGCTGGATAACGCCACCGATGCCGTCAGCCAACTGCATCGACAGGGTGTGGAACACGTGGTGGTTTCCGACGGTGCCGCCGGCGTGACCTGGTACAGCTCGGCTGCGACTCTGCATGCCACGCCGCCTCAAGTGACGGTAGCCAGCACTGTTGGCGCCGGCGACTCGCTGCTGGCCGGCATGCTCCACGGGCTGCTCAGCGGCGACACGCCCGAGCAGACCCTGCGCCGCGCCACCGCGATTGCCGCGATGGCGGTGACGCAGATCGGTTTTGGCATCAGCGATGACGCGCAGTTGGCGCGCCTCGAAAGCGGCGTTGTCGTACGCACGCTGACAGAACAATAAGAGGGTTTGTGATGAAGTTAGCCATTGTTACTGCCTGCCCCAACGGCATGGTCACCAGTGTGCTGTGCGCCCGCTTGTTGGATGCCGCCGCGCAGCGCCAAGGGTGGAGCACCAGCGTCGAAGTGGTGGATGTGCAGCACCCGGAACGCCAATTGTCCGAGGCGACCCTCAACGATGCCGAGTGGGTATTGCTGGTCAGCAGCACCCCGGTGGACATGCAGCGGTTTGTCGGCAAACGCGTGTTCCAGAGTACCCCGGCCCAGGCGTTGGCGGATGTCGACGCGGTGCTGCGGCGCGGGGCTGAAGAGGCCCAGGTATTCGTCGCAAGCGATGCATCCGCCGTTGCGAAAAATGCTCCGCGCATCGTCGCGATTACCGCCTGCCCGACCGGCGTGGCCCACACCTTCATGGCCGCCGAAGCCTTGCAGCAAACCGCCAAGCGCCTGGGCTATGACCTGCAGGTCGAAACCCAGGGTTCGGTCGGCGCGCGTACGCCGTTGAGCCCGCAGGCCATCGCCGATGCCGACGTGGTGTTGTTGGCCGCCGACATCGAAGTCGCCACCGAGCGCTTCGCCGGCAAGAAGATCTATCGCTGTGGCACCGGCATTGCTCTCAAGCAATCCGAAGCAACCCTCAACAAGGCCCTGGCCGAGGGTGCCGTGGAAAGCGCGGCCAGCGGCGCGGTGGCCAAGCAAGAAAAAGCCGGTGTGTATAAACACCTGCTCACCGGTGTGTCGTTCATGCTGCCGATGGTGGTAGCGGGCGGGCTGTTGATCGCGCTGTCGTTCGCGTTCGGCATTCATGCGTTCGAACAGCCAGGCACCCTCGCAGCCGCGTTGAAAACCATCGGCAACAGTGCCTTCACGCTGATGGTGCCGCTACTGGCGGGGTATATCGCCTACTCGATTGCCGACCGTCCCGGCATTGCGCCGGGCATGATCGGCGGCCTGTTGGCCGGCACGTTGGGCGCGGGGTTTATCGGCGGCATCCTGGCCGGTTTCCTGGCGGGTTACAGCGTCAAGCTGATCAGCCGTGCCGTGCGCTTGCCGCAAAGCATGGAGGCGCTCAAGCCGATCCTGATCATCCCGTTGCTGGCGAGCCTGTTCACCGGTCTTGCGATGATCTACCTGGTGGGGCCGCCGGTGGCGCGCATGCTCACCGGGCTGACCGGCTTCCTCAGCACCATGGGCACCACCAATGCGGTGCTGCTGGGTATCCTGCTGGGCGGCATGATGTGCGTGGACCTGGGTGGGCCTATCAACAAGGCGGCCTATGCGTTTTCGGTGGGATTGCTGGCGGCGTCCAGCGGCGCGCCGATGGCAGCGACCATGGCTGCCGGCATGGTGCCGCCGATTGGCATGGGCATCGCCACGTTCCTGGCGCGGCGAAAATTTGCCCAGACCGAGCGCGAAGCCGGCAAGGCCGCGATGATCCTCGGCCTGTGCTTTATCTCCGAGGGCGCGATCCCGTTTGCCGCCAAAGACCCGCTGCGCGTAATCCCGGCCTGCATCGCCGGCGGAGCATTGACCGGTGCCTTGTCGATGTACTTCGGCTGCGTGCTGGCGGCGCCCCATGGTGGGTTGTTCGTGTTGGTGATCCCGAATGCGATCAACCATGCGCTGTTGTATCTGCTGGCGATTGTGGCCGGCAGCCTGCTGACCGGGGTGGTGTACGCACTGATCAAGCGCCCGGAAGCGGTGGAGCTGGCAGTCACCACCGCCAAAGTCTGACGCCATTCAAACGGTGTCTTTAGATGTGTCACATGGGCTTCATCCCACCATGCTTTAGTGCCCTTTTGATTCTCAAGAGGGCACTCGCATGAGCCACTTCGATCTCGGCCGTCGCCGTGTGATGCAAGTCGTCGGTGCCGGCCTGTTGCTGCCGGGTCTGGCGCCGGCAGTGATCGCGTCGGTCAAGGACCGGCCGCAACTCACCGATGGCGTGCAGTCCGGCGACCTGCTCGGCGACCGTGCGATGATCTGGAGCCGCAGCGACCGCCCGGCGCGCATGGTGGTGGAGTGGGACACCCGCAGCGTGTTCAGCAACCCGCGTCGCTTTGTCTCGCCGCTGGCCGACAAAGGCAGCGACTTTACCGCGCGCGTCGAACTCAGCGGACTGCCTGCCGACCAGGCGATTTTCTACCGTGTGCACTTCGAAGATGCCCAGACCGGTATCGCCAGCGAGCCCTGGTTCGGCCACCTGCGCAGCGTGCCGCAACAGCGCCGCGACATCCGTTTTGTCTGGAGTGGCGACACTGTCGGCCAAGGTTTCGGCATCAACCCCGACATCGGCGGCATGCGCATCTACGAAGCCATGCGCCTGCGCCTGCCGGACTTCTTTATCCACAGCGGCGACACCATCTATGCCGACGGCCCGGTGCCGGCGCAACTGCCCACCGAGGGCGGGCGCATCTGGCGCAACATCACCACCGAGGCCAAGAGCAAAGTCGCCGAAACCCTCGACGACTATCGCGGCAATTACCGCTACAACCTGATGGATGAAAACGTGCGCCGCTTCAATGCCGAGGTGCCGCAGATCTGGCAGTGGGATGACCATGAGGTGGTGAACAACTGGTCGCCGAGCAAGCAACTCGATGAGCGCTACCAGACCAAGGACATCAACACCCTGGTGGGCCGTGCGCGTCAGGCCTGGCTGGAATATTCCCCCATGCGCCGGCAAAGCGCCGACGGTGGCGGCCGCATTTATCGCAAGCTCAGCTATGGCCCGCTGCTGGATGTGTTTGTGCTCGACATGCGCAGCTATCGCGGCGGCAACGATGACAACCTGGGCGGCGAAAAACCCTTCCTTGGCCGCGAGCAGTTGGACTGGCTCAAGCGCGAACTCAAGGCCTCCAAGGCGCAGTGGAAGGTGATTGCCGCTGATATGCCGATTGGCCTTGGTGTGCCCGACGGTGAGGTCAGCCCCGGTGTGGCGCGTTGGGAGGCGATTGCCAACAACGACCCGGGCGCGCCGCAAGGGCGCGAACTGGAAATCGCCGAGCTGCTGGGTTTTTTAAAGGCGCAGCAGGTGCGCAATCATCTGTGGCTGACGGCGGATGTGCATTACTGCGCAGCGCATCACTACCATCCGGATCGCGCGGCGTTCCAGGACTTTGAGCCGTTCTGGGAGTTTGTCGCCGGGCCCCTGAATGCGGGGAGCTTTGGACCCAATCCGCTGGATAAGACCTTTGGCCCAGAGGTGGTGTTCGAGAAGGCACCGCCTGCGCAGAACACCTCGCCGTTTGCCGGGTTTCAGTTTTTTGGCGAGGTGAATATTGATGGGCAGACGGCGGAGTTGACGGTGGTCCTGCGGGACTTGGATGGCGTCTCAGTATTTGAGCAAAAACTACAACCAGTCTGACCTGAAATGCGGTCCAAATGTGGGAGGGGCTGCTCCCACATTGGATCGCATCAGTACACGTCTCTACGGTAACGGCCTTGCTCAATCAAGCGCTCCACCGTCTCACGTCCGAGGACGTCGTGCAGCACCTGATCCACGCCCGCGGCCATGCCCTGCAAACTGCCGCACACATAGATCGCCGCGCCATCGGCCAGCCATTTACGCAATACATCCGCCGATTCACGCAGTCGGTCCTGTACGTAGATCTTTTCTGCCTGATCCCGCGAGAAGGCCAGGTCCAGCAAGGCCAGATCACCACTGGCCAGCCAGCTTTGCAGTTCGTCCTGGCACAGATAGTCGTGGGCGATATTGCGTTCGCCGAACAACAGCCAGTTACGCTGTTGGCCGTCTGCAATACGCGCCTTGAGCAAGCTGCGCAGGCCGGCGAGGCCGGTGCCGTTGCCCAGCAGAATCAACGGCACCGGCGCGTCCGGCAGGTGGAAGCCGCTGTTGCGGCGCAACCGCAGGCTGATGCCCGAACCGATGGACGCGTACTCGGTGAGCCAACCCGAACCCAGGCCCAGGCTGCCGTCGGGGTGGCATTCCTGACGCACGATCAGTTCCAGTACACCGTCGCTGGCAATCGAGGCAATCGAGTATTCGCGCATGCCCAGAGGCACCAGGGCATTCACCAGCGCCTGGGCGTGCAGGCCGACCAGATGAGTGCGGTTGTCCGGCAATTGGCGACTGGCCAGGGCCTGGTTGAGGGGTTGGGCCAGGCCGTCGATCAGCACATCGTCGTTGCCCGCCAGGCCCAGGCCTTCAAGGAAGTGCTCGATGGCCCGGGGGCCATTGCGCGGTAGCACTTCCACCAGGTCGCCGGCTTGCCAGGTGTGTGGCGAGGACGGGGTCAGGCCCAACAGGTACACGGCCGAGCCGCTGCTGTCCGGGTTGAGCAGGCGGCGCTGGCTGAGTGTCCAGTGTTCGTATTGCGCGGCGGGCCATGCCGCTGCGGGCGTGTGGCCGGTCAGTTGCCCCAGCTGTTGTTGCCAGTGCAGCAGCGCGGCGGTGTCACCGCTGTCCACTTCCACCGGGGCGAACAACGGGTTGCCGCCCTGGTTGGTCAGCCAGAAATGCAGGCGCCGGGCAAAGCCGCAGAAGTGTTCGTACTGGCGGTCACCCAGGGCCAGTACCGAGTAGTTCAGGCTCTTGAGGGACAGGGTTTGGCCGAGCACGCTGCGTTCGAAACCACGGGCGCTGTCCGGGGCTTCGCCGTCGCCGAAGGTGCTCACCACAAACAGTGCATTGTGCGACTGACGCAGGTCGGCCTGGCTGACGCTACCCAGAGGCTGCACCTTCACCGGCAGGCCGGCCGCCTGCAATTGCCCGGCGGTCTGCCAGGCCAGTTGCTCGGCAAAGCCGCTCTGGCTGGCAAAGCCGATCAGCCAGGCGGGCGCATCGCTGTGGTTGGCGGCCAGGCTTTGGCGGGCATCGCGCACCTGGCGTTTTTTGCGGCGACGGTCCAGGTACAGCAGCCAGCCGGTGATAAAGAACAGCGGCATCAGCACCGCGCTGAGCGTGAGGATGATGCGCCCGATCAGGCCGAAGTAGCTGCCGGTGTGCAGTGCATAAATGCTGGTCAGCAACTGCGCCTTGACGCTTTTGTTGGCGTACTGATCATGGGATTTGACCTCGCCGGTGGCCGGGTCGAGGTTGATCTGGTTCAGCGCGCGGTCGTGGGGCGAGTTTTGCAGCAGGTAATAAACGGTGGCGGGCTGGCCGGCAACCGCTGGCATGCGGATGTTGTAGGCGCTCAAGCCGGGACCGGCGTTGCTGTAGATGCTGCTCCAGATCGCATCGTAATTGGCGATCGGCGCCGGGCCCGCGGGCGCGGGGCCACGTGTGCGTACCCGCTCGTTTTGCGGGGCGTCGGACAACAGTTTGGTCAGACCCTGGCTGTACCAGTCGTAGGACCAGGACAATCCCGTCAACGCCGCCAGCAGATAGGCCAGCAGACACCAGGTGCCGAATACCGAATGCAGGTCCCAGTTGAAACTGCGACCTTTTTTTCGCCAGTCCAGGGTCAGCCATGCACGCCAGTTCGCGACCTGGCGCGGCCAGCGCAGGTACAAGCCAGAGAGACAGAAAAACACCAGGATCAGGGTGCAGGCGCCGGTGATCTGTCGGCCGGTTTCGCCCATGGCGAGGAAGCGGTGCAACTGCAGGATAAAGCCGAAGACGTCCTGGCCAACCACCTCACCCCGGTAGTCGCCGGTGTAGGGGTCGAAGTAGCGCATCTGGCCCCGGCGCTCTCCTGGCGGCGGGGTGAAGGCCACGCGCGCGGCGAGGCCGCTGTCGCGTTCGACCCAGAGCATGGCCACGGTCTTGCCTTCGGTGGCTTCCAGTTTGCGCACCAGTTCGGCGGGCGGCAGCACGCCGGCTTCGCGTTTTTCTACGCTCAGTACGCTGGGGTTGAGCGCCCGCAGTATTTCATCCTGAAACGAGACCGCAGCCCCGGTGATCCCCATCAAGGCCAGCACCAGCCCGGCACTGATGCCGAAGAACCAGTGCAACTGGAACAGGGTTTTCTTCAACACGTCTGACCGCCTCGTCTATCCGGATATGTAGGGCACGGCGCGCATTATGCCGTGGCTTGTCGAGAAACATTCTGTTTTACACAAAAAAGCCCCGCGCATCCGATGCGTGGGGCCGTTTGCCGGGTGACGCCGTTGGTTAGAAGTGGAAACTGGTGGTCAGCAGCGCCGTGCGCCCCGCCGCCTGGTTGGCGAAGTGCGAACTGTAGGCCTTGTCGTAGTAGACCTTGTCAGTCAGGTTCTGCACGTTCAGTTGCAGGTCGACGTTTTTGGTCAACTTGTAGCTGGCCATGGCGTCGTAGCGGATGTAGGACGGCACGTAAACAGTGTTGCCCACATCACCGTAAACGTCGTCGACATAGAACGCGCCACCGCCGACGGTCAGCTTCGAGGTGATGTCATAGGTGGTCCACAGGCTGAAGCTGTTCTTCGGCGTGTTGGGCATTTGGTTGCCTTCGTTGGAACCTGCGCTGATCACCCCGTTGCGACCGTTACGGCCGGCCTTGACCAGTTCACTGTCCAGGTAGCTGTAGCCCGCGAATACTTGCCATTGATCGGTGATCTTGCCGCTGGCGGACAGCTCGACGCCGTCGACTTGGGATTCACCGGCATTCTGGTAGGTGAGAGCGTCGACCAGGATGCGCGTGTTTTTCTTCTCGGTACGGAACACCGCAGCGGTCAGCGAGAGGCGGTCGTGGAACAGGTCCCACTTGGTGCCCAACTCGTAGTTGACGGTTTCTTCTGGTTGCAGGTCGCTCGATGCGGCGCCCGCCGACAGCGGATTACCGTCGGCGCCTTCACCCACCAGGCCACCGGCCGGCGACGCCGAGGTGGCATAGGAGGCATAGATGCTGGCGTTCTCCACAGGCTTCCAGACCAGGCCGGCCTGCCAGTTGAAGAACTGGCTGTCGTCCTTGATTTTGCTGCGCCCGGTGGCGGCGTTGGTGTTGGCCTCGGTGTCGAAGGTGTCGTAGCGCAGGCCGACGTTGAGCAGCCATTTCGGGTCCAGCTCGATGGTGTCGAACACATAGGCGGCGCGGCTGGTGGCCTTGGTGTTGGTACCGTTGTAGTTGCGCGCGATGCTGCCGGCCCAGGCGTCATCCGGGTTCGGGTTGCTCAGCGAGGTGCACTGGCCGCCGCGACCGCCGCCGGCCACGGTGCAGACCGGGTTGGCGTTCGGGCTGACGGTGTAGCTGCTGACGCGGGTTTCTTCACCGGTGAACTCCAGGCCGGTGGAGTAGCTGTGCTTGAAACCCAGGGCCTGGAAGTTGCCGAACAGGTCGGTCTGGTTGGTGGTGGTCGTGGTGGTGGACACGCGGGTGTTGGCGCGGCGCCACACGGTGCCGAAGCGGTTGACGTTGAACTTGCTGTCATCCGGCTGGGTGAGTACGTAGTCCTGGCCGGTGCTGCCGTGGCGCAGGGTGTTTTTCAGGGTCATGTTGTCGTTCAGGTCGTGCTCGACAGAGACGGTGCTGATGTCGGCGCGGGTCTTGCGCAAGTCACGATCCTTGAGGCCGTAGAAGTTGTTGCTGTCACCGCCGTCGGTGGGTTTGTCGTGCACGTGGGCGGTGGCGGTCGCCGAACCGTAACCGTAGGGAATGCCCGAGTCCGGCAGGTCGTTGCTTTCCACGTGGTAGTAACTGAGGTTGACGCGGGTCGGGGTACCCAGGCCGAAGGTCAGCGATGGGGCCACGCCCCAGCGGTCGTAGTTCACCGCATCGCGGCCGGCGACGTTCTGCTCGTGGCTCATCAGGTTCAGGCGGAACGCGGCGCTGTCGTCGAGGAACTGGCGGTTCACGTCGAGTACGTAGCGGCGGGTCTGGTCGGAGCCGTAGGTGAAGCCACCGTTGGTGAAGTCCCGCGCCTGTGGGGTCTTGCTCACCAGGTTGAGGCTGCCACCGGCCGAGCCACGACCGCCGAACGAGGAGTTCGGGCCTTTGCTGACTTCGATCGATTCGATGTCGAAGATTTCACGGCTCTGGCCGCCGGTGTCGCGCACGCCGTCCAGGTAAGTGTCGCCCTGGGCGTCAAACCCACGGATGAACGGACGATCGCCCTGCGGGTTACCGCCTTCACCGGCACCAAAAGTGATGCCTGGCACGGTGCGCAAGGCATCCTGCAACGAGGTGGCGGCGGTGTCCTTGAGCACTTGTTGTGGCACCACGGTGACCGAGCGCGGAGTGTCCACCAGTGGCGCGGTGTACTTCTGCGATGAAGCTTTTTCGACCTGGTAGGAGGTGTTGTCCTGTTCTTCCCCGGTGATACTGGTGGCCCCCAGGGAGATGCTGTTGCGCTGGCCTTTCTGCTCAGTGTCTTCGGCTGCCTGCGCCATGTGGGCGGCGGAGCTGGCACCGATGGCAACGCCGATGGCCGAGGCCAGCAAGCGTGGTGAACCGGCCGTTGTTTTTAGCGTAGTGCGCGACATGACGTGTCCTTTCCCCAAGGATGTGAGGCCGCGGAATATAGGGTGAACAAGACTTCATATCAATTGCGATACATTGCTAATTGCATTGAATTTACATTCTTTACACTTCTGCGTTACGGTTTTTAGCCTCTCATTCGTCCTGCACGTTTTACATGGCGGATAAGAATCAATACCATTGGCGCCTCCTTGTTTTCAGGTGTTGCCCTCATGTTGCTGCATATTCCCGGCCTGTTCTCTCGCGAGGAAGTGCAGCGCATCCGCCAGGCCCTTGAAGACGCCGATTGGGCCGACGGCAAAATCACCGCCGGGCACCAGTCCGCCAAAGCCAAACACAACCTGCAGTTGCCCGAAGGCCACCCATTGGCCAAGGAAATCGGCGCGGCGATGCTTGAACGCTTGTGGCAAAACCCGCTGTTTATGTCGGCGGCGTTACCGCACAAGGTGTTTCCGCCGCTGCTCAACTGCTACACCGCAGGCGGCAGTTTCGACTTCCATATCGACAACGCGGTGCGCCAGCCCAAAGGCAGTCACGAGCGCGTGCGCACCGACCTGTCATCCACGTTGTTCTTCAGCGATCCCGACGAATACGACGGCGGCGAATTGGAGATCCAGGACACCTTCGGCCTGCAACGCGTCAAATTGCCCGCCGGCGACATGGTGCTGTACCCCGGCTCAAGCCTGCACAAAGTCAACGCCGTGACCCGTGGCGCGCGCTACGCTTCGTTCTTCTGGACCCAAAGCCTGGTGCGCGAAGACAGCCAGCGCACCCTGCTGTTCGAGATGGACGGCGCGATCCGGCAATTGACCGCGGATGTGCCCGACCACCCTGCGTTGATCCAGCTCACCGGCACCTACCACAACCTGTTGCGTCGCTGGGTCGAGGTCTGAGATGGGCTTTTTGTTACGCCGCCAGGAAGTGCTCAATGTCGAACAGTTGCAGAGCATGCTCGACGACGCGCCGGTGCGCGCCGCCCAAGCGATCCTGATCGCGGCCAAGGAAGGCGTGGTGGATGCCCAGGCCCTGCTCGGGCAAATCCTGCTGGAAGGGCGCGGCATTGCCCGCGATGAAGCGCTGGCGTTGCGCTGGTTCCGCATCGCGGCGCAGGGCGGTCATCTGATGGCGCGCAATATGGCCGGGCGTTGCCTGGAGCATGGCTGGGGCTGCCCGGCGGATGCAGCCGCGGCGGCGCAGCAATACCGTCTGGCCGCCGAGGCGGGGCTGGATTGGGGGCAATACAACTACGCAAACCTGCTGGCGACCGGTCGCGGTGTTGCTGAGGATCAGCCGCAAGCATTGTCCTTCTATCGTCGGGCGGCGGAGCAGGGCCACGCCAAGTCGATGAACCTGCTGGGGCGCTACCTGGAAGACGGTCAGTATTGCCCGAGGGACCCGCAGGCCGCCGTGGACTGGTATCGCCGCTCGGCCGAAGGCGGGGATTTTCGTGGGCAGTTCAGTTATGCGGCGGTGCTGGCGGATAGAGGCCAGGTCGAGACGGCGCTGGAGTGGCTGCACAAAGCGCTTGCCGGCGGCAATCTGAAGTTTTTGCGGGTGGCATACGCAGCCCTTTTAAATGCCAAACAACCCGAAATAAAAGCTTTGGCGAAAGAGTTTGCGCAGCGCCTGGCTCAATTAAACGATGAGCGGCAAGGTGTCGAGGTTGCTGCTCAAACCTAAATCACTATGATTAGGGCTGATTCAATTTTAATCACTGGTTTCGCAGTATCGCGAAGAGAGCATTTATGGGCGCCGACACTAAAGTTCTGACAGCTCATGTCCCCACGGCACTTGCGCAAAAAGTGGATCAGATGGCGGCGCGAATGGATCGTTCGCGTGGTTGGATCGTCAAGCAAGCGCTCGCCGATTGGGTCGATCTTGAGGAGGAGCGCAGCCGACTTACGCGGGAGGCCATGGCCGATGTTGATGCCGGCCGCGTGATTGACCAACGGGCGGTTCAGGCCTGGGCGGACAGCTTAAGCACCGATTCCCCGCTTCCGGTACCACTCTGATGGAGTTGAAGTGGACGAGTAGGGCCTTATCGGACCTGGCTCGACTTTTCGACTTCCTTGCCGTAGTAAATCGCCAAGCGGCTGCACGCACGGTGCAGTCGCTTTCTCAGGCGCCTATCAGCTTGTTGAGCAACCCTCGCATCGGCGAACGAGTTGAAGAGTTTGAGCCGCGAGACGTAAGACGGCTGTTGGTTGGGAGTTACGAGATGCGGTACGAGATTCAAGAATCAACCGTCTATATTTTGCGTTTATGGCATGTCCGTGAAGACCGCTGACTTTGCAGGCGGGCATAAAAAAACCCATGACACGTCATGGGTTTTTCTTGCAGCTTAAAACTTGCGGCTGCTGTTAAACATAAAACGACTTCAACGGTGGAAAGCCATTGAATTCAACCGCGCTGTAGCTGGTGGTGTACGCGCCGGTCGACAGCCAGTACAGACGATCACCGATCGCCAGGTTCAGCGGCAGGCCGTACTTGTAGTTTTCGTACATGATGTCGGCGCTGTCGCAGGTGGGGCCGGCGATGACCACTTCTTCCATCTCGCCTTTCTTCTCGGTCCAGATCGGGAACTTGATGGCTTCGTCCATGGTTTCGATCAGGCCGGAGAACTTGCCCACATCCGTGTACACCCAACGCTCGACGGCTGTGCGGGATTTACGCGCCACCAGCACCACTTCGCTGACCAGGATGCCGGCGTTGGCGATCAACGAACGGCCCGGCTCCAGGATGATTTCCGGCAGGTCGTCGCCGAAGTCTTCCTTGAGGAAACGGATGATCTCTTCGGCGTAGGTTTCCAGGCTGTTGGTGCGGGTGATGTAGTTGGCCGGGAAGCCGCCGCCCATGTTGATCAGCTTCAGATGGATGCCGTCTTCTTCCTTCAGACGTTCGAAGATCACTTTGACCTTGGCAATCGCTGCGTCCCACACGCTGATGTCGCGCTGTTGCGAACCGACGTGGAACGAGATGCCGTACGGCACCAGGCCCAGGTCGCGGGCGAGGATCAGCAGGTCCATGGCCATGTCGGTCTGGCAGCCGAATTTGCGCGACAAAGGCCAGTCAGCCGTGGTCGAGCCTTCGGTGAGGATACGTACGTACACTTTCGAGCCCGGCGCGGCCTTGGCGATGTTGCGCAGGTCGGCTTCGGAGTCGGTGGAAAACAGGCGCACGCCCTTCTCGTAGAAGTAGCGGATGTCTTTGGATTTCTTGATGGTGTTGCCGTAGCTGATGCGGTCGGCGCTGACGCCACGGTCCATCACTTTGTCCAGCTCGTAGATCGAGGCGATGTCGAAGCTCGAGCCTTTGTCCTTGAGCAGGTCGATGATCTCGACGGCCGGGTTGGCCTTGACCGCATAATACACTTTGGCGAATTCGAAACCGGCGCGCAGGTCGTCGTAGGCCTGGCTGATCATCGCGGTGTCGATCACCACGAACGGGGTTTCTTGCTTGTCGGCAAACGCCTTCATTTTGTCAAAAGTGGCGCGTGCGAAATAGTCTTCGACGTTGATCGACATGCTGGGAACTCCTAAGGGCAAACTGAAATTAGCAATGGGTGCAAATGAACGTCCTCCGTATCCCCACTTTGGTTCGCCTACTTCCCAAGGCATGTCGCCGAAAGCAAAAAGGCCATGGGAATTACCGCTTCCCTTGGCCTTGCTGTCTCGTCGTCAGTACTTGAGCCGGATGGATCGTTTCCAGCATGGACGTTCGGCGCGAACTTTAGGGCTTGATGGGCGTGGGATCAACTAAAAATGTCGCGTTTTTGCACGCGTTCGTCGCGCGATGGCGTGCAACTACTTATGTAACCGACCGGTGTGACGGATTGATGTTCCCCGGATGGGGTAAATCGACGGTATTTCCCTGACACACCGCAGGTCAAATGTGGGAGGGGGCTTGCTCCCACATTTTGAACGGTGTTGTGTCAGTTCAGGTCAGGCCAGGGCCGTCTCGGCAGGCGAAACAATACTGGTCTTGCCCCCACGCGACTTACCGGAACTCAGGTACTCGGCAATCGACTCCTGGGTCACCTCACCCAAAAACACCCGCTCGGCATCCATCACCGGCAGCCACGAACGGTTGAACTCGTACATGCGCGACAGCAGGATGCGCAAGTGCTCGTCATACGCCGCCGTGGCGTTGAATTCGCGCAGGTACTGGCCGCACGTACCGGTCTGACGGTGCAGGTCGCGACGGCGCACATAGCCCAGCGCCTTGTTCTCGGCACAGGTGACCACCACGTAGCGGCGGTCATGTTCGTCCATCAGCTCCAGGGCGTCGGCCACCGGGGTCTCCGGGCTCACCGACGGGGCGTTGTCCGCCGCGTCTTCGGCCTTCACCAGCAGCAGGCGCTTGAGCGTGCTGTCCTGGCCCACGAAGTTGCTGACGAACTCGTCGGCCGGGTGCGCCAGCAGCGTGTCCGGGTGGTCGATCTGCAGCAGTTTGCCGGCGCGGAAGATCGCGATCTTGTCACCCAGCTTGATCGCTTCGTCGATGTCGTGGCTGACCATGATCACGGTCTTGTTCAGCGCACGTTGCATCTCGAAGAATTCGTTCTGGATCATCTCGCGGTTGATCGGGTCGACCGCGCCGAACGGCTCATCCATCAGCAACAGCGGCGCGTCGGCCGCCAGCGCGCGGATCACGCCGATGCGCTGTTGCTGGCCGCCGGACAATTCACGCGGGTAGCGGTGCAGATACTGCTTGGGCTCCAGCTTGATCATGCTCATCAACTCGCGGGCGCGGTCGTGGCATTTTTGCTTGTCCCAACCGAGCAGCTTGGGCACGACCACGATGTTTTCCTCGATGGTCATGTTGGGAAACAGGCCGATCTGCTGGATCACGTAGCCGATGTTGCGACGCAGGGTCACCTCGTCGAGGTCGGTGGTGTCTTCGCCGTTGATCAGGATCTTGCCCGAGGTGGGCTTGATCAGGCGGTTGATCATCTTCAGCGTGGTGCTCTTGCCGCAGCCCGAGGGGCCGAGGAATACGCAAATTTCGCCTTCGTTGACGGTCAGGCTGACATCGTTGACGGCCGTGACGGTCTTGCCGTTGCTTTGAAAGGTCTTGGACAGATTTTGAAGTTCGATCATTTGAGCAATCCTTTTGGAGTCAGCGAGCGTTGCAACGACTGCAGAAGCAGGTCGGCGAAGATGGCCAGGAGACTGACCAGCACGGCGCCGACGATCAGCATCGACATGTCGCTGCGGCTGATGGAGGCCAGAATCAGTACACCCAGGCCACCGGCGCCGATGGTGGCGGCGATGGTCATCACACCGATGTTCATCACCACGGCGGTGCGCACGCCGGCGAGGATCACCGGCACCGCAATCGGCAGTTCGACCATGCGCAGGCGCTGGCCGAAGGTCATGCCGATGCCTTTGGCGGCTTCGCGAATGCCCGGCTCCACGCCGGTAAGGGCCAGGTAGGTGTTACGCATGATGGGTAGCAGGGAGTAGAGGAACACGGCGGTAATCGCCGGCATCGGCCCCAGGCCCTGGCCGAACTTGGAGTAGAACGGCAGCAGCAGGCCGAACAGGGCGATGGATGGCACGGTCAGCAACACGGTTGCGCTGGCCTGCAACGGGCCGGCCAGGGTCGGGTAGCGCGTCATCAGGATGCCCAGGGGCACACCGACAAAGATCGCGAGAATCACCGCGACGCCGACCAGGGTGATGTGCTGCCAGGTCAGGTGCAGGACTTGGGCCCAATCAAGATGGGAAAAGGCGTTCAGGAATTCCATGTCTTCTCCTCTTTAATGGATGGGGTGTTGGCGCAGGAAATCGGCGGCCACCGCGGACGGGCTTTCATGGTCGACGTCGACCCGTGCATTCAGCTGGCGCATGGTTTCGTCGTCGAACAGGTCCGCCAGTGGCTTGAGCTCAGCGGCCAGTTGCGGGTGCTGGTCGAGGTATTCCTGGCGGATAACAGGCGCGGCGGTGTAGTCCGGGAAGTAGCGCTTGTCGTCTTCCAGCAGCTTCAACTTGAACGCGTTCAGGCGCCCGTCGGTGGTGTAGACCAAGCCGGCAAACACTTGGCCGTTACGCAGTGCGGTGTAGACCAGGCCTGCATCCATCTGCCGGGTGTTCTTGCGGGTGAGGTTCATGTCGTACAGCTTGACCATGCCGGCCAGACCGTCGGAGCGGTTGGCGAACTCGGTGTCCAGAGCCACCAGGCGGTGCTCTTTGGTGTCTTGCGCCATGGCGTTGGTGAGGTCGCTGATGCTGTTGATCTCGGGGTGTTCCTTGGCCACTTTTTCCGGCAGTGCCAGGGCGTAAGTGTTGCTGAAGTGCGACGGCGACAGCCAGACCAAGCCTTTTTTCGCGTCGAGTTCTTTCACCCGTGCGTAGGACTGCGCGCTGTCGAGCTTCTCGTCGATGTGGTTGTAGGCGACCAGCGACACCCCGGTGTATTCCCAGAGCAGATCCAGCTGCCCGCTTTCCTGGGCACTGCGCGCCAGGTTGCTGCCCAGTCCGCCGGTCACACGGGTGTCGTAACCCTTGGTGCGCAGGTACTGGGAAGTGATTTCGGCGAGCAGGGTCTGTTCGGTGAACACCCGGGCGCCGATGCGAATTACCGGTTTCTCGGCGGCTTGCGCAATGCCTGCAAACAGCAGGACGCAGCCTAATATCAAGCTTAGTTTTTTCATGTGAATTCCTTTACCCAGCCTTAAGACGCACGCACTCCGCGTTCCAGCCAGAGGCGGCTGGCCATGGTCACCAGACCGTCGAGCAGCAAGGCCAGCAGCGCTGTGCACGCGGCGCCAAGCAGCAATTGCGGCTGATTGTTCAGGGCGATGCCGGGGAAGATCAGGCTGCCCAGGCTGTTGGCGCCGATCAGAAAGGCCAGCGGTGCGGTGCCGACGTTGATCGCCAGGGCCACGCGCACACCGCCGATGATGATCGGCACGGCGTTGGGCAATTCCACGCGAAACAGCACCTGGCGCGGGGTCATGCCGATGCCGGTGGCGGCTTCCTTGAGGGAACCCTGTACGTTTTTCAGGCCTTCGTAGGTGTTGCGCACGATGGGCAGCAGGGAGGCGAGGAACAGCGCAAAGATCGCCGGGCCACTGCCGATGCCGAGGACGCCGAGGGCGATGGCCAGTACGGCCAGGGGCGGGACGGTGTTGCCGATGTTGAAGATCTGCATGAAGCGTTCTGCGCGCCCGACCCAATTTGGTCGGCTGAGCAGGATACCGGCGGGGATGCCCACAATCAGGGCGGCCAGCATGGAGACTAAAACAAGGATCAGATGAGCTTGCAGGTAAAACAACAAATCGTCGCGGTACAGTTCGATCGTGTTGATGCCGATCCAGTGGACCAGCAGGGCCAGGAGCGCGACGACAACCGCGCCTCCTATCAGCCCTTTGCCATAGCGAATAGCCACAGGCGGACTCCTTTTTTCTTTTGTCGGCGAACACATTTGCGCGTGGCATGCCATTGCTGGCTGTCAGCGAAATGTGGTCGCGAAATGCAGCTCGCCAATACCGTCAAAAGCGGCATGAGTTCGAGCCATAAGCGCTGCCCCGTCAGGCTAACTTGCTGATTTTTCAGCCCCTGATACGCGTGCGTTGGCAGGGGAGTGGACGTCTCCACCTTTTAAAAGGTTCCACACTTGGCCTTATTTAGCCACCCCCAACCGGGCGAATGGTGGTCCGGTGCGCCCGGTTTGCGCTATACTCGCCGCCCTTTTTTGACTCACCTGCCAGGCGATTTCCCATGACCCACCAGGCCGCCGAAGTCGCGAAACGCCGCACTTTCGCCATTATTTCCCACCCCGATGCCGGTAAGACCACCATCACCGAGAAGCTGTTGCTGATGGGCAAGGCGATCGCGGTGGCCGGCACGGTGAAATCCCGCAAATCCGACCGCCATGCCACCTCCGACTGGATGGAAATGGAAAAACAACGGGGTATTTCCATTACCACGTCGGTCATGCAGTTCCCGTATCGCGACCACATGGTCAACCTGCTCGACACCCCAGGCCACGAAGACTTCTCCGAAGACACCTACCGCACCCTCACCGCGGTGGACTCGGCCCTGATGGTTCTCGACGGCGGTAAAGGCGTCGAGCCACGCACCATCGCGCTGATGGACGTGTGCCGCCTGCGTGACACGCCCATCGTCAGCTTCATCAACAAACTCGACCGCGACATTCGCGACCCTATCGAACTGCTGGATGAAATCGAAGCGGTCCTGAAGATCAAGGCCGCGCCGATCACCTGGCCGATTGGTTGCTATCGCGACTTCAAGGGCGTGTACCACCTGGCCGACGACTACATCATTGTCTACACCGCCGGCCACGGCCACGAACGCACCGACGTGAAAATCATCGAGAAACTCGACTCGGATGAAGCCCGCGCTCACCTGGGTGACGAGTACGACCGCTTCGTCGACCAGCTGGAACTGGTGCAGGGCGCCTGCCATGAATTCAACCAGCAGGAATTCCTCGACGGTCAACTGACTCCGGTGTTCTTCGGGACGGCCCTGGGCAACTTCGGTGTCGACCATGTGCTCGACGCCGTTGTGGACTGGGCGCCGAAACCCCTGGCTCGTGTCGCCAACGAACGCACCGTGGAACCGGTGGAGGAGAAGTTCTCGGGCTTCATCTTCAAGATCCAGGCGAACATGGACCCCAAGCACCGTGACCGTATCGCGTTCATGCGCATCTGCTCGGGCAAATACGAAAAAGGCATGAAGATGCGCCACGTGCGCACCGGCAAGGACGTGCGCATCGGCGACGCCCTGACGTTCTTCTCTTCCGAGCGTGAGCAACTGGAAGAGGCGTTTGCCGGCGACATCATCGGCCTGCACAACCACGGCACCATCCAGATCGGTGACACCTTCACCGAGGGCGAAGTGCTGGGCTTCACCGGTATCCCGCACTTCGCCCCGGAACTGTTCCGCCGCGTACGCCTGCGCGACCCGCTCAAGTCCAAGCAACTGCGCCAGGGCTTGCAGCAGTTGGCGGAAGAGGGCGCCACCCAGGTGTTCTTCCCCGAGCGCAGCAACGACATCATCCTCGGCGCCGTCGGTGTGCTGCAGTTCGATGTGGTCGCCAGCCGCCTGAAAGAGGAATACAAGGTCGAATGCTCCTACGAGCCGATCACTGTGTATTCCGCGCGCTGGATCGAGTGCAGCGATAAGAAGAAGCTGGAGGAGTTCTCCAACAAGGCTGTGGAAAACCTGGCAGTGGACGGCGGCGGTCACCTGACCTACCTGGCGCCGACGCGGGTGAACCTGGCGTTGATGGAAGAGCGCTGGCCGGATGTGAAATTCCGCGCGACCCGCGAGCACCATTAAAGGTCTGAGCGGTACAGAGAAGGGCGAAGCGATGGTGGCTTCGCCCTTTTTTTGGCGTGAATTTCACCTCAAGAAGCCATACGTTCCCTGGTCAGGTTCAACACTCGAGTTCGGGTGTGGGTTTGGTTTTTCTTGCAAACCACCACAGCGTGGCGGCCCCAAGCAGGGTTGTCAGCACGGCCAGCATCAGGATCACCCGCTGCGTGCCCAAAGGCGCTGCCAGCAAGGCCACCAGTAAACCGGCCAAGGGCTGCGACAGGTTGTTCAGCAACGTCATCACGCCCACGGTCTTGCCGAAGTCTTGAGGTGGAATCACCCGCTGCCGAATCGTACGCATGTAGACGTTGAACATTTTATCGAAGCCAACGATCAGCAAAAAACCGAGCCCATAGCCGATCAAATTTGGGCTCAGGGCGCTGATGAATGCGCCGATGGCAATCAATGAATAGCCAGCGCAACCCAATACCCGCAGCGGCAGCTCCACCCGAGCGAGAAAAAACAGGATCAGGATGGTTGTCACGGCACCGGCCGCTTGCAGTCCTGCATAAGCATCCTTGTCGGCGCTGTACTGGCCGATCACCATGGCCGCCGAAGTGGCCAGGGTTACGCCGACGATCAGATTGACGCCGACCGCCAGAGCGATGATTTTTTTCAACTGCGCCAAATCACGGATATGCGCGAAAGCGATACGCAAAGGCTGCAGCCAGAGGTCCTGATGCTGCTCGAACACCGGTAGCGTCATACGGCTGAGGCGCTGCCACGCCAGCATGCTCAGGTCTGCCAGCAGGAACAGCCCGGCGACCCAGAGCACCACCCAATGCCAGGCCCACACCTCCAGCATCAGAGCCGCCACCAGGGGGCCGAGGACCAATCCGGTCTGGTCAGCGATCTGAGAGTAGGACAGGGTCTTGGTGTAGCTGTAATGCTCGAAGACAGACGGCATCAGCACTTCGCGAGCCATGATGCCTTGTGTGGTCAGCACCCCGCACACGGCTGACAGCACCACCAACCAGGCGATGCCCCCCACTGCTGCGTAGCACGCCATCGCCAGCACACACAGCAATGCCCGATAGATCTGGCTGATATGCAGGATCCTGATCGGCGAGTACTTGTCGCACAGCGCGCCGCACAACGGAAACGCGAGAAACCGCGGCAGTGATTCAACGAAAAACGCCAGCCCGGCCCACGAGGCGCTGTTGGTGGTCTGGAACACCACCAGCGGAACCATGAACAACAAGATTTGATCCGCCAGCCTCGAGAGAAACAGCGAGGTGAAAAAGGCGAGGTAGTCCTTACGCATAAAGACCTCCTTCAAATAGATCTGTTTATTTAGGTGAAGACAGCGAGACCGCCCATAAAAGAAAGCCCCTCCCGCCAGGCTGATGCGCAACCTGACGGGAAGGGCTGTAGAACACTGTAAAACTTCCCTGTAATGCCCGTAGCAGCTGTCGAGCTTTAGCGAGGCAGCTGCTACGGGGCGGGGTGTCAGGCCACGAACTGCTCCGCGTAGTGGCAAGCCACCTGACGGTTATCCAGCGCCCGCAGTTGCGGCTCCTCGGTGCTGCAGCGTGCCGTCGCGTACGGGCAGCGTTTGTGGAACGCACAGCCGGGCGGCGGGTTCAGGGGGTTGGGCAACTCGCCGACGATTTTTATCTTCGGTTTGTTCGGGTCCGGGTGAATGGTCGGTGTCGCCGACAGCAACGCCTGGGTGTAGGGGTGCAGCGGACGCGCGTAGATGTCTTGCTTGGGGCCCACTTCCACCGGGCGGCCGAGGTACATCACCATCACGTCATCGGCGACGTGCTGCACCACCGCCAGGTTGTGGGAGATGAACACGTAGGCAGTGTTGAATTCCTGCTGCAAATCCATGAACAGGTTGAGTACCTGGGCCTGGATCGACACGTCCAGCGCCGAGGTCGGTTCGTCCGCCACCAGCACTTTCGGTTGCAGCATCATGGCGCGGGCCAGGGCGATACGCTGGCGCTGCCCCCCGGAGAACATGTGCGGGTAGCGCTGATAGTGCTCGGGGCGCAGGCCCACCTGTTTCATCATCGCCTGCACTTTCTCGCGGCGTTCGGCGGCGGACAGGTTGGTGTTGATCAGCAGCGGTTCGCCCAACTGATCGCCGACCTTCTGGCGCGGGTTCAACGAGGCATACGGGCTCTGGAACACCATCTGCACGTCTTTGCGCAATTGCTTGCGCTGGGCCTTGTCGGCACCGGCGACTTCCTGGCCGGCGATTTTCAGTGAGCCCGACGACGGTTCTTCAATCAGCGTCAGCGCACGGGCCAGGGTGGATTTGCCGCAACCCGACTCGCCCACCACGGCGAGGGTCTTGCCGGCTTCCAGTTCAAATGACACACCATTAAGCGCGCGTACCAGCGCATGGCCCTTGAACAGGCCACGGGACACTTCGTAGTGACGGGTCAGGTCGCGGGCGGTAAGAACGACGGCCATTACGCCACCTCCTGGTTCAAGGGGTAGAAGCAGCGCGCAAGGCTGTTGGATTTAGGGTCGAGACCCGGACGGCTCTGACGGCAGTTTTCCTGCACATACGGGCAACGCGGCGACAGCAGGCAGCCTTGCGGGCGGTCATAACGGCCGGGCACGATGCCGGGCAACGTGGCCAGGCGCGTGGCGCCCAGGCTGTGCTCCGGAATCGCCTTGAGCAACGCTTCGCTGTAGGGGTGCGCCGGAATGTCGAACAGCTGCGGCACCTGGCCGACTTCCACGGCTTGGCCGGCGTACATCACGCACACGCGCTGGGCGGTTTCCGCGACGACGGCAAGGTCATGGGTGATCAGCACCAGGCCCATGTTCTGCTCTTTTTGCAGGGCCAGCAGCAGGTCCATGATCTGCGCTTGAATCGTTACGTCCAACGCGGTGGTCGGTTCATCGGCGATCAGCAGTTTCGGCTCGCCGGCGATGGCCATGGCGATTGCCACGCGCTGGCTCATACCGCCGGACAGTTGGTGCGGGTAGGCGTCCATACGGCTGGCGGCGCCCGGGATCTCGACTTTTTCCAACAGTTCGATGGCGCGCTTGCGCGCTTGCTTGCCGGACATTTTCAGGTGCAGGCGCAGCACTTCTTCAATCTGGAACCCCACGGTGTAGCTGGGGTTCAGCGCGGTCATCGGGTCCTGGAACACCATTGCCAGGTCTTTGCCGACAATCTGGCGACGCTGGCGGTTGCTCAGCTTGAGCATGTCCTTGCCGTCGAAGGTCAGCGCGTCGGCGGTGACGATGCCGGGGTGCTCGATCAGGCCCATCAGCGCCATCATGGTCACGGATTTACCCGAACCCGACTCGCCAACGATGGCCAGGACTTCGCCTTTGTCGACAGAAATGTCGAGGCCATCGACCACCGGCACGGCGGTTTTGTCGCCGAAGCGCACATTGAGATTCTTGATTTCTAACAGTGACATGGGAATCTCCTCAGGCGGCGTTCTTGAGTTTCGGGTCCAGCGCATCGCGCAGGCCGTCACCCATCAAGTTGATTGCCAGCACGCTGAGCAAAATGGTCAGCCCCGGCAGGCTCACAACCCACCAGGCGCGTTCGATGTAGTCACGGGCCGAAGCCAGCATGGTGCCCCACTCAGGCGTTGGCGGTTGTACGCCAAGGCCAAGGAAGCCCAGCGCCGCGGCGTCGAGGATCGCCGAGGAGAAGCTCAGGGTCGCCTGTACGATCAGCGGCGCCATGCAGTTGGGCAGCACGGTGACGAACATCAGGCGCGGCAGGCCGGCACCGGCCAGGCGTGCGGCGGTCACGTAGTCGCGGTTCAGTTCGCCCATCACTGCGGCACGGGTCAGGCGCACATAGGACGGCAGCGACACGATCGCGATGGCGATCACGGTGTTGATCAGGCCAGGGCCGAGGATCGCGACAATGGCAACGGCCAGCAGCAGCGACGGCAGGGCCAGCATGATGTCCATCAGACGCATGATGGTCGGGCCGAGCAAGCGCGGGAAGAACCCGGCGAACAGGCCCAGCAGGATGCCCGGGATCAGCGACATCACCACCGACGACAAACCGATCAGCAACGACAAGCGCGAACCCTGAATCAGGCGCGAGAGCAGGTCACGGCCCAGTTCGTCGGTGCCAAGCAGGAACTGGATCTGCCCGCCTTCGAGCCACGACGGCGGCGTGAGCAGGAAGTCGCGGTATTGCTCGCTGGGGTTATGCGGCGCCACCCAGGGCGCAAAGATCGCGCAGAACACGATCAGCAACATGAACAGCAGGCCGGCAACCGCGCCTTTGTTCTTGGAGAAGGCTTGCCAGAATTCTTTGTACGGGGACGGGTACAGCAGGCTTTGATCGACTGCCGACGCTTGTGTAGGTGTGGTCATGGTCATGATCTCAGCGCTGGTGACGGATGCGTGGGTTGGCGAAGCCGTAGAGGATATCCACCACGAAGTTCACCAGGATCACCAGGCAGGCGATCAGCAGAATGCCGTTTTGCACCACCGGGTAGTCCCGCGCGCCGATGGCTTCGATCAGCCATTTGCCGATGCCGGGCCACGAGAAGATGGTTTCGGTGAGTACCGCACCGGCCAACAGGGTGCCGACTTGCAGACCGACCACGGTGAGCACCGGGATCAGCGCGTTGCGCAGGCCGTGTACGAACACCACGCGGGCCGGCGACAGGCCCTTGGCCTTGGCGGTACGGATGTAGTCTTCGCGCAGCACTTCGAGCATCGATGAACGGGTCATCCGCGCGATCACGGCCAGCGGGATGGTGCCGAGCACGATGGCCGGCAGGATCAGGTGGTGCAGCGCGTCCCAGAATGCGTCCGGCTCGTCAGCCAGCAGCGTGTCGATGAGCATGAAGCCGGTGCGCGGCTCGATGTCGTAGAGCAGGTCGATACGCCCGGAAACAGGGGTCCAGCCCAGGCTTACCGAGAAGAACATGATCAGGATCAGGCCCCACCAGAAGATCGGCATCGAATAACCCGCCAGGGAGATGCCCATCACCCCATGGTCGAACAGGGATCCTCGCTTCAAGGCCGCGATCACCCCGGCCAACAGGCCCAGGATACCGGCGAACAACAGGGCGGCCATGGACAGTTCCAGGGTCGCGGGGAAGAGGGCGGTGAACTCGGTCCACACGCTGGTGCGGGTGCGCAGCGATTCGCCAAGGTCGCCCTGGGCGAGCTTGCCGACATAGTCCAGGTACTGCGCATACAACGGCTTGTTAAGGCCAAGGCGTTCCATTGCCTGTGCGTGCATCTCGGGGTCGACGCGCCGCTCGCCCATCATGACTTCGACGGGATCGCCAGGGATCATGCGTATCAACGCAAACGTGAGCAACGTGATGCCGAAAAACGTGGGGATCAATAACCCCAGTCGGCGGGCAATAAAACTAAACATCTTGGTGTGTACCTCAATCAGCCGGTTAGGCAGGTCCGGCACCGTCCTGGTGGACGGTGCCGAGCGTTTCTCTTATTTACTTCACCTGGGTAGTGGCGAAGTTATTGGTGGTCAGAGGGCTTTGGGTATACCCCTCGACGTTTTTACGCATGGCGGTAAACATTTTCGGGTAGGCCATGGGGATCCAGGGTTGGTCCTTGGCGAAAACGTCCAGTGCTTGTTGATAGAGTGCGGCGCGTTCCTGGGGTTCAGCGTCGGCGCGAGCCTTGTCGATCAAGGCCTGAAACTCTTTGTTACACCAACGGGCGTAGTTTTCGCCGTTTTTGGCTGCGTCGCAACTCAGGTTCGGCGTGAGGAAGTTGTCCGGGTCGCCGTTGTCACCGGCCCAGCCGGCGGAAACCATGTCGTGCTCGCCGTTTTTAGCACGCTTGAGCATCTCGCCCCATTCCATGACTTTGATATTGACCTTCAGGCCGATCTGCGCCAAATCCGCCTGCATGCGCTGGGCGCCGAGCATTGGGTTAGGGTTGGTCGGACCACCGCCGTTACGGGTGAACAGGGTGAACTCAGTGCCTTCCGGCACGCCGGCTTCCTTGAGCAGGGCACGGGCCTTGTCCAGGTCGCGCTCGGGGTTTTTCAGCTTGTCGTTGAAGCCCAGCAAGGTCGGCGGATACGGGCCGGTGGCGTCGACGGCGTTGCCTTTGCCGTACAAGGATTCGTTGTAGCCTTTCTTGTCGAACGCGATGTTGATCGCGTGACGCACCCGCGCGTCGCTCATGTACTTGTGGGTGGTGTTCAGGGCGGTGTACGCGGTGGTCATCGCCGCCAGTTCATCGACTTTCAGGTTCGGGTCTTTCTTGATGCTCGGGATGTCATCCGGCTTTGGATACAGTGCGACCTGGCACTCGTTGGCCTTGAGCTTCTGCAGGCGCACGTTGTTGTCGGTCGTGATTGCCAGGATCAGCGGATCGGCCGGCGGCTTGCCACGGAAGTACTCCGGGTTGGCCTTGAAGCGCACCTGAGCGTCCTTGGCATAGCGGGTGAAGATGAACGGGCCGGTGCCGATCGGCTTGGCGTTCAGGTCATCGGTCTTGCCGGACTTGAGCAACTGATCGGCGTATTCGGCCGAGTGAATCGAGGAGAACGCCATGGCCAGGTCGGCCAGGAACGGCGCTTCAGGGCGGGTAAGGGTAAAGACGACGGTGTGATCGTCGGTCTTCTCCACGCTCTTGAGCAGTTCCTTGAAGCCCATGCTTTCAAAGTACGGATAGCCCACGTTGGACTTGTTGTGCCACGGGTGTTTCGGGTCCAGTTGGCGCTGGAAGCTCCACAGCACGTCGTCGGCATTCAGGTTACGCGTGGGTTTGAAGTAGTCGGTGGTGTGGAACTTGATGTCATCGCGCAGATGGAAGGTGTAGGTCAGCCCATCAGCGCTGATTTCTGGCAGATCCTTGGCCAAGGCCGGTACCACTTCGGTGGTGCCGGGCTTGAAGTCGACCAGGCGGTTGAACATGGTTTCAGCAGCGGCGTCGGCGGTGACGGCGGTCGTGTACAGCACCGGGTCAAAACCTTCAGGACTGGCTTCGGTGCAGACCACCAGTGGTTTGGCCGAAATGCCGACAGCCACGCTCAACAGCGCAGCCGCCATGGCGGCTTGTAACGGAAGCATTTTCATTCATAACCCTCTGCAATCGATGGGACCAGACAAACGTAGACGGCAGGCTCGTCCTGAGCCCGCCGTCTACCGGGTGCTAGTTAAAGAATGTTGAATGGGACGGTGGTGACCAGACGGAACTCTTTGATGTTGCCGTCAGCCTGTTGAGCGCTGCCACGGTGTTCGACGTAAGTCGCACGAATCGCGGTGGCCTTGAGTGGCCCGCTCTGCACGGCGTAAGCCGCGCCTACACCGTATTCCTGGTGTTTCTCGCCATCCATCAAGCGCAAGTCGCTACGTGACTTGCCAGCTTCGCCATAGGCGGTGCCGTTGTAGTGAGTACCGTCGATGCCCCAGCCGCGTGCCGAGTAGACGTTGAACTTCAGGCCAGGCACGCCGTATTCGGCCATGTTGATGGCGTAGGCCACCTGGAAGGACTTCTCGTTCGGGCTGTTGAAGTCGGACGTCAGGGAGTTGGCCAGGTAGATGCCGTTGGTTTCGTGCAGGTAGTCGAAGTACTCGTCACCATTCACTTCCTGATACGCGAAGGTCAGGGTGTGAGCCTGGTGAGTCAGTCCCAGGGACAACGAGTAGGTATCGTTGTCGATGTTGCCCATCTTCTTGCTGCCGGTGTCGGTGGTCTTGTAGTAGTTCAAGCCGGTGGTCAGTGCCAGGGTCTGCGCATCACCCAATTCGTTGGTGGCACCGAAGTAGTACTGGTTCCAGAAGTCTTCGACGTTAGCCGCGAATACGCTGGTTTTCAGGCTCTTGAACGGCTGGTAGTTGAAGCCCAGTGTTTTGACCTTGTCGGTTTTCTGGCCATTGCCGTATTCGGAGACGAATTTCGTCAGACTTTGCTCGGTCCGTGGCGAAACGCGATCGAAGATACCGCCCTGGAACGACAGGTTGCTGAACTCTTCGCTGTTGAAGCTCACACCTTCGAAGCTCGATGGCAGAGCACGGTTCCCGATGGTGTCGACGATGCCGCTGCTGAAGTTCTGGCGACCGGCGGTCAGAGTGGTGTTGGACACGCGGAACTGCATGTTGGCCAGGCCCAGTTTGCTCCACTGGTCTACGGCGTTGCCATCCGAGTCGGCCAGTGTGCGGTTGGAGCCGCCCTTGATGTCACGCTTGCTACGATCCAGAACCAGGGCGTTGTACACCGCCAGTTCGGTCTTGACGCCTACAGTGCCCTGGGTGAAACCCGAGCTGGCGTTGATGATGGTGCCCTGTACCCAGTTGGTGCGGTTACGGTCGGTTTCAGTTTTACCGTGTTTTGTGTAGGAAAAGGTGCCGCCACGGTATTTGCTTTCGTGGGAGTACCAGTTACGCGTGGTGCCGCCCAGGCTGAAATCTTCGATAAAACCTTTGGCCTCGCTTTGCGCGCTGGTGCCGGCCAGTGTCGTCGGAACGAAGTCCTGGCTGACGGGTTCAGCGTAGGCGGTGGCCGTGATGCTGCTGATGGCCAGGGCCAGAAGCGCTTTGCTGCTCAGTTTCATGGGTGGAGCTCCTTTGGTTCTCTTTTTTATGCCGGTCTTTTTAGGTGAACCGGCTATTGGGTGTGTAACTCGTTCAAGCTGTTGCAAACGTTTGCTGTAGGAAAAATCCTAATAAAAGCCTGCGCGTTTGCAGCAAGGCGGTTAAGCCTTGCTCAATCCGGTTATTTTCTTATGGGGTGATACTGACGCCCGAGAACACGTTGCGGCCGAAGGGGCTGACTTTGAACCCTTCGACTTTGGCGCTTAACGGTTGGTTGACCGTCGAGTGGGCGACAGGCGTGATTGGCACTTGCTGTTTGAGCAATTGCTGCGCCTGCTTGTAGAGAACAGTCCGTTGTTCGCGGTCGGTGACGACCTTGGCTTGCTTGATCAGCTTGTCGTACGCCGGGTCACACCACATGGAGTAGTTGTTCCCGCCGATGGCGTCGCAGCTGTAGAGGGTGCCCAGCCAGTTGTCCGGATCACCATTGTCGCCGGTCCAACCGATCAGGCTGATGTCGTGCTCACCGTTCTTGGTGCGCTTGATGTACTCGCCCCACTCGTAGCTGACGATCTTCACTTTCAGGCCGATTTTGGCCCAATCGTTCTGCAGCATCTCGGCCATCAGCTTGGCGTTGGGGTTGTAGGGGCGTTGTACCGGCATCGCCCACAGGGTGATTTCGGTGCCTTCCTTCACGCCGGCGGCCTTGAGCAGTTCCTTGGCTTTTTCCGGGTTGTAGGCCGCGTCCTTGATGGTGTCGTCGTAGGACCACTGGGTCGGCGGCATGGCGTTGACCGCCAGTTGCCCCGCGCCCTGGTACACGGCATTGAGGATGCTTTGCTTGTTCACCGCCATGTCCAGCGCCTGGCGCACTTCGAGTTGGTCGAAAGGCTTGTGGCGCACGTTGTAGGCGATGTAGCCAAGGTTGAAGCCGGGCTTGGTCAGCAGTTGCAGCTTCGGGTCGGCCTTGAGCGCGTCGATGTCAGCCGGGCGCGGATGCAGGGTGATCTGGCATTCGCCGGCCTTGAGTTTCTGCACGCGCACCGACGCGTCGGTGTTGATGGCGAAGATCAACTGATCGAGCTGGACTCGGCTCGGGTCCCAGTACTGTTTGTTGCCCGCATAACGGATCTGCGAGTCTTTCTGGTAGCGCTGGAACACGAACGGCCCCGTGCCGATCGGCTTCTGGTTGATGTCGCTGGGCTTGCCGTCCTTGAGCAACTGTTCGGCATATTCAGCCGACAGGATCGATGCAAAGCTCATGGCGATGTTCTGCACGAACGCGGCGTCCACCGTGTTGAGGGTCATCACCACGGTGTACGGGCCGGTCTTCTCGACCTTGGCGATGTTCTTGTTCAGGCTCATCCCGTTGAAGTACGGAAACTCGGTGGGGTAGGCCTTACGAAACGGATGGTCGGGGTCCAGCATGCGGTTGAAGGTGAACAGCACGTCGTCGGCATTGAAGTCCCGCGTCGGCTTGAATTCCTTGTTGCTGTGGAACTTCACTCCTTCACGCAGGTGGAAGGTGTAGGTCAGGCCGTCGTCGGAGATATCCCACTTGGTCGCCAAGCCAGGCACCACATTGGTCGCGCCCTTTTCAAACTCAACCAGGCGGTTGTACAGCGGCTCGGCTGCGTCGTTATCGGTGGCGGTGGTGTATTGCGCGGTATCAAAGCCCGCCGGGCTGCCTTCAGAGCAGAACACCAGGCTCTTCTTGTCGGCGGCCTGGCCCAGGGTGGCCACGGCCAGCAGGCTGGTGCCAAAAATAGCGGATAGAACGGAGGTATGGCGCATGACGATCCCGATCCTTGTTTGTAGTTGTCATCAGTGAGCAATCACCCTGCCTTTCGGACAGGGCGACATCACTGATCCCACGCACGGCAAGTGCCTTTCCTAAGTTGGCTCCTCTGCTGTCCTACAACGTTAGGAGTCGTGGACTTCGCAGTAAATGCGCCAAAATGGATTGACCTTGTAGGCAACGGGACCGTTTATCGCAGTTCGTTGCTGTAAGAAGCATCGCTTGCGAATGTGGTCCGTTTCCTAGGGTCAAGCGAATGCATAACGGCGACGTTTATGAAACGTCGCCGCCAATGATCCTTACTTGCCGCTAACGCTGACGCCGTAGAAAGAATTCAAGCCAAACGGGCTGATCTTGAAGTCCTGCACGGTGTTACGCATGGGTTGATACACCGTCGAGTGCGCGATAGGTGTCATCGGGACTGCATCTTTGAGGATATGTTGCGCCTGCTTGTACAGCTCGGTGCGTTTGGCGACATCCGACGTAGCCTTGGCTTCCTTCACGATGCCGTCGAATTTTTTGTCGCACCATTTGGAGAAGTTGTTACCGGCCAGCGAGTCGCAGCCGAACAGCACGTTCAGCCAGTTGTCCGGGTCACCATTGTCGCCGCTCCAGCCAATGATCATGGCCTGGTTCTCGCCGCCTTTGGAGCGCTTGATGTACTCGCCCCATTCGTAGCTGGTGATCTTGACCTTGAGGCCGATCTTGGACCAGTCGTTCTGCAGCATTTCAGCCATCAGCTTGGCGTTCGGGTTGTACGGACGCTGAACCGGCATGGCCCACAGCACGATCTCGGTGCCTTCCTTGACGCCGGCTTCCTTGAGCAGCGCCTTGGCTTTTTCAGGGTCGTACTTGGCGTCCTTGATGGTGGTGTCATAGGACCATTGGGTCGGTGGCATGGCATTGACGGCCAGTTGGCCCGCGCCCTGGTACACGGAGTCGATGATCTGCTGCTTGTTCACCGACATGTCCAGCGCCTGGCGTACGCGCAGGTCCGCCAGTGGGTTTGGCTGGTCGCTGCCCTTGATCTTGTCCATGACGTTGTAGGCAACGTAGCCCAGGTTGAAACCGGCCTGGTTCGGCAGTTTCAGGTCCTTGTCCTCACCCAGCGCCTTCAGGTCGGCCGGACGTGGGAACAGGGTGATCTGGCATTCGTTTTTCTTGAGCTTCTGGATGCGCACCGACGGGTCGGTGGTGATGGCGAAGATCAGGTTGTCGATCTTCACGTCTTCAGGCTTCCAGTAGTCCTTGTTGCCGGTGTAACGAATATTGGAGTCTTTCTGGTAGCTCTTGAACACGAACGGGCCGGTGCCGATCGGCTTCTGGTTGATGTCCTGCGGCGTGCCGTTTTTCAGAAGCTGGGCGGCATATTCGGCCGACTGGATCGACGCGAAGCTCATGGCCAGGTTCTGGATGAACGCGGCGTCCACGGTGCCAAGGGTGAACTTGACGGTGTGGGCATCGACTTTCTCGATGTTCTTGATGTTGGTGTCCATCCCCATGTCCGTGAAGTACGGGAACTCGGTGGGGTAGGCCTTACGGAATGGATCGTCTTTGTTGATCATTCGGTTGAAGGTGAACAGCACGTCGTCAGCCGAGAATTCACGAGTCGGCTTGAAATACGGGGTGGTGTGGAACTTGACGCCTTCGCGCAGATGGAAGGTGTACGTCAGGCCATCCGGGGACACGTCCCAGCGGGTGGCCAGGCCAGGAACCACGGCGGTGCCGCCACGTTCGAACTGGCTCAGGCGGTTGAACATGGTTTCGGCCGAGGCATCGAAGTCTGTTCCGGTGGTGTACTGGCCTGGATCAAAACCGGCCGGGCTCCCTTCGGAGCAGAACACCAGGTTAGTTGCCGCGTGGGCAAAAGGGGCCGCGGCCAAAAGGCCCGCGCTCACTAATAACGGAAGGACTGCGTGTTTAAGCATGTTGGCCTCATGATTTGTTGTCATTTTTGGTGGTGAGGGCGACCTCGTGAGTCGGCCTGCGGATACTTATGCAGGCGCCATACCCATTGCAAGATGCTGAACCGCTGCAAGGCTCAAAGAGTGGTACGAACGTACAGGAATGTCGCAATTATGAAACTTTCGACATATTTACGTATATTTTGAGGGTTTTTTAGGTGCAATGGTCGCACCAAAGCGGCCCAGCCGAGGCGTCTGGCGCACTCGGTTGGGGCGTTCTTGTTACTTCTCCAGACTCACACCATAGAACGGCGTCAGTCCGAAGGGGCTGATTTTGAAATCTTGTACTTCTTTTCGTAACGGCTGGAAAACCGTCGAGTTCGCAATAGGCGTTATAGGCACTTGTTCCTTAAGGATTTTTTGCGCCTGTTGATACCACTTGATGCGCTGCTCGCGGTCGCTGCTGAGCTTGGCCTGCTGCACCAGTGTGTCGTAGGCCGGGTTACACCATTTGGCGTAGTTGCTGCCCTTGACCGCGGCACAACTGTAGAGCACGCCGAGCCAGTTATCCGGGTCGCCGTTGTCGCCGGTCCAGCCGTAAATCATGGCGTCATGCTCGCCGTTTTTGGCGCGCTTGATGTATTCGCCCCACTCATAGCTGACGATGTTGGCCTTGATGCCAATCTTTTCCCAGTCCTGCTGGATCATCTGCGCCGACATGCGCGCATTCGGGTTGGACGCGCGTTGTACGGTCATTGCCCACAGGTTGATGGTGGTTCCCGGTGCAACCCCTGCTTCTTTTAGTAGCGCCCTGGCCTTGGTCGGATCGTGGGGCGCGTCCTTGATGCTGGGGTCATAAGACCACTGCGCCGGTGGCAGGGCGTTCTGCGCCAATTGTCCGGCGCCTTGGTATACCGCCTTGATAATCGCCGGTTTATCGATGGCCATGTCCAGGGCCTGGCGCACCTTGAGCTGGTCCAGCGGCGGGTGGGTCACGTTGTAGGCCAAAAAGCCCAGGTTGAAGCCGGCTTGTTGCAGCACGCGCAGGTTGGGGTCCTGTTTCATCACCTCGATGTCGGCCGGGCGTGGATAACCGCTGACCTGGCACTCGCCAGCCTTGAGTTTTTGCAGGCGCGAGGCGGCGTCCGGGGTGATGGCGAACACCAGGTTGTCGAGTTTCACATCCTCGGGTTTCCAATACTGTTTATTGGCGACGTAGCGAATCTGCGAATCCTTCTGGTAGCGCTTGAACACGAAGGGTCCGGTGCCCACCGGCTTCTGGTTGATGTCTTCGGCTTTACCCTGCTGCAGTAACTGGGCGGCGTATTCGGCGGACTGTACCGAAGCGAAGCTCATGGCCAGGTTTTGCACGAACGAGGCATCCACGTTGTTGAGGTTGAAGCGCACGCTGTGCTCGTCGAGTTTTTCGACGCTCTTGATCGTAGTGTTCAGGCCCATGTCGGTGAAGTAGGGCGACTCGGACGGGTAGGCCTTGCGAAACGGGCTTTGAGCATCGAGCAGGCGATTGAAGGTGAACAGCACATCATCGGCGTTGAAGTCGCGCGTGGGGGTGAAGAAGTCGGTGGTATGAAACTTGACGCCTTCGCGCAGGTGGAAGGTATACGTCAGGCCGTCCTTGGACACCTCCCAGCGTGTCGCCAGGCCAGGCTCGACCTCGGTGCCGCCGCGCTTGAACTGAGTCAGGCGGTTGAACACGGTTTCGGCGGAGGCATCGAAGTCGGTGCCGCTGGTGTACTGGCTGGGGTCGAAGCCGGCGGGGCTGGCTTCGGAGCAGTAGACCAGGGTACTCGCCGCCTGGGCGATCGGCATGAAAGCCAACAGGCCGGCAGCGAGGATGAGCGGTTTTAAGGCGATTCTTTCCATAAAGACCCCTGAAGTGGCAGGCATGTATAAAGCTGCCCAAACGAAAACGGCGGTACCCGAGGGTACCGCCGTTCAGTGGCGTCAGGTAGGGCTTATTGAGTTGCCGGCTCTTGGTCCACTACGACAGACAGCTCTATCTGGGTAGGTGCCTGTTTGTCGATGACATAGACCTGTTCGCCGTCGCTGTTGATGTCATTGCTGGGAGAGATCGTGAACGTGCGCTTGGTGGTGATCAGCGCACCCGGTACCCGTTGGACATCCTGGTCTGGATTGGCAATGGGGTTTTTCGAGGTGAAGTGCACCTGCGCCTGTTGCGTCACCTTGTCGTATTCAATGGTGATCTGCGTATCTCCACCGGTCAGATAGTAACCATCCCTGAGACCGGAATCCGGCTGATTCATGTGCGTGGTGCCTTCGGCCAGGGAGCCTTGGTGGGCAACTTCGGAGATACGCGCCCGCAACACCGGATCGGGGATCAGCGTCTCCAGTTGTTGGAGCCTGTCTCGCTTGAGGCCCTCTTCGGTCGTTGCAGAGCTGCTCAGTTCAGTCTGAGTCACCCGGCCATTTTCCTTGGTGACCACGGTATATCGCAGGCGGTGGATGTCTTTGGTGAAACTGTCGGAGTATTCGCCATTGGCCAAAGGTGTCGTGCGCGCCGTTTCTGCGGGCGCGACGGCGAACGGCTTGTCCTCCAGCGTCCAGGACACGCCGAGTTTTCTTTTGACCACTCCATTCTCTTCAAAGAATGCACTGGAGGATTCATAGCGAATGCGATCATCCATCAGCAGGTAGTCATTAAATTTTTCAGCCGCCTGGATTTTGCTGCCGTCCAGTTCGAGAAACGTGTCCGAAAACTTGCCGGGTGTCTTGAGTTCGTTGCTGGGGGTCGGCGAAGGCTTGCGTTGCCAAGGCCATGTGCGTGCGCCGCCTGGACCGATACCGCGTACCCATTCGCCGTCCGCGCCGGCATGCACCGTCATCACCGGTTTGCGGGTCACGGGGTCAATGATCTGTACGTAATCGTGACTCAGTTTGAAGTCGCTCTTGATTTCGTACACGTTGAGAACGCCTGTTGCATCCTTGTACTGGATATACCAGTGATCGATCTGGGCACTGTCTTTAAGTTGATGGATACCTTTGGCATTGCGCGTGGCACGCTCAAGAACGGTTTCGCCATCGGGCACGGCATAGGCACTGATGTCGGCGGTTCGTGAAGGTTGAAGGCGGTTTGCGATGGGCTCACCGACCGGCTTGGCCGGTTCAGGTGCGACAGGTGTTGTATTTTCCTCAGCCAGCTCTGAGGTTTCCAGGTATTCGCCGGCGGCGGCTTCCCCCGTCTCGACCCCGTTGAGGGCCCGGGTTGCGCCACCGGCCACTACCGGCAGCGCATTGAGCACGCCGAACACAATATGGTCTGCGCCGCCTGGCTTGCCATGCTTGAGGTCGTCGGCACCGATTCCAACTTCGGCGGCGCCTGCCGCGACGTAAAACACCTCCAGTGCCACCGCGACTTCAGGCATGACCAGGGCAAGCGGCGTCATCAGCAGGGCTATCTTGGTGGTGGTTTCCAGGACTTCAAGGATCGTGGCCTTGGTGACATCGCCGTCGGTGGTGATCTCTGTTTCGGCGTCGACGTAGGAGCGTGCCTTTTGCCGCTGGGTCATGACCTTGAACGGGTCGTCGGACAAGGGTTCGGTGGTGATGAACGTTTGTGGGTCGAATTCATTCAGGCGCTCAAGCGGGCCGGCGTCGTCGGCGTCTTTTCTCGACCATCCTCCCAGGCCGGTCAACGTCTGGTTCACGCCGTCGGAGAAGTATCGATTGGCTTGGTCGCGCAGCTGAAAGTGCATCGACAGTGCTTCACGCTTGACGGGGTCCGCGGCTTGCTCGGCCAACCAATTCTTCATCTGCGCCGGGCTGTCAAAGCTGTGGATCGGTGACGAGTTGCCCGGGATATACAGCAGCGTGGGGTTGATCGTTTTACCGTCAGCGGCGGTCCTGGATTTTTTGTCGGTGATGTAGAGCAGGTCCGTGGACTGGAAACCATTGATCTTGAGCAGCCCGACCTCCACGCTGGGGTCTTTCACGCGCGAGCTCTTCAAATCGTCCAGGGTCAAGCTCGACCAGGTGGTGTCCAGCGGTACGCCCGCGGCCCGCATCACCAGGTTGGTATTGTGCTCGTTCAGGCTGTCATTGTTGAATTGAGCCAGGGCGGCGCCGATAAACGAGGCCTTGCTCGTTTGCGCGTATTTTTGTTCATGCGCAGGCCAGAACGTGTTCAGGAAATCTACATACGGTTTACTCCGGTCGGTGTTCCATACAATGTCCCGGAACTGTGCAGGCGTTTCGGGTAGCAATGTCCTCTGGTTGTAAAGCTGCGGCATATCCGGGTCTGTACCGGTAAAGATACCCTCGTAAGTCTTTTTTGCATGCACTTGCATGTCGATGCTATCAATCAGTGCTGGCAGCGGAGCCAGCGGTGCAAAGCGGTTCAGCCAGGTATGCAGGGTCGAGCGGTTTTTTTCGGCCGCCGTCTGATGTTCATCGGTTTTATTGGCGCGTTGTACGTTGTGAAGCGCGGCTTGGGTCAGTGAGATTTTATTGAGAACTTTGCCGTCCGCGGGTTTTGGTTTCTTGGGGTCGTAGTTCAAGGTGGTGATAAATGTATTGTCTGGATCAATGTCCTTGCCCCAGCGTTTTTTCAATTCGGCACGGATAATGTCCGAGGTGCTTTGGGTGGGTGTTTTGAAACCTTGGGTTGAGGCCGCGATAAATTTATCAACGGCCGGGTTATGCGGGAGCCCTGGAATGAGCGTCTGATGATGATTCCGTCGTTTTGGAGACTTTTGTCGGGAGACCGGATGGCGGTATGTCGTGGTTGTTTCGGCAGGGCTTGTGTCGTTGATGGCAGGTTTCGGTGGGGTGCTGGTTGAAGAAAAATTACGCGTGGGTGTAGTTGTGAGCATTGGATAGTTACCTCAACAGGTAGGGAGTTTGTAGAACGCTTCCTTTACTTGCGTGAGATAAGTGACCGTTAGGGTTCCGATTCAAGAAGATCGGCCCATTTGCTAATGTTGCCTTGCGCAACTTTTGCAATACTTATTGTGGGGGAGAATAGTGTTCGCTGGGTAAACAGATGCCTTCAGCGTGGTTGTTAGTATTGTTGTGTGTAACAAACAATGTGTATTGATAAAGCATGTAATGCTTAGCGGTAAACGATGCGCCCTGAGGGCGCACCGACATTTATCCACCAGCGCTTATTGCAGCACTTCAACCACCCCATCAGCGACCATGTTGACCTTGCTGGTGCCGGCTTCCACTTCGGGGGTCGGCGCCGAATCCGCCATGGACGCTTTCATCATCATCCCACCGCGCTCAAAGGGCTGCGGGTAGCCGTTTGTGTTGAAGTTGAGGTTGACGATCTTGTAGCCCTTGCCGCCCAACGCGTCGGTTGCCAACTGGGCGCGTGCCTTGAACGCGTCCACTGCTTCTTTGAGTAGGGCGTCTTCGCTGGACTTGCGCGTGGTGTCGGCGATGGCAAAGTCCATGCTGCCCATTTTCAGGGTATTGAGCAGTTCGCCGGTCAGTTTGGACAGCGCCGGGAAGTCTGCGCTTTCCAGGCGCAGTTCGGCGCGTTCACGCCAGCCGGTGATCTTTTGGCTCTTGTTGTCGTAGATCGGGTAGCTGTTGCGGCTGCCCTGGCGCAAGGTCACGGCCTTGACTTCACGGGCCTGGCCCAGGGCCTGGTTCATCGCGGTGGTGATTTCGGCGGCGAGCTTGGCCGGGTCGGCGTTTTGCGACTCGGTGTAGAGGGTGACGATCATTTTGTCGCGGGCCACTTCCTGGCTGACTTCGGCGCGCAGGGAGATCTGGTTGTAATGCAGCTCGTCGGCGGCCAGTGCCGGAAGGCTGGCCAGGGTGCCGATGCTGAGGGTGATAACGGCCGCGCTGCGAGTGAAACGAGACATGGAAGCTCCTTGAGGTTATTCGTATCGGTATGACTGTAGACGGTGGGATCGGGTTCTTCGGGTTTACACATCACCTACAAAATGTCGTGGTGCCGACGAGCGGTCATTTGCGCGGACTGCGTCAAAGAGCCACACGCGCCGTGCCGGCGTGTCTGCTTCGTTTATACTCCTGCCGATCCGCCAGCAGCGCCCACCGGGAGAGCTCATGCTCGCCGCCGTAAAACTGACTTCCGCCACCCGCCAGAACCTCTGGCGCCTGACGTTCATTCGTACCCTGGTCCTGGCCGCCCAGGCCGGTTCGGTGGGGCTTGCCTATTGGTTCGACCTGTTGCCGCTGCCCTGGTTGCCACTGGGCGTGACTCTCGGGTTCTCCACCGTACTCTGCGTGTTTACCGCGATCCGGTTGCGCACCACCTGGCCGGTGACTGAGCTGGAATACGCCCTGCAGCTGGCCTGCGACCTGTTTATCCACAGTGTGTTGCTGTATTTCTCCGGTGGTTCCACCAATCCGTTCGTTTCCTATTACCTGGTGCCGCTGACCATCGCCGCAGTGACATTGCCGTGGCGCTACTCGGTGGTGCTGTCGGGCATCGCGCTGACCTTGTACACCCTGCTGCTGGCGCAGTTCTACCCATTGCAGACCTTTCCCATCGCCCGCGAAAACCTGCAGATCTACGGGATGTGGCTGAGTTTCGCACTGTCTGCCGCAGTCATTACCTTCTTCGCCGCGCGCATGGCCGAAGAGCTGCGCCGCCAAGAGGAGCTGCGCGCCATTCGCCGTGAAGAAGGCCTGCGCGACCAGCAACTGCTGGCCGTCGCCACCCAGGCCGCCGGTGCCGCCCATGAGTTGGGCACGCCGCTGGCGACCATGAGCGTTTTGCTCAACGAAATGACTCAGGACCATCACGACCCGGTACTGCAGGAAGATCTCGGCGTACTGCGTGAACAGGTCAAGCAGTGCAAGCAGACCTTGCAACAACTGGTGCGCGCCGCCGAAGCCAATCGCCGCCTGGCGGTGGAGATGCAGGACGTGACCCAGTGGCTCGATGAAGCCCTCAATCGCTGGCACCTGATGCGTCCCGAAGCCAGCTACCGCTTCCATCTGCTGGGGCAGGGCACCGTGCCGCGCATGGCGCCGCCTCCGGACCTGACCCAGGCGCTGCTCAACCTGCTCAACAATGCCGCCGACGCTTGCCCCGAAGGCCTGGGCGTACAGTTGGACTGGGATCTGGAGCACGTCACCATCAGTATTCGCGACCACGGCGCGGGCGTGCCGCTGGCCATTGCCGAGCAGATCGGCAAACCTTTCTTTACCACCAAGGGCAAAGGCTTCGGCCTGGGCCTGTTCTTGAGCAAGGCCAGCGTGACCCGCGCGGGCGGCTCAGTGAAGCTCTATAGTCATGAGGAAGGTGGCACGCTCACCGAGCTGCGCCTGCCCCGTGTCGCACGAGGAGATATCGATGAGTGATGAGATCCAAGTCGAAGGCGAAGAACTGCCGCACCTGTTGCTGGTAGACGACGATGCTACCTTTACCCGCGTGATGGCGCGCGCCATGAGCCGTCGCGGTTTCCGCGTGAGCACCGCGGGCTCCGCCGAGGAGGGCCTGACCATTGCCCAGGCCGACCTGCCGGACTACGCTGCGCTCGACCTGAAAATGGACGGCGATTCCGGCCTGGTGCTGCTGCCCAAGCTGCTGGAACTGGACCCGGAGATGCGCGTGGTGATCCTCACCGGTTACTCCAGCATCGCCACCGCCGTCGAGGCCATCAAGCGCGGCGCCTGCAACTACCTGTGCAAGCCGGCGGACGCCGACGACGTGCTGGCGGCGTTGCTCTCCGAGCACGCCGACCTCGACACCCTGGTGCCGGAAAACCCGATGTCGGTGGACCGCCTGCAATGGGAACACATCCAGCGCGTGCTGACCGAGCACGAAGGCAATATCTCCGCCACCGCCCGCGCCCTGGGCATGCACCGCCGTACCCTGCAACGCAAGTTGCAAAAGCGCCCGGTACGACGCTGAACCTAGGCTGAACGACCCGCCTCAGGCCGCACGGAGCCCTGAACCGATCAACTATGATCGGTTCAAACGCCTGTCACCTTTTTCCTACCGAGCCTGAACAATGAATCAGAACGCTGAGTACTCTGCGGTCAACGACGCGGTGCGTGGGCAGTTTTTCCGTCGAACCTGGGCGATGATCACGCCGTACTGGCGCAGCGAAGAGAAGGGCAAGGCCTGGTTGCTGCTGGCCGTGGTGATTGGCTTGTCGCTGTTCAGCGTGGCCATTTCCGTGTGGCTCAACCATTGGTACAAGGACTTCTACAACGCCCTGGAGAACAAAGACACCGCAGCCTTCTGGCAGCAGATCCTCTATTTCTGCGGCATTGCGGCGGTGGCGATTCTCGGCGCGGTGTACCGCCTGTACCTGACCCAGATGCTGACCATTCGCTGGCGGGCGTGGCTCACCGAAAAGCACTTTGCGCGCTGGCTGGGGCACAAGAACTACTATCAGCTGGAGCAGGGCGGCTATACCGATAACCCGGACCAGCGGATCTCCGAAGACCTTAACAGCTTCACTTCCAGTACCTTGAGCCTGGGCCTTGGGCTGTTGCGCAATGTCGTCAGCCTGGTGTCGTTTTCCGTCATCCTGTGGGGCGTGTCGGGCAGCATTGAAGTGTTCGGTGTCACCATTCCCGGCTACATGTTCTGGTGTGCGCTGGTCTACGCCGCCGTCGGCAGTTGGCTGACGCACCTGATCGGCCGTCGTTTGATCGGCTTGAGCAACCAGCAACAACGGTTCGAAGCGGACCTGCGTTTTTCCATGGTGCGAGTGCGGGAGAATGCCGAGAGCATCGCCCTGTACAACGGCGAGCCCAACGAGAATCAGCGTCTGAGCGCACGTTTCGGCAAGGTCTGGCATAACTACTGGGACATCATGAAAGTCTCCAAGCGTCTGACGTTCTTCACCGCGGGCTACGAGCAGATTGCGACCGTCTTTGCGTTTATTGTGGCAGCGCCACGTTACTTTTCCGGCAAGATCGAACTGGGCGAGCTGATGCAGATCAACTCGGCGTTCGGCAATGTGCAGGGCAACTTCAGCTGGTTTATCAGCGCCTACTCCGATCTGGCCGGCTGGCGTGCGACCAGCGACCGTCTGCTGAGTTTCCAGCAGGCCATGACCGAAAACGAGCAGCGCCCGGCGGCCATCGATGTGAGTGCGCAGGGCGAACGCCTGGTGGTGCAAGGCTTGGGCATGAATCTGGCCGATGGCCGCCACTTGCTGACGGACGCCAACATGAGTGTGGAGCCGGGTGAGCGCGTCATGCTCAGCGGCCGTTCCGGCAGCGGCAAGAGTACGCTGTTGCGCGCGATGGGCCATCTCTGGCCGGCAGGTCACGGCAGCATTCGTCTGCCGGCCAAACGTTACCTGTTCCTGCCGCAGAAGCCCTACCTGCCGATTGGCACACTCAAGGCCGTGTTGAGTTATCCACAGGACGACAGCGTCTACTCGGCAGAACGTTATGCACAGGTCCTGGAAACTTGCCGCTTGCCACATCTGGTCGAACGCCTGGACGAAGCCAATCACTGGCAGCGCATGCTCTCACCGGGCGAGCAACAGCGCCTGGCGTTCGCCCGCGCCTTGTTGTACGCGCCGCAATGGCTGTACATGGATGAGGCTACCTCGGCCATGGATGAAGAGGATGAGGCGACGTTGTACCAGGCGTTGATCGATGAACTGCCGGGGCTGAGCATCGTCAGCGTCGGGCATCGCAGCAGTCTCAAGCGTTTCCACGGGCGGCATGTGCGGATTGAGGGTGGCTGGCTTCAGGAGCAACCGGTTTAAAGCCTTGCTCGGTCAATGTGGGAGGGTGCAAGTCGAATCGTCGCACCGCTCCTCCCACATTTGACCTCAGTGTTTTCGCGAGTGAGCGGCAACAAAAAAAGCCCGGCTGATCATCGATCAGCCGGGCTTTTTTGTGTCGCTTGAAAATAACTTACTTCTTCAAGCCGTAATGCTCATCGAGCATGCCAGGGGCGTTTGGCGTTTTTGGCGCGTAGTCCCTTGGTGGCTCCTGGTTTTCCCGGGGTGGGGTCAGGCGTTCCCGTGGGGTTTGCGGTGCATCGGAATGCAGCGCGGCCAGCAGGCGCTGACGGGTGATGTCGTCGAGGGCCAGGCGGTTTGCGCCATCGGCGAGATGATCCTGTACTTCCTGGTAGCTCTGGGTGAGCTTCTTGACCAGGGTGGCGGTGCTATTGAAGTGGGTAACAACCTCGTTCTGATAACTGTCAAAACGTTCCTGAATGTCATCCAGCTGACGCTGCGTGCGGTTAGGCGCGGCATTCGGCAGCAGGCGAGCAACCAGGAATCCAATGGCGACACCGGCAACCAGGGCAAGAGTCGGCAACAACCAAACTAAGAGCGAGTGTTCCACGAGTCCTTCCTCTATAAACGGCTTTGCTTTACGTTAACGGCTCGGACCTGCGCTGTATACCGCGATTAAGCTCGCAATGATGCCATGCACAGACTTTTAGCTAGACGAGTCGACCCTTTGAGAGGTCACGGAGTTCATCCTTGCTCATGCGTGAAACCCCCGTTTTGATCGATGGCCCGGTGGGTCAACTGGAAGCCTTGTACCTCGATCACCCCGAGCCACGTGGCCTGGCGCTGATCTGCCACCCCAACCCGGTGCAGGGCGGGACCATGCTCAATAAAGTCGTTTCGACCCTGCAACGCACCGCCCGCGATGCCGGTTTGATTACTTTGCGTTTCAATTACCGTGGCGTCGGTGCAAGTGCCGGCAGCCACGACATGAGCACCGGCGAAGTCGACGATGCCGAAGCGGCCGTCACCTGGTTGCGCGAAAAACACCCGAACCTGCCGATCACCTTGCTCGGTTTTTCCTTCGGTGGCTACGTGGCCGCCAGCCTCGGTGGCCGTCTGGAAGCCAAGGGCGAAAAACTCGCACACCTGTTCATGGTCGCCGCCGCCGTGATGCGCCTGCGCGACACGGATGCGCTGCCTCAAGGCTGCCCGTTGACCCTGATCCAGCCGGAAACCGACGAAGTGGTCGACCCGCAACTCGTCTACGACTGGTCCGCGGCCCTGAAACGCCCCCATGAGCTGCTGAAAGTGGCAGAATGCGGGCACTTTTTTCATGGCAAGCTCACCGATCTGAAGGATCTGGTGCTGCCGCGCCTCTCGAATTGATAGCAGTCTGATAAGCGATTACCCCATGACGACGCGTACCCGTATCCTCACCGGCATCACCACCACCGGCACGCCGCACCTGGGCAACTACGCGGGTGCGATCCGCCCCGCGATTCTTGCCAGCCAGGATGCGAATGCCGACTCCTTCTACTTCCTGGCCGACTACCACGCCCTGATCAAATGCGATGACCCGCAGCGCATCCAGCGCTCGCGTATGGAAATCGCCGCGACCTGGCTGGCCGGTGGCCTGGATGTGAACCGGGTGACCTTCTACCGTCAGTCCGACATTCCGGAAATTCCCGAACTGACCTGGTTGCTGACCTGCGTGGCCGCCAAGGGCCTGCTCAACCGCGCCCACGCCTACAAGGCCTCGGTGGACAAGAACGTGGAAACCGGCGAAGACCCGGACGCGGGCATCACCATGGGGCTGTACAGCTACCCGGTACTGATGGCGGCGGACATCCTGATGTTCAACGCGCACAAGGTGCCGGTGGGGCGCGACCAGATCCAGCACGTGGAAATGGCCCGCGACATCGGCCAGCGTTTCAACCACCTGTTCGGCAATGGCAAAGAATTCTTCACCATGCCTGAGGCATTGATCGAAGAAAGCGTCGCCACCTTGCCGGGCCTGGACGGCCGCAAGATGTCCAAGAGCTACGACAACACCATCCCGTTGTTCACCAGCGCCAAGGACATGAAGGACGCGATCTCGCGCATCGTCACCGACTCGCGCGCCCCCGGCGAAGCCAAGGACCCGGATAACTCACACCTGTTCACCCTGTACCAGGCGTTTGCGAGCAAGGCCCAGGAAGAGGAATTCCGCGCCGAACTCCTGCAAGGTCTGGGCTGGGGTGAGGCGAAGAATCGTCTGTTCCAACTGCTCGACGGCCAGTTGGGTGAAGCCCGCGAGCGTTACCATCAACTGATGTCGCGCCCATCGGACATGGAAGACCTGTTGCTGGTTGGCGCCAAAAAAGCCCGTGCCGTGGCCGCGCCGTTCCTGGCCGAGCTGCGTGAAGCGGTGGGCCTGCGTTCGTTCGTCAATCAGGCTGCGGCGCCGGTCGCCAGCAAAAAGAAAGCCGCGAAAGCCGCGCGTTTTGTGAGCTTTCGCGAAGACGACGGCAGCTTCCGTTTCCGCCTGCTGGCGGCCGACGGCGAGCAATTGCTGCTGTCACGCAACTTTGCCGACGGCAAAGCGGCGGGCGCGGTGACCAAGCAACTGCAAAGCGGCGATGCTTTGGATGTACGCTCCGACGCCCTGAGCTTCAGCGTGTGGCTGGACGGCGCCGCGGTGGCCGACAGTGCCGAGTTCGCCGACGGCGCCTCGCGTGACGCAGCCATTGAAGCCTTGCGCACTGCGTTGACCCCCATCGAGGATTAACCCGACCAAGGGTTGATTGCCATTATCCAGGGCCGTCGTTACAGTGTCGGCCCGTTTTTGTTGCCTTGCTAACGAAATTATGACGCCCCTAGAACGATATCAAGCTGATCTGAAACGCCCTGAATTCTTCCATGACGCGGCCCAGGAAACGGCGGTGCGTCATCTGCAGCGCCTGTATGACGACCTGGTCGCGGCCTCGCAAAGCAAGCCAGGGATGCTCAGCAAGCTGTTTGGCAAGAAAGACCGCACGCCGGTCAAGGGCCTGTACTTCTGGGGTGGCGTGGGCCGTGGCAAGACCTACCTGGTCGACACCTTCTTTGAAGCGCTGCCGTTCAAGGAAAAGGTCCGCACGCACTTCCACCGTTTCATGAAGCGCGTGCACGAAGAGATGAAGACCTTGCCGGGCGAGAAAAACCCGCTGACCATCATCGCCAAGCGCTTTTCCGACGAGGCGCGGGTCATCTGCTTCGATGAGTTCTTCGTGTCCGACATCACCGACGCCATGATCCTCGGCACGTTGATGGAAGAGCTGTTCAAGAACGGCGTGACACTGGTGGCCACCTCGAACATCGTGCCGGACGGCCTGTACAAGGATGGCCTGCAGCGCGCGCGCTTCCTGCCGGCCATCGCGCTGATCAAGCAGAATACCGACATCGTCAACGTCGACAGCGGCGTCGACTATCGCCTGCGTCACCTCGAGCAAGCGGAGCTGTACCACTATCCGCTGAACGAAGCGGCCCACGACAGCCTGCGCAAAAGCTTCCGTGCCCTCACGCCGGAATGCACCCAGGCGGTGGAAAACGACAAGCTGATGATCGAGAACCGCGAGATGATCGCGCTGCGTACCTGTGATGACGTGGCCTGGTTCGAATTCCGCCAACTGTGCGACGGCCCGCGCAGCCAGAACGACTACATCGAGCTGGGCAAGATTTTCCACGCGGTGATCTTGAGCGGCGTCGAGCAGATGGGCGTCACCACCGACGACATCGCGCGCCGCTTCATCAACATGGTCGACGAGTTCTACGATCGCAACGTCAAGCTGATCATCTCGGCGGAAGTTGAGCTCAAGGATCTTTACACCGGTGGCCGCTTGAACTTCGAGTTCCAGCGTACCCTGAGCCGCTTGCTGGAAATGCAGTCCCACGAGTTCCTGTCGCGCGGTCACAAGCCCTAGGTCAAATGCAGATCAAAATGTGGGAGGGGGCTTGCTCCCGATAGCGGTGGATCAGTCAACATCTTCAGTGACTGACACTCTGCTATCGGGAGCAAGCCCCCTCCCACTTGTTTTACTGTGTTTGGCTGGGGCTACGCGGCCTGCTGGAATTGCTGGCGATACTGGTTCGGCGACAGCTCCGTGTGCTGCCTGAACAGCCGTGCAAAGAAGCTCGCATCGTCGTAACCCACCTCATAGCTGATGGTCTTGATGCTCTTGCGGCTGCCCGAGAGCAGGCCCTTGGCTGTCTCGATACGCAGGCGTTGCAGGTAGTGCAGCGGCTTGTCACCGGTAGCGGTCTGGAAGCGGCGCATGAAGTTGCGGATGCTCATGCCGTGTTCGCGGGCGACGTCTTCGAAGCGGAACTTGTCGGCGAAATGCTCTTCGAGCCAATGCTGGATCTGCAGGATGATCACATCCTGGTGCAGTTTCTGCCCGCCAAACCCGATACGCCCCGGCGCATAGTTGCGCTGCACTTCGTAGAGAATATCGCGGGCCACGGCCTGGGCGATGTTGGCGCCGCAGAATCGTTCGATCAGGTAGATGTAGAGGTCGCACGCCGAGGTGGTCCCGCCGGCGCAATACAAGTTGTCGGCGTCGGTGAGGTGCTTGTCCTGGTTGAGTTGTACCTTGGGGAAACGTTCGGCGAAGGCGTTGAAGAAGCGCCAGTAGGTGGTCGCCTCCTTGCCATCGAGCAATCCCGCCTCGGCCAGCCAGAACACGCCGGTCGCTTCGCCACAGAGTACGGCGCCACGGGCGTGTTGTTCGCGTAACCACGGCAGCACTTGTGGGTAGCGCACGCAGAGCGCGTCAAAGTCATCCCAGAAGGCCGGCAGTACGATGATGTCGGCGTCTTCCAGGCCACCGTCGACCGGCATGATCACGTCGCTGAAACTGCGCACAGACTTGCCGTCGGGGCTGACCAGGCGCGTTTCGAACGCGGGCGTAAGGCCCTGGCCGAGTTGTTTGCCATGGCGCAGGCTGGCCAGATGGAAGAAATCCTTGGCTTGCATGAGGGTGGACGCGAATACCCGATCAATGGCCAAAATGCTGACGCGCCGCAAGGGCGTGGAGATTTGGTTAGACATAATTTCATTTATTCTTATAGGGGAAAGTGGTCACCAGACGGCTGGATCGTCTTATTTTTTGTCGCATGTGTCCAGTGTCCCGTGACGCTTTCGCGGCCTAGGCTCTGTTGGCTGGCCTTTGTCCGACAATCCACACAGGTGACCCATGATTCCCAGAACTTTATTCAGTCCGGAGCACGAGCTCTTTCGCGAGAGCGTGCGCACCTTCCTCGAAAAAGACGCCGCGCCTTTCCATGGGCAATGGGAAAAGCAGGGTTATATCGACCGCGAACTGTGGCGCAAGGCGGGGGAGGCCGGGATGCTGTGCTCCCATCTGCCGGAGGAATATGGCGGCCTGGGGGCGGACTTTCTCTACAGTGCGGTGGTGATCGAGGAGATCAGTCGGCTGGGCCTGACCGGCATCGGCTTTTCCCTGCATTCGGATATCGTCGCGCCTTACATCCTGCATTACGGCAGCGAGGCGCTGAAGCACAAGTACCTGCCCAAATTGATCGCCGGCGACATGGTCACTGCCATTGCGATGACCGAGCCGGGTGCCGGCTCCGACCTGCAAGGGGTCAAGACCAGCGCCGTGCTGGACGGCGATGAGTATGTGATCAACGGCTCCAAGACGTTCATTACCAACGGCTATCTGGCTGACCTGGTGATCGTGGTGGCCAAGACCGATCCCAAGGCGGGCGCCAAGGGCACCAGCCTGTTCCTGGTGCAGGCCGATACGCCGGGCTTCGCCAAGGGCAAACGCCTGGAGAAGGTAGGCATGAAGGCCCAGGACACCTCGGAGCTGTTCTTTCAGGACGTACGCGTGCCCAAGGAGAACCTGCTGGGCCAGGCAGGCATGGGCTTCGCGTATTTGATGCAGGAGCTGCCGCAGGAGCGTCTGACGGTGGCAATCGGTGCCTTGTCATCCGCCGAAGCCGCGTTGCAATGGACCTTGGAATATACCCGCGAGCGCCAGGCGTTCGGCAAGGCGATTGCCGACTTTCAGAACACGCGCTTCAAGCTGGCGGAGATGGCCACCGAAATTCAGATCGGCCGGGTATTCATCGACCAGTGCATGGCGTTGCACCTGCAAGGCAAGCTGGACGTACCCACGGCGGCGATGGCCAAGTACTGGGCCACGGACCTGCAATGCAAGGTGCTCGATGAGTGCGTGCAGCTGCACGGCGGCTACGGCTTCATGTGGGAATACCCGATTGCCCGTGCCTGGGCGGATGCGCGGGTGCAGCGTATTTATGCGGGGACCAATGAGATCATGAAGGAGATCATTGCGCGGGCGCTTTGATTTTGGGGTGCCCCTTGAGGGCCTCGTCGGGGGCAAGCTCCTCCCACACTTGAACTTGTGAACCCAGTCAAATGTGGGAGGGGCGGTGCGACGATTCGACTTGCTCCCGATGGCGGCCTAAAGGTCAGTCAAGGCGCCGGATTCGGATGATCCTTCTGAATCGCCTCGATCCCCTCCAGCACCTCTTTCGAGAGTTTCAGCTCGGCACTGGCGATGTTGCTATCCAACTGCTCCAGCGATGTGGCGCCAATGATATTGCTGGTCACGAACGGCTGCTGCGTCACAAACGCCAACGCCATCTGTGCCGGGTCCAAACCGTGCTCGCGCGCCAGGGTCACATAACGGCTGCAGGCCGTTTCCGACTGCGGGTTGAAATAGCGGCTGAAGCGGCTGTATTCGGTCAGGCGTGCTTTGGCCGGACGTGCGCCGCCCTCGTACTTGCCACTGAGCATACCGAACGCCAGGGGCGAATAAGCCAACAGGCCACATTGTTCGCGAATGGCAACTTCCGCCAGGCCCACTTCAAAGCTGCGGTTGAGCAGGTTGTAGGGGTTCTGGATCGACACCGCGCGCGGCCAGCCACGGGCTTCGGCCAGGGCCAGGAACTTCATGGTGCCCCACGGGGTTTCGTTGGACAGGCCGATATGGCGGATTTTTCCGGCCTTGACCTGCTCGTCCAGCGCTTCGAGGGTTTCCTCCAGCGGGGTCAGGTCGTCTTCGTCCTTGTGCTTGTAGCTCAGTTGGCCGAAGAAGTTGGTGCTGCGCTCCGGCCAGTGCAGTTGGTAGAGGTCGATCCAGTCGGTTTGCAGGCGCTTGAGGCTGGCATCCAGGGCTTGGGCGATGTGCTTGCGGTTGTGACGCAGGTAGCCGTCACGGATGTAGTCGATGGTGTTGCCAGGGCCCGCGATCTTGCTGGCGAGGATCCAGTCGGCGCGATCGCCACGGCTTTTGAAATAATTGCCGATGTAGCGCTCGGTGGTGGCGTAGGTGTCGGCCTTGGGCGGCACCGGGTACATTTCCGCCGTATCGAGGAAGTTGATCCCCGCGGCCTTGGCCCGCTCGATCTGCGCGAAGGCCTCTGCCTCGCTGTTCTGCTCGCCCCAGGTCATGGTGCCCAAGGCTATCGCGCTCACGTTCAGATCCGTACGGCCCAGCTGTCGATAATCCATCGGGTACTCCTTCAGGGAAAACAATCATAAAAGCAGGTTGAATTTTTTTTCGCAATCTGCATAATTGCCCACCTCTTTCTGCAGTGGAAGTGATGCGCCGTCTGCCGAAGAATCTTGCCGTTGAACGGACGCGCCGACCCGAGCCCCCGATAGCGTCTGTATCCGGCTGCCTTTGACTTGTCAAAGTACGCACTATTCAGTAAGATCCGCCGTCTAATTTACAGGGCGGCCCCTGAGGCTATTAAAGAATGACAACTTTTACTGCAAAACCGGAAACAGTTCAGCGCGACTGGTTTGTCGTCGACGCCGCTGGTCAGACCCTGGGTCGTCTGGCCACTGAAGTCGCCAGCCGTCTGCGTGGCAAGCACAAGCCTGAGTACACCCCTCACGTTGACACCGGTGACTACATCGTGATCATCAACGCTGAGCAGGTACGTGTTACCGGCAACAAAGCGCAAGACAAAATGTACTACCGTCACTCCGGTTTCCCAGGCGGTATCAAGTCTTCGAACTTTGAAGGCCTGATCTCCAAGAAGCCTGAAGCCCCGATCGAAATCGCGGTCAAAGGTATGCTGCCTAAGGGCCCTCTGGGTCGCGATATGTTTCGCAAGCTGAAAGTCTATGCGGGCGCTGTACACCCTCATGCTGCTCAGCAGCCCCAAGAACTGAAGTTTTAACGGAATAGTTCATTATGTCGGCGACTCAAAATTACGGCACTGGCCGTCGCAAAACCGCAACCGCTCGCGTTTTCCTGCGTCCGGGCACTGGTAACATCTCGATCAACAACCGCACCCTGGACAACTTCTTCGGCCGCGAAACTGCCCGCATGGTAGTTCGTCAGCCGCTGGAATTGACCGAGACCGTTGAAAAGTTCGACATCTACGTCACCGTTATCGGTGGCGGTGTAAGTGGTCAAGCTGGCGCAATCCGCCACGGTATCACTCGCGCTCTGATGCAGTACGACGAAACCCTGCGTGGCGCTCTGCGCAAAGCTGGCTTCGTGACTCGCGATGCCCGTGAAGTTGAACGTAAGAAAGTCGGTCTGCGTAAAGCGCGTAAGCGTCCGCAGTACTCGAAGCGTTAATTCGCTTTACGTTCCACAAAAACGCCCAGCCTCCTCACGGAGCTGGGCGTTTTTTATTGCCTGCGATTTATGCACATTTTTTACCGTGACAACTTGCCACATCCGTAGACCCCCTATACTACAAGGCCTGGGGGTAGTGGTCCGGGCAATTCCCTTGTCATACGTGGGGCTTTTCATTACCATCCGTCAAAATTTTTATAAGTAAAGATTCAACACTTAGTAGACGCCTGATTTAACAGGCCAAAAAGCTGATGGGAGAGGACTGAATGAGCAATGACGGCGTGAATGCAGGCCGGCGTCGCTTCTTGGTAGCAGCCACATCCGTGGTGGGTGCTGCAGGAGCGGTGGGGGCTGCGGTCCCGTTCGTGGGGTCATGGTTTCCCAGTGCCAAGGCGAAAGCCGCAGGTGCACCGGTGAAGGTGAATGTCAGCAAGATCGAGCCAGGCCAGCAAATGATTGCTGAATGGCGCGGCCAGCCGGTATTCATTGTTCGTCGTACCGAGGAAATCCTGGGAAATCTGAAAAAGATCGAAGGTCAGTTGTCCGACCCGAAATCCGAGAAATCCGACCAACCCGCCTACGCCAAAAACGAAGCACGTTCGATCAAGCCAGAGATTCTGCTGCTGGTCGGGCTGTGTACCCACCTGGGTTGCTCGCCCACGTTTCGCCCGGAGGTCGCGCCTGTCGACCTGGGCAAGGACTGGGTTGGCGGTTATTTCTGCCCATGCCACGGTTCTCACTACGACCTCGCCGGTCGCGTCTACAAGTCCCAGCCTGCTCCATTGAACCTGCCCGTGCCCCCGCATACCTACGAAACTGACGACCTTATTGTCATTGGCCTCGATAAGGAGAACGCGTGATGAGCAAGTTCATGGATTGGGTCGATGCGCGCTTTCCCGCCACTAAAATGTGGGAAGACCATCTCAGCAAATATTACGCGCCAAAAAACTTCAACTTCTTCTACTTCTTCGGCTCCCTGGCCCTGCTGGTGCTGGTCAACCAGATCGTCACCGGCGTCTGGCTGACAATGAGCTATACCCCGTCGGCGGAAGAGGCGTTTGCCTCCGTCGAATACATCATGCGTGACGTCGAGTACGGCTCGATCCTGCGCCTGCTGCACTCCACCGGCGCTTCGGCGTTCTTCATCGTGGTCTATCTGCACATGTTCCGTGGTCTGCTCTACGGTTCCTACCAGAAACCGCGTGAGTTGGTGTGGGTCTTCGGCATGCTGATCTACCTGGCGCTGATGGCTGAAGCCTTCATGGGTTACCTGCTGCCATGGGGCCAGATGTCGTACTGGGGCGCCCAGGTGATCATCTCGCTGTTCGGTGCTATCCCGGTGATCGGCAATGACCTGACCCAGTGGATCCGCGGTGACTACCTGATCTCGGGCATCACCCTGAACCGCTTTTTCGCCTTGCACGTCGTGGCCCTGCCTATCGTGATCCTGGGCCTGGTGGTGCTGCACATCCTGGCGCTGCACGAAGTGGGTTCCAATAACCCGGATGGCGTGGACATCAAGAAGCACAAGGACGAGAACGGCATCCCGCTGGATGGCATTCCGTTCCACCCGTACTACACCGTGAAAGACATTGTCGGCGTCGTAGTGTTCCTGTTCGTGTTCTGCTCGATCGTGTTCTTTTTCCCGGAGATGGGCGGTTATTTCCTGGAGAAGCCTAACTTCGAACAAGCCAACGCCTTCAAGACACCTGAGCACATTGCTCCGGTCTGGTACTTCACGCCGTTCTACGCGATCTTGCGGGCGATCCCCGACAAGCTCATGGGTGTGATCGCCATGGGCGCGGCCATTGCGGTGCTGTTCGTACTGCCTTGGCTCGACCGAAGCCCGGTCAAGTCCATGCGCTACAAAGGCTGGCTGAGCAAGATCTGGCTGTGGGTGTTCTGCATTGCATTCGTGATCCTGGGCGTGCTGGGTGTGCTGGCGCCAACCCCTGAGCGTACGTTGCTGTCGCAGGTCTGCACCTTCCTGTATTTCGCCTACTTCATTCTGATGCCGTTCTACACCCGGCTCGAGAAGACCAAACCGGTTCCGGAAAGGGTGACTGGCTGATGAAAAAATTATTTGTTGCATTGATGCTTGCGGCGCTGCCGCTACTGTCCTTCGCCGCCGAGCACGGTGGCCCGGAACTGGAAAAAGTCGACATCGACGTGTCTGACAAGGCTGCCCTGCAAGACGGCGCGCGCACCTTCGCCAACTACTGCATGGGCTGCCATAGCGCCAAGTTCCAGCGTTATGAGCGCGTGGCCGATGACCTGGGCATCCCCCACGAGTTGATGTTGGATAAACTGGTGTTCACCGGCGCCAAGATTGGCGACCACATGAACATCGGCATGAAGCCGGCGGACGCCAAGGCCTGGTTCGGGGCTGCACCGCCCGATCTGACCCTGGTAGCCCGCGTGCGCGGCACCGACTGGCTCTACGGCTACCTCAAGTCCTTCTACGAAGACCCGGCGCGCCCTTGGGGTGTGAACAACAAGGTGTTCCCGAACGTCGGCATGCCTAACGTTCTGGTCGGCCTGCAGGGTCGCCAAGTGGTAGGATGCAAGCAGGTTCAGGTCGTTGATAACGGCAAGAAGCAATATGATCCGTTGACCGGTACGCCTCTGACTCATGAAGCATGCGATCAACTGACCATCGTGCCCAAGACCGGTACGCTGAACGAAGAGCAGTTTGACGAGAAGGTCAGGAACCTGGTGACCTTCCTGGCCTACTCGGCCAACCCGGTCAAACTGCAACATCAGCGCATCGGTACGTACGTCTTGCTGTACCTGGCTTTCTTCTTCGTATTCGCTTATCTGCTCAAGCGCGAATACTGGAAGGATGTGCATTGATCCAACCGTAAGCAATTGCTGTTAATCTTGCGCGCCCAGCGGCATCTCTGAACACGTAGCGACCCGGTTATCGGGTACTACAGAGATGCTCTCTGGGCGCGCTCGTTTTTGAGCTTTCGATAATTTCAACAAGCGAGGAGGACCGCCATGGGCGTGACCAATCGGTTGGCCTGTTACTCCGACCCCGCCGACCACTATTCCCACCGGGTACGTATCGTGCTCGCAGAGAAGGGTGTCAGCGCCGAGATCATCAGTGTGGAGGTGGGTCGTCATCCGCCGAAGCTGATCGAAGTGAACCCTTACGGCAGCTTGCCCACCCTGGTCGATCGTGACTTGGCGTTGTGGGAGTCGACCGTGGTGATGGAATACCTGGATGAGCGTTACCCGCATCCGCCTTTGCTGCCGGTGTATCCGGTGGCGCGTGCCAACAGCCGTCTGCTGATCCATCGGATCCAGCGTGACTGGTGTGGGCTGGTGGACCTGATACTCGATTCGCGCAGTAAAGAGGCGGCCCGTGTTGTGGCGCGTAAGGAATTGCGCGAAAGCCTGACAGGCGTTTCGCCGTTGTTCGCCGATAAACCTTTTTTTCTCAGTGAGGAACAAAGTTTGGTGGATTGCTGCCTATTGCCGATACTCTGGCGTTTGCCGATCCTGGGCATTGAACTGCCACGGCCGGCCAAGCCGTTGCTTGATTACATGGAGCGCCAATTTGCGCGTGAGGCTTTCCAGGCGAGTCTGTCTGGTGTAGAACGCGATATGCGCTAAGGCTTAAGGAGCCGCTGATGAACTCCAGTCGACCCTACCTGGTCCGCGCGCTCTACGAGTGGATTGTGGACAACGATTGCACCCCGCACATGCTGGTCAATTCCGAGTTTCCTGCGGTTCAGGTACCGCAGGGTTTTGCCAGTGACGGGCAGATTGTGCTGAACGTGTCACCCAGTGCCGTGCGCCACCTGCACATGGACAATGAAGCAGTCAGCTTCGAAGGGCGTTTCGGCGGTGTGCCGCACACGCTGTACGTACCGATTGGCGCCATCCTCGGGATCTACGCCCGGGAGAATGGCCAAGGCATGGTGTTCGATCTGGAGTCGCCTTTCGAGGATGACGAAACGATCGAAAGTGAAGACGGTGATGATCTGCCGCCGCCCGATTCCGAGCCACCGCGTCCAAGCGGCCGGCCGAGTCTGAAAGTGGTCAAATAAGCGGTTTTTCCGTCAGACCTGCCTGAAAAATGCCTCGATTGATGTCGGGGCATTTTTTTGCGCGCAGGATATGGATGAAAGTCGTGCCCGGACGGTGATCGTACAACCGCCATGGGCTATGATGCGTGCTCAAGTTCACCGAGAAAGATGATCCATCATGGAAAACGCCAACACCGCCTCTCGTCTTCCCCGCAAGCGCCGCAGCCTTGCCCAGGAATTGGTCACGGTGTTGTCCGAGCAGATCCGCGATGGCGAGCTTAAACGGGGCGATAAACTGCCCACCGAATCGGCGATCATGCAAGCCCACGGTGTAAGCCGTACGGTGGTACGCGAAGCCATTTCGCGCCTGCAGGCGGCGGGGCAGGTGGAAACCCGTCATGGCATCGGCACCTTTGTACTGGATACGCCGAGCCCCAGCGGTTTTCGCATCGACCCGGCCACGGTGGTCACACTGCGTGATGTGCTGGCGATCCTGGAGCTGCGCATCAGCCTGGAAGTAGAGTCGGCCGGTCTGGCCGCACTGCGTCGCAGCGACGAGCAACTGGCGGCCATGCGCGCGGCGCTCGATGCCTTGAATGAAAGCGCCGCCCATGCGGGCGATGCGGTCGCTTCCGACTTCGCGTTCCACCTCGAAATTGCGCTGTCCACCGGCAACCGCTATTTCACCGACATCATGACTCACCTGGGCACCAGCATCATTCCGCGAACCCGTCTGAACTCGGCGCGCCTGGCTCATGACGACCAGCAGCATTACATGGGGCGTCTGAGCCGCGAACACGAAGAGATTTATGAAGCGATTGCCCGTCAGGATTCGGATGCAGCGCGTGCGGCGATGCGTTTGCACCTGACCAACAGCCGGGAGCGGCTGCGCCATGCGCATGAAGAGGCGCAGGCGCAGCGGGGGTAATAACCACGTTCAGCCTTTGAATCGTACTTCTACTTTTTTGGAGAGGATAGTCTGTCCTCCGTAGGTTTGGACCTCGTAGGCCAGCCACGCAGTTTTGCCTCGTAGTCGTTGTTGTGTTTCGTCATCCGGCGCCGTGGTGAAGCTGACGATGCGTGGTATTTCGATCGCATTGCCCGCGTGGGCTTCGAAGTACTCTTTGCTGTCCAGATCACGAGTGTCCTCTGGATCAGTTTCCAATAAAACTGCGCGAACGCTGACAGGGTTATCAGGCAGCGTCAGGGTCAAACCGGGCAAATCCTTGAAGTCGAGTTCATAAACGGGCGGTTCTCCTGTTGGCTTAATTCCATCGAGAGTTGGTTTTGAGTATTCCATGTTGATCGCTCCTTTTGTTTGCATCGGTAGCTGTTGATCAGCGCCGAAGCGTGGCTTCAGCTTTCAGCGGGTTATCCTCCTTCTTCTTCCAGGCGTTCTGTAACTGTTAGAAATTACAGTTACGACAGACGGTCCCCTGCGCTGCTCAAGGGCGACACGGGACCGATTACGTCAGGGCTGTGGGTGGTTTGGCTTATAGTCCTTGAGCAACAAATACGTACTCCACCCCCACCAGTCATTGGTCCAGCGCTTGTCGTTCAAGTCATTCACGTCCTTGCGACGCAGCACCTTGTCATCCTCCACTTTGAACAACGGCGAAAAATTGTTCGCCGGATTTTGCGCGGCGTTCAAGTCCGGTACATACAGCGGCGCCTTGAAATTGGCCGGGGAGGGCGTTGCACCGCTGATAAAGGTTTCAAAGATTTCATCAGCGGAAGCTTGAACCGCACGTTTGACCTGTGCCCGATTAGCCGCATCGAGGGTGTCGAAGTAGCGTTTGTCCCCATAGGCGTGCCACTCATCGCCCATGGCATTTTGCACCTTGAGCCCGAACTTGCTGTCTTCGTCGTGCATGAAGCGGCTGATCAGCGAACCGAGTTCGCTGGGTGTCACCACCGCAGCCAATTGCTTGCGTGGCACGCGCAGATGGCCTGCGGAAAACAGGTCGGTCAAAAAGTGATCAGCAAAGCCGTTCATGGCGTAAGCCAGCTCCAATGCCTGGTCGGTGCCGGTCTGGTGCGCCACCAACGCTTGTTGCAGCGCTGCGGTATGCCCGGCGAGGTACGCCGATAAGGCCCATTCACCGAAGTGGTCGGCATTGTCCGCCGCCAGTTTCAGGTAGCGCCCCAAGGGAATCAGCGCCGAAACCGCGCTGCCGCCGCCGGTGATGCGGTTCCATTCCTCGGACAACGTATCACCGAGGGCATCGTAGGCTTCGTGGGGTTGTTTGCCATCCTTGATCGCCTGGTTGACCGCGTTGATCTCCATTTGCATCACGGCGAGAATCTTGCCGGCCTCCATCCGTGATGCCGGCAATACCGCCAGCGAGTTGAAGGCGGCGTTGAAGCGTTGCACCCGCTCAGCCGGGGAGGCGCCATCGCTGATGGGGTGGCCGGGAATGCCATAGAAATCACCACCCAGAGCGATCACTTGGCCGTAGGTCAGCGCCAGCCCGTTGGGCAGGTGCAGCTCGATTTGGCGTGCGGGAATCGCCGGGGCGTCCTTGGCGAAGCGCAACAGGGTATCGTCGCCGATGGCGGTGTGTTCGCCGCCTTCGAAACGCAGGGTAGGTGGGTTCTTTTCGGGGGTTGCGAGTTCAAGACCTGACATGTTAGCTCCTTGCTATGTCGTAGGAATCTTCCTTGATAGCTGTATGTATATACAGTTAATTCGAGTATATGCCGGAAAATTCCTACGTCAAGGGCGCACCTATCGACCAACCTGAAGATGAAGGTCGATGAATTGCAGTTGACGAATCTTTTTATAGTTGTACGATGACGTACGACATCACCAAAACCGACAACAATCTTTCGACAGAAAGTCTTTACCCAGGGTGTTCGAATAATGAATCCACAAGAACTGAAGTCCATCCTTTCCCACGGTCTGCTGTCTTTCCCCGTGACCGATTTCAATGCCCAGGGTGACTTCCACCAGGCGGGCTACATCAAGCGCCTTGAGTGGCTGGCCCCTTACGGCGCCACTGCTCTGTTCGCTGCCGGCGGCACCGGTGAGTTTTTCTCCCTGGCCGCCAGCGAATATTCCCAAGTGATAAAGACCGCTGTTGATACCTGCGCCACCAGTGTGCCGATCCTCGCGGGTGTCGGCGGTGCTACTCGCCAGGCGATCGAATACGCGCAAGAAGCCGAACGCCTCGGCGCCAAGGGCCTGCTGCTGTTGCCGCACTACCTCACCGAAGCCAGCCAGGACGGCGTTGCCGCCCACGTTGAAGCGGTCTGCAAATCGGTAAACATCGGCGTGGTGGTCTACAACCGCAACGTGTGCCGCCTGACCGCGCCGCTGCTGGAACGCCTGGCCGAGCGTTGCCCGAACCTGATCGGCTACAAGGACGGCCTGGGTGACATCGAGTTGATGGTGTCGATTCGTCGTCGTCTCGGCGACCGTTTCAGCTACCTCGGCGGCCTGCCGACCGCAGAGGTTTACGCCGCTGCCTACAAGGCTCTGGGCGTGCCGGTGTACTCCTCGGCGGTGTTCAACTTCATCCCGAAAACCGCGATGGACTTCTACCACGCGATTGCCAAGGACGATCACGCCACCGTTGCCAAGATCATCGATGACTTCTTCCTGCCGTACCTGGACATCCGTAACCGCAAGGCCGGTTATGCGGTGAGCATCGTCAAGGCCGGTGCAAAAATCGTCGGCTATGACGCAGGCCCGGTGCGCACGCCGTTGACCGACCTGCTGCCGGAAGAATACGAAGCCCTGGCCGCGCTGATCGACAAGCAAGGCCCGCAATAACTTATCTACAAGGCCGCTGAGCAATCAGCGGCCTTTTGCGTCAGGAGAAGATTCGTGTCCCAAGCCAAGCGTTATGAAAACTATATCAACGGTCAGTGGGTGGCCGGCGCCGACTATTGCGCCAATATCAACCCATCGGAGTTGTCCGATGTCATCGGCGAGTATGCCAAGGCCGACGTCGCTCAGGTCAACGCCGCTATCGATGCTGCCCGCGCCGCGTTCCCGGCCTGGTCCACCTCCGGGATCCAGGCTCGCCACGATGCGTTGGATAAAGTCGGCAGCGAAATTCTCGCGCGCCGCGAAGAACTCGGCACCCTGCTGGCCCGTGAAGAGGGCAAGACCCTGCCCGAGGCTATCGGCGAAGTAACCCGCGCCGGTAACATCTTTAAATTCTTCGCCGGCGAGTGCCTGCGTTTGTCCGGTGACTACGTGCCGTCGGTGCGTCCGGGTGTCAATGTCGAAGTGACCCGCGAAGCCCTCGGCGTGGTCGGCTTGATCACCCCGTGGAACTTCCCGATTGCCATCCCCGCGTGGAAGATCGCCCCGGCCCTGGCCTACGGTAACTGCGTGGTGATCAAACCGGCCGAACTGGTGCCGGGCTGTGCCTGGGCCCTGGCGGAAATTATTTCCCGCGCCGGTTTCCCGGCCGGCGTGTTCAACCTGGTGATGGGCAGCGGCCGTGTGGTCGGCGATGTGCTGGTCAACAGCCCGAAAGTCGACGGCATCAGCTTCACCGGTTCCGTCGGTGTGGGGCGTCAGATCGCAGTCAGCTGCGTGTCGCGCCAGGCCAAGGTGCAACTGGAAATGGGCGGCAAGAACCCGCAGATCATTCTCGACGACGCCGACCTCAAGCAGGCTGTCGAGCTGTCGGTGCAGAGCGCGTTCTACTCCACCGGCCAGCGTTGCACGGCATCGAGCCGTTTGATTGTCACCGCCGGTATTCACGACCAATTCGTCGCAGCCATGGCTGAGCGTATGAAGTCGATCAAGGTCGGCCACGCGCTCAAAAGCGGTACCGACATTGGCCCGGTAGTGTCCCAGGCCCAGCTTGACCAGGACATGAAATACATCGACATCGGCCAAAGCGAAGGTGCGCGGCTGGTCAGCGGTGGCGGCCTGGTGACCTGCGACACCGAAGGCTACTACCTGGCGCCGACGTTGTTTGCCGACAGCGAAGCCCAGATGCGCATCAGCCGTGAAGAAATCTTCGGCCCGGTGGCCAACGTAGTGCGCGTGGCGGACTACGAGGCGGCGCTGGCCATGGCCAACGACACCGAGTTCGGGTTGTCGGCGGGCATTGCCACCACTTCGCTGAAATACGCCAACCACTTCAAGCGCCACTCCCAGGCCGGGATGGTAATGGTCAACCTGCCGACCGCCGGTGTGGACTATCACGTTCCATTCGGTGGCCGTAAGGGCTCGTCCTACGGGTCGCGTGAGCAAGGTCGCTATGCGCAAGAGTTCTACACCGTGGTGAAAACCAGCTACATCGGTTCGTAACACGCAGTATCCGTGGGAGCCGGACGCCTGCCGGCTCCCACACTGAACACACATAACTATTACCCGCAAAAAAAATAATTAGTGGGAGTACATCTACATGCAAGCGACCAAGCCGACCCACGTCCGCTATTTGATCCTGCTCATGCTGTTCCTGGTGACCACGATCAACTACGCCGACCGGGCCACCATCGCCATCGCGGGCTCCAGCCTGCAAAAAGACCTCGGCATCGACGCGGTCACCCTCGGTTATATCTTCTCCGCATTCGGTTGGGCCTACGTGGCCGGGCAAATTCCCGGTGGCTGGCTGCTCGATCGTTTCGGCTCGAAAAAAGTCTATGCCCTGAGCATCTTCACCTGGTCACTGTTCACCGTGCTGCAAGGCTATGTCGGTGAGTTCGGTGTCTCCACCGCAGTGGTTGCGCTGTTCATGCTGCGCTTCATGGTGGGCCTGGCCGAAGCGCCGTCCTTCCCGGGTAATGCGCGAATTGTCGCCGCCTGGTTCCCCACCGCTGAACGCGGCACGGCATCGGCGATCTTCAACTCGGCGCAATACTTCGCCACGGTGTTGTTCGCGCCGCTGATGGGTTGGATCGTCTACCGCTTCGGCTGGCAGCACGTGTTTATCGTGATGGGCGTGATCGGCATTCTGTTTTCACTGGTCTGGCTGAAAGTTATCCACAGCCCGCGCCAGCACCCGATGATCAACGAAGCCGAGTTCAATCATATCGCCGCCAATGGCGCGATGGTCGATATGGACCAGGACAAGGGCAAGGGTAAGAAAACCGACGGGCCGAAGTGGGATTACATCCGCCAACTGCTGACCAACCGCATGATGCTGGGCGTTTACCTGGGCCAGTACTGCATCAACGGCATCACCTACTTCTTCCTGACCTGGTTCCCGGTGTACCTGGTGCAGGACCGTGGCATGACCATCCTCAAGGCCGGTTTCATTGCCTCCTTACCGGCGATTTGCGGGTTTATCGGCGGCGTGCTGGGCGGAGTGATTTCCGACTATCTGCTGCGCAAGGGCCATTCGCTGACCTTCGCGCGCAAGGCGCCGATCATTGCCGGTTTGCTGGTGTCCAGCAGCATCATTGCGTGTAACTACGTCGACGTTGAGTGGATGGTGGTGGGTTTCATGGCCTTGGCCTTCTTCGGCAAGGGCGTTGGCGCACTCGGTTGGGCGGTGGTGTCCGACACCTCGCCGAAACAAATCGCCGGCCTCAGTGGCGGCCTGTTCAACACCTTCGGTAACCTGGCCTCGATCACCACCCCGATCGTGATCGGCTACATCATCAGCACCACTGGCTCGTTCAAGTGGGCCCTGGTGTTCGTCGGCGCCAACGCGCTGGTGGCGGTGTTCAGCTACCTGGTCATCGTCGGCCCGATCAAGCGTGTAGTACTCAAAGAGCCGCCAAGCAAGGGGCCAGAGTTGAACAACCTAACCCAAGCGCATTCCTGAGAGGCACCGTGATGCAGTTGATTGAACATGCCGACTCGCCACGCTCCATTCGTTTGCACGAGCGCGACAACGTAGTGATCGTGGTGAATGACCAGGGCGTACCGGCCGGGACCGAGTTCCCGGACGGCCTGGTGACGGTGGATTTCATCCCCCAGAGTCACAAGGTGACCCTGGAAGATATCCCTGAAGGCGGAGAGATTATTCGCTACGGCCAGACCATTGGTTACGCCTTGGCGCCGATTCCACGCGGCAGTTGGGTCCAGGAAGATCAACTGCGCATGCCGACCGCGCCACCCCTGGACAGCCTGCCACTGTCCACCGAAGTGCCGGAGCGCCAGGCGCCGCTGGAAGGCTTCACGTTCGAGGGCTATCGCAACGCCGACGGTACTGTGGGCACGCGCAATATCCTGGGTATCACCACCACGGTGCAGTGCGTGACCGGGGTGCTGGACCATGCGGTCAAGCGCATCAAGGACGAGCTGCTGCCCAAGTACCCGCATGTCGATGACGTGGTGGCGCTGACCCACAGCTACGGCTGCGGGGTGGCGATCACCGCCACTGACGCTTACATTCCGATCCGCACCGTGCGCAATCTGGCGCGCAACCCGAACCTGGGAGGCGAAGCATTGGTGATCAGCCTGGGCTGCGAGAAATTGCAGGCCGGGCAGGTGATGCATGACAACGACAGCTCGGTCGACCTGAGCGAGCCGTGGTTGTACCGGCTGCAGGATTCCAGCCACGGTTTTACCGAAATGATCGAGCAGATCATGGCGTTGGCTGAAACCCGCCTGAAAAAACTCGACCAGCGCCGCCGCGAAACCGTGCCGGCCTCCGAGCTGATTCTGGGCATGCAATGTGGTGGCAGTGATGCGTTTTCCGGCATCACCGCCAACCCGGCGCTGGGCTACGCCTCGGACCTGTTGCTGCGGGCCGGGGCGACGGTGATGTTTTCCGAAGTCACCGAAGTACGCGATGCCATCTACCTGCTGACTTCTCGTGCGCAGACAAAGGAAGTTGCCGAAGAGCTGGTGCGTGAAATGGACTGGTACGACCGTTACCTGGCCAAGGGCGAGGCGGACCGCAGCGCCAACACCACGCCGGGCAACAAGAAGGGTGGGTTGTCGAATATTGTCGAGAAGTCCTTGGGCTCCATCGTCAAATCCGGCAGCAGCGCGATCAATGGCGTGCTGGGCCCTGGCGAGCGGTTCAAGGGCAAGGGTTTGATCTTTTGCGCCACGCCGGCCAGTGATTTTGTGTGCGGCACCTTGCAACTGGCGGCGGGGATGAACCTGCATGTGTTCACCACCGGGCGTGGCACGCCTTACGGGCTGGCGATGGCGCCGGTGGTGAAAGTCTCGACGCGTACGGAGTTGGCGCAGCGCTGGCCGGACCTCATCGATATCGACGCCGGGCGCATCGCCACCGGGCGGGCGACTATCGAGGAGCTGGGCTGGGAGTTGTTCCACTTCTACCTGGATGTGGCCAGCGGCAAGAAGCAGACCTGGGCGGAGCATCACAAGCTGCATAACGACATCACCCTGTTCAACCCTGCGCCGATTACCTGACTGTGGTGAGCGGGCTTGCCCCGCGTTGGATGGCGAAGCCGCCCCATCTCCGGCACTGAGTTTCTCCAGTTGGAACTCAGTCGCTTGGGTTTGGGCCGGCTTCGCCACCCAACGCGGGGCAAGCCCGCTCATTACAAGGATCTAGACCAGACGAAGCGGCCTACACTGGCTTATCATTAGCCACCTAACGACGCTCACCAAGGTTCTTCCCGGCATGCTGGTTATCTTCCTCACCACCCTCACCATCACCGCGCCGGTGTTTGCCATGCTGTTTCTCGGTGTGCTGCTCAAGCGCATCAACTGGATCAACGACAACTTCATCCACACGGCTTCGTCCCTGGTGTTCAACGTCACCATGCCGGCGCTGCTGTTCCTGGGCATCCTGCATGCCGACCTGCATTCGGCGCTCAAGCCGGGGCTGCTGATTTATTTTTCAATCGCCACGTTGGTGAGCTTTGCCCTGGCCTGGGGCTGGGCGATCTTTCGTTGCAAGCGTGAAGACCGCGGCATTTACACCCAGGGCGCGTTTCGCGGCAATAACGGGGTGATCGGCCTGGCGCTGGCGGCCAGCATGTACGGCGACTATGGGATCTCGCTGGGCGCGGTCCTCGCGGCGCTGGTGATCTTGTTCTACAACACCCTGTCGACCATTGTATTGGCGGTGTATAGCCCGGTGATCAAGTCCGACCCCTGGAGCATTTTCAAGAGCGTGGTGGCCAACCCGTTGATCATCAGCGTGATCGTGGCGGCGCCGTTCGCCTATTTTCAGATTGGCCTGCCCGGCTGGCTGGAAAAGTCCTTGGCGTACTTGGCCGATACCACCTTGCCACTGGCCTTGATCTGCATCGGCGGCACCTTGTCCCTGGCGGCGCTGCGCAAAAGCGGCAACATGGCCTTGAGCGCGAGCTTGATGAAAATGGTCTGGTTGCCGATTGTCGCCACCCTGGGTGCCTGGCTGCTGGGCTTTCGCGGGCCGGAACTGGGGATTCTGTTTTTGTACTTTGGCGCACCGACGGCTGCGGCGAGCTTTGTGATGGCCAGGGCGGCCGAGGGCAATCATGAGTTGGCGGCGGCGATTATCGTGATCACCACGCTGATGGCGGCGGTGACCACGAATATCGGTATTTTTGTGTTGCAGGCGGGTGGGTGGATCTGAATGCTGCCTGACAGTTACTGCTGATCGGCCTGATACGCCTCGATCACTTCCTGCGCCGCGCGAAACGCATCAATCGCCGCCGGCACGCCCGCATACACCGCGCAATGCAGCAGCGCTTCGCGAATCTCTTCCACGGTGCAGCCATTGTTCAGTGCGCCGCGCACGTGGCCTTTAAGCTCCTGCGGGCATTTGAGTGCGGTGAGGGCGGCGAGGGTGATCAGGCTGCGGGTCTTGAGCGGCAAACCTTCGCGACTCCACACGCTGCCCCAGGCATGTTCGTTGACGAAATCCTGCAGCGGCTGGGTGAATTCAGTGGCGTTGCCCAGGGCGCGGTCGACGAATACGTCACCCATGACCTGGCGGCGCATTTCAACTCCGGACTTTTTCTGATCGGTCATTGCGATTCCCTCTTGTGTTGGCGGCGCCAGGCGCGCAGTGAGGTGAACACCAGGAACACCACCAGCGCCGGCAGGACGTAATGCAGCATCAATTGTTCCAGCTTGTTGGCCAGGGGCATGCCGGTGGTGAATGACATCACATGCAGCCCATACGCCAGGTACAGCCCCAGCAGCACCAGGCCTTCGGCGCGGGTCACGCGGTAGCCGGTGTAGAACACCGGCAGGCACAACACCACCACGCCGAGCATCACCGGCAAGTCGAAGTCCAGAGCGTTGGGTGATACCGACAACGGCGACGGCGCCAACAGCGCGGTGAGCCCCAGCACGCCGAGCAGATTGAACAAATTGCTGCCGATCACATTGCCCACGGCAATTTCCCGCTGGCCGCGCAACGCGGCAATCAGCGAGGTGGCCAGGCAGGGCAGCGAAGTGCCGACGCCGATCAGCGTCAGGCCGACAATGCGTTCCGACAAGCCCAGGTCGCTCGCCACATCCACCGCCGCGCCCAGCAGCAGATGCCCGGCCAGCGCCAGGATCAGAAAGCCGCCGAGCATCAGCAGCACGCTGCTCAGCCAGGGCGCCTGGGCTACGGTGTCCAATGTGCGCGGGCGGCGCGAGTGGCGGGTCTGGTAGTGCAGCACCGCGAGGTAGGCCAGCAAGGCGATCAGCAGGAAAAGCCCGTCGATCGGGGTCAGCTCTTCGTTGGCCGCGAGGATAAACACCAGCAGGCCGGCAAGGATCATCACCGGGATATCCAGGCGCACCAGTTGCCGCGAGACGCGCAGGGGAATGATCAGCGCCGACAGGCCCAGGGTCACCAGGACATTGAAGATACTGCTGCCGATCACACTGCCCACGGCGATATCGGTGTTGCCGGCCAGGGTCGCCTGCAGGCTGACCGTCATCTGTGGTGCGCTGCTGCCGAAGGCCACGATGGTCAGGCCGATGATCAATGGCCGCACCTTGAGGCTTGCCGCCAGGCGCACGGCGGCGCGCACCAGGATCTCGGCACCAACGATCAGCAGCAGCAGGCCGCTGACCAGCTCGAGCAGGCTCCAGGGCGAAAGGGCGGTTAATCCGAAAATGGCCAGGCTCCCTCGTTCAGTTGCTCATGGCTTGCACGCGAACCCTGGCGGTGCCGCTGCGCAGCATGCCCAGTTGTTCGGCGGCGCGCCGTGAAAGATCAATCAAGCGCCCACGGGTATGCGGGCCGCGATCATTGATGCGGACCACGACGGATTTGTCGTTGTCCAGATTGGTGACCTTGACCTGGGTGCCGAAGGGCAGCCGCCGGTGGGCAGCGGTCAGGGAGTTTTGGTTGAAAGGTTCACCGCTGGCGGTTTTTTTGCCATGGTGCCGGGCGCCGTAATAGGAGGCGGTACCGGTTTCGTCGTAGCCGTTGGGGTCGATGAGGCCGCTGGCGCAACCGGTCAGCAGAGAAAACAGGGCCAGGAGGCCCAGTAGACGCTTCATTCAAGGAATCCCATATCAAATGTGGGAGGTCCGAGCCGAGCATGAGATCACACCCGGCCCCTTCATCGCAATCAGCCTTCGAGCTTGCTTTTGAGCAGTTCGTTCACCTGTTGCGGGTTGGCCTTGCCCTTGGAGGCTTTCATGGCCTGGCCGACAAAGAAACCGAACATTTTGCCGCGCTTGGCTTCGTCTGCCGCGCGGTATTGCTCGACCTGTTCGGCGTTGGCCGCCAGCATTTCATCGAGTACGGCCGAGATGGCGCCGCTGTCGGTGACTTGCTTGAGGCCGCGCTTCTCGATGATTTCGTCGGCAGTGCCTTCGCCAGCAGCCATCGCTTCAAACACGGTCTTGGCGATTTTGCCGGAGATCGTGTTGTCCTTGATGCGCAGCAGCATGCCGCCCAATTGCTCGGCGGTCACCGGGGCGTCGTCGATTTCCAGGCCCTGTTTGTTCAACAGGCTGCCCAGTTCGACCATTACCCAGTTGGCTGCCAGTTTGGCGTCACCGGCAATGCTCACGACTTTTTCGAAGTAGTTGGCTTGTTCGCGGCTGGAGGCCAAAACGCTGGCATCGTAGACCGACAGGCCGAACTGCGCCTGGAAGCGTTCGCGTTTCTGCTGCGGCAGCTCCGGCAGGGTGGCGCGCACGTCATTGAGGAACGAGTCCTCGAGCACCACCGGCAACAGGTCCGGGTCGGGGAAGTAACGGTAGTCGTTGGCTTCCTCTTTGCTGCGCATGGCGCGGGTTTCGTCTTTGTTCGGGTCGTACAGGCGCGTTTGCTGGATCACCTTGCCGCCGTCCTCGATCAGTTCGATCTGGCGACGCACTTCGGTGTTGATCGCCTTCTCGATGAAACGGAACGAGTTGACGTTCTTGATCTCGCAACGCGTGCCGTACTCGGCCTGGCCTTTGGGGCGCACCGACACGTTGCAGTCACAACGCAGCGAGCCCTCGGCCATGTTGCCGTCGCAGATACCCAGGTAGCGCACCAGCGCGTGGATGGTCTTGACGTAGGCCACGGCTTCCTTGGCGCTGCGCATATCCGGTTCGGACACGATCTCCAGCAGCGGCGTGCCGGCACGGTTCAGGTCGATACCGGTGGCCCCGGGGAATTCTTCGTGCAGGCTTTTGCCGGCGTCTTCTTCCAGGTGCGCGCGGGTCACGCCGACACGCTTGATGGTGCCGTCTTCCAGCGGAATATCCAGATGGCCCTTGCCGACGATCGGCAGCTCCATCTGGCTGATCTGGTAGCCCTTGGGCAGGTCCGGGTAGAAGTAGTTCTTGCGCGCAAACACGTTGTGCTGGCCGATCTCGGCGTCAATCGCCAGGCCGAACATCACCGCCATGCGCACCGCTTCCTGGTTCAGCACCGGCAAGACGCCGGGCATGCCCAGGTCTACCAGGCTGGCCTGGGTGTTGGGCTCGGAGCCGAACGTGGTGGCGCTACCGGAGAAAATCTTCGATTGGGTGGCGAGCTGGGTATGAATCTCCAGCCCGATCACAACTTCCCATTGCATAGTGTTCTCCTCAGAAGCCGGTAGGGGTGCGAGTGTGCCAGTCGGTGTTCAACTGGTACTGGTGCGCCACATTGAGCAGGCGGCCTTCCTGGAAATACGGGGCGAGCAATTGCACGCCCACCGGCAGGCCATCGACGAAACCGGCGGGCATAGACAAGCCCGGCAGGCCCGCGAGGTTGGCGGTGATGGTGTAGAGGTCTTCCAGGTACTCGGCGATCGGGTCGCCGGTCTTGGCACCGATCTTCCAGGCCGGGTTCGGCGTGGTCGGGCCGAGGATCACGTCGACTTCTTCAAAGGCGGCCATGAAGTCGTTCTTGATAAGGCGACGGATTTTTTGCGCCTTGAGGTAGTACGCATCGTAGTAGCCGGCCGACAGGGCGTAGGCCCCGACCATGATGCGGCGCTGTACTTCGGCGCCGAAGCCTTCGCCACGGGAGCGTTTGTACAGGTCAGTGAGGTCCTTCGGGTTTTCGCAGCGGTAGCCGAAGCGCACGCCGTCGAAACGCGACAGGTTGGAAGAGGCTTCCGCCGGCGCGATCACGTAGTACGCAGGAATCGCGTGCTGGTTGTTCGGCAAGCTGACTTCCTTGATCACGGCGCCGAGCTTTTCCAGCTCTTTGATGCTGTCGTGCACCAACTCGGCGATACGCGGGTCGAGGCCGGCGCTGAAGTATTCCTTCGGCACGCCGATGCGCAGGCCCTTGATCGAGGTATTGAGGCTGGCGCTGTAGTCCGGCACCGGTTCATCGATGCTGGTGGAGTCCTGCGTGTCGAAGCCTGCCATGCCTTGTAACAAGATCGCGCAGTCTTCAGCGGTACGGGCCAGCGGGCCGCCCTGATCGAGGCTGGAGGCGTAGGCGATCATGCCCCAACGGGAGACGCGACCGTACGTCGGCTTCAAACCGGTGAGGTTGGTGAACGCAGCGGGTTGGCGGATGGAGCCGCCGGTGTCGGTGGCCGTGGCGGCCGGCAGGAAGCGCGCGGCAACGGCGGCGGCCGAACCGCCGGACGAACCGCCAGGCACGTGCTCCAGGTTCCACGGGTTTTTTACCGCGCCGTAGTAGCTCGATTCGTTGGCCGACCCCATGGCGAATTCGTCCATGTTGGTCTTGCCCAGGGTCACTGCGCCGGCGGCGGCCAGCTTGGCGACCACGGTGGCGTCGTAGGGTGCCTTGAAGTTGTCGAGCATCTTCGAGCCGCAACTGGTGCGAATGCCCTGGGTGCAGAACAGGTCTTTGTGGGCGATCGGGGCGCCCAGCAGTGCGCCGTTTTCACCGTTGGCGCGACGTGCGTCGGCGGCCTTGGCCTGGCTCAGGGCCAGCTCTTCGGTGAGGCTGATGAAGCAGTTGACCTTGGGGCCCAGCTCGGCGATACGCGCCAGCAGGGTCGTGGTCAGCTCTTCGGAAGAAAACTTTTTGTCGGCGAGACCGCGGGCGATCTTGGCCAGAGTCATGTGATGCATGAAAGGCTCTTTCCCTTTAGTCGATGACTTTCGGAACCAGGTACAGGCCGTTTTCGACCGCTGGCGCGATGGATTGGTAGGCCTCGCGATTATTGCGTTCGGTCACGACGTCCGCGCGCAGGCGCTGGCTGGCTTCCAGCGGATGAGCCAGGGGCTCGATACCGTCGGTATTTACCGCCTGCATTTGGTCAACCAGCCCGAGAATGCTGTTCAGGGCTGCGGTGGTCTGTGGAAGATCGGCTTCATTCAGGCCAAGCGAGGCCAGATGAGCGATTTTTTCCACGTCGGAGCGTTCAAGCGCCATGGGAATCTCCAGTGGAAAACAGAACGGAAGCTGTCCGTGTGTTAGATTGTCGGAACACTACCGCATTTCTACGGTCTTACGGCCGCGATTGTGGGGTTAGGTGCACAGAAAGTCGGCCAATTTAGCACATTGGCGCCTTGCCCAAAATCCCTGTCGTTGTTAGAGTTTGCCGCACTTTTTTACCCACGCGTTGCCTAGGGTCCCTTTCCCATGTTCAAGAAACTGCGTGGCATGTTTTCCAGCGATCTTTCCATTGACCTGGGCACTGCCAACACCCTTATTTACGTGCGCGAGCGCGGTATCGTTCTGAATGAGCCATCGGTTGTGGCCATTCGGACCCATGGTAATCAGAAAAGTGTCGTTGCCGTCGGCACCGAGGCCAAGCGCATGCTCGGCCGAACACCGGGCAATATTGCCGCCATTCGTCCGATGAAGGATGGCGTGATCGCCGACTTCAGTGTCTGCGAGAAGATGCTGCAGTACTTCATCAACAAGGTTCACGAAAACAGTTTCCTGCAGCCCAGCCCTCGTGTGCTGATCTGCGTTCCGTGCAAGTCCACCCAGGTGGAGCGACGTGCCATCCGTGAATCGGCCCTCGGTGCCGGTGCCCGCGAAGTGTTCCTGATCGAAGAGCCAATGGCCGCTGCGATCGGTGCCGGCCTGCCGGTTGAAGAAGCGCGCGGTTCGATGGTGGTGGATATCGGTGGTGGTACCACTGAAATCGCCCTGATTTCCCTGAACGGTGTGGTGTATGCCGAATCCGTACGCGTTGGCGGCGACCGCTTCGACGAAGCGATCATCACGTATGTGCGTCGTAACTACGGCAGCCTGATCGGCGAATCCACCGCCGAGCGCATCAAGCAGGAAATCGGCACCGCTTACCCGGGCGGCGAAGTTCGCGAAGTCGATGTTCGCGGCCGCAACCTGGCCGAAGGCGTTCCGCGTGCCTTCACCCTGAACTCCAATGAAGTGCTGGAAGCTCTGCAAGAGTCCCTGGCCACCATCGTTCAGGCTGTGAAGAGCGCCCTGGAGCAATCGCCGCCGGAACTGGCTTCCGATATCGCCGAGCGCGGCCTGGTGCTGACCGGTGGTGGTGCATTGCTGCGCGACCTCGACAAGTTGCTGGCCCAGGAAACCGGTCTGCCGGTGATCGTCGCCGAAGACCCGCTGACCTGCGTTGCCCGTGGCGGTGGTCGTGCACTGGAAATGATGGATAAACACACCATGGACCTGCTCTCCAGCGAATAAGATCGTTGGTGGCGCCATGTTTCGCCCGCAGGCAGCACTTTGCAGTGCTGCCTGTTGGCGTTTATCGTCTTCAATCTGCATCCAGGCCGGTTAGATGCCGTATGAATAAAGAAAATATTTGCCTGGGAGGAGCGGCTTATTAAACCGCTTTTCGCCAAAGGCCCCTCATTGGGCGTGCGCTTATTGGTGCTGGTCGTGCTTTCGGTCGCGCTGATGGTGGTCGATGCCCGCTTCGCACTGCTCAAGCCCGTGCGCAGCCAGATGTCGCTGGTGTTGATGCAGACCTACTGGATCACCGACCTGCCGCAACGTCTCTACCAGGGCGTGGCCAGCCAATTCGGCAGCCGCACCGAGCTCGTCGCCGAAAACGAAAAACTCAAGACCGAAAACCTGCTGCTGCAGGGGCGCATGCAAAAGCTCGCGGCCCTGACCGAGCAGAACGTTCGGCTGCGCGAGTTGCTCAATTCTTCCGCGCTGGTCAACGAGAAGGTCGAAGTGGCCGAGTTGATCGGCATGGACCCCAATCCCTTCACGCATCGCATCATCATCAACAAGGGTGAGCGCGACGGCGTGGTTCTCGGCCAGCCAGTGCTCGATGCTCGTGGCTTGATGGGCCAGGTGGTGGAGTTGATGCCCTACACCTCGCGGGTCCTGCTGCTGACGGACACGACCCACAGCATTCCGGTGCAGGTCAATCGTAACGGTTTGCGCGCAATCGCCAGCGGTACCGGCAACCCGGAGCGCCTGGAGTTGCGGCACGTGGCCGACACCGCCGACATCAAGGAAGGCGACCTGTTGGTCAGTTCCGGCCTGGGCCAGCGCTTTCCGGCGGGATACCCGGTGGCGACGGTCAAGGAAGTGATCCACGATTCCGGCCAGCCATTTGCCATTGTGCGCGCCGTGCCGACCGCAGCGCTGAACCGCAGCCGTTACCTGCTGTTGGTATTCAGCGACAATCGCACCCCGGAAGAGCGCGCCAACGATGCCGCCCAGGCCCAGGAAGCGGAAGACCGGAAGAACGGCACCGCGCCGATCATTCCGGCAACGGTGCCCAAGCCTGCCTCGGCGACGCCTGCAGTGCCTGCGACAACTGCGCCGGCCACGGCGCCGGTGGCCACGCCCGTCAAGCCCGTCAAGCCTGCTGCCCACAGTACGCCCGCGGTGAAACCGGCAGCGGCCAAACCGCCGACCACCACGACGCCAGCCGTCAAGCCAGCGACCGCCGCCCCGACGACCACACGGCAGAGGGAGGAATAATGGCCGGTACACATTCACGCAATGGTTGGATCGTCTGGCTGACATTCGCCATCGGCTTGCTGCTCAGCGTTTCGCCGCTGCCGCAGTTCATGGAAATCCTGCGCCCGCTCTGGTTGGCATTGCTGCTGGCTTTCTGGTCGCTGAACCTGCCGCACAAAGTGGGCATGGTCACGGCCATGTTCCTGGGTTTGGCGGAAGATGTGCTGTACGGCACTTTGCTTGGCCAGAACGCATTGATCCTCACGCTGATCACGTTTCTTGTGCTGTCGTTGCAGCAGCGTTTGCGTATGTTCCCGATGTGGCAGCAATGCCTGGTGATCCTGGTGATCTTCGGCCTGGCGCAGCTTGTTCAATTATGGCTCAGCGCCTTGACCGGCAACCGCCAGCCAACCCTGGCGCTGGTGTTGCCGGCACTGGTCAGCGCGCTGCTGTGGCCGTGGATCAGTTTTGGCCTGCGTGGGCTGCGTCGTCGCTATAAAATCAATTGAATGGATTGCGAGGCTCTGCCTGGTTATCGAACTCTACAGGGAGAGTCTGCAATGAATTCGCTTTATCTGGCCTCGGGTTCTCCGAGGCGGCGTGAGCTGCTGACCCAGATCGGTGTTCCCTTCACCGTGGTGAGCGCCGCTATCGATGAAACACCTCTTACTGATGAACCGGCTGTGGCCTATGTCGAGCGTCTTGCACGCGGCAAGGCGACGGCCGGTTTTGCTGCGCTTGGGCACACGCCTGGCGTCTGCGTGCTGGGGGCGGACACCGCCGTGATCGTCGACGGCCAGATCCTCGGCAAACCGGTCGACCAGGCCGATGCGCTGGCGATGTTGATGACCTTGGCGGGGCGCGAGCATGAAGTCCTCACCGCTATCGCCGTCACTGACGGTCAACGTTGCGAAACCGTATGTGTAAGCAGTCGTGTACTTTTTCGTGGGATTTCTGTCGAAGAGGCAACCACCTACTGGCACAGTGGCGAACCCCGGGACAAGGCGGGCGGCTATGCTATCCAAGGGCTTGGGTCGGTGTTTGTCGCCGGGCTCAATGGCAGTTATTCCGCCGTGGTAGGCCTGCCGGTGTGCGAAACCGCACAACTGCTCGACCGATTCGGCATACCCTGTTGGCAACACCTTACCGCGCGCTGAACGCGTTACTCCAGCGCCCAGCCTTAAGCGACCGGTCACTATTGTGAAAACGCCTGAACGAGACCCAGCCATGAGTGAAGAGATTCTGATCAATATCACGCCGATGGAATCGCGCGTGGCGGTGGTAGAGAACGGTGTTCTGCAAGAAGTGCATGTTGAGCGCACCCAGAAGCGCGGGATCGTTGGCAATATCTACAAAGGCAAGGTGGTGCGCGTGTTGCCGGGGATGCAGGCGGCCTTCGTCGACATCGGCCTGGACCGCGCCGCCTTCATCCATGCTTCGGAAATTTCCCTGCGTGAGGGCCCTGCGGTAGAAAGCATCAGTGCCCTGGTGCACGAGGGGCAGAGCCTGGTGGTGCAAGTCACCAAGGACCCCATCGGTTCCAAGGGCGCACGCCTGACCACGCAACTGTCGATCCCTTCGCGCTACCTGGTGTACATGCCGCGTACGGCGCATGTCGGCATTTCCCTGAAAATCGAAGATGAAGGCGAGCGTGAGCGCCTGAAAAAGGTGGTCAGCGATTGCGTGGCCGCCGAAGGTATCAAGGAGGCGGGCGGTTTTATCCTGCGCACCGCCGCTGAAGGCGCCGGTGCCGATGAGATCCTGATGGACATCCGCTATCTGCGGCGTCTGTGGGACCAGATCGGCGCTCAGATCAAGACCATCGGCGCGCCAAGTGTCATCTATGAAGACCTGGGCCTGGCCCTGCGCACATTGCGTGATCTGGTCAGTCCCAAGATCGAGAAAATTCGCATCGACTCGCGGGAAACCTTCCAGCGCACCACGCAATTTGTTGCCGAGCTGATGCCGGAAATTGCCGACCGCCTGGAACACTATCCTGGCGAGCGGCCGATCTTCGACCTGTACGGCGTCGAAGACGAAATCCAGAAGGCTCTGGAGCGCAAGGTGCCGCTCAAGTCCGGTGGCTATCTGGTGGTGGACCCGGCGGAAGCCATGACCACCATTGACGTCAACACCGGCGCGTTTGTAGGCCATCGCAACCTCGAAGAAACCATCTTCAAGACCAACCTCGAAGCGGCCACCGCGATTGCGCGCCAACTGCGCCTGCGTAACCTGGGCGGGATCATCATCATCGACTTCATCGACATGGAAGATGAAGAGCACCAGCGCCAAGTATTGCGCACGCTCGAGAAGCAACTGGAGCGCGATCACGCCAAGACCAACATCATCGGCATTACCGAACTGGGACTGGTGCAGATGACCCGCAAACGCACACGCGAGAGCCTTGAACAGGTGTTGTGCGAGCCGTGCAGCAGTTGCCAGGGGCGCGGTAAGTTGAAGACGCCGGAAACGGTTTGCTACGAGATTTTCCGGGAAATCCTACGAGAGGCACGTGCCTACCAGGCCGAAGGTTATAGAGTGCTTGCCAACCAGAAAGTGGTCGACCGCCTGCTGGATGAAGAGTCCGGTAATGTTGCCGAGCTGGAGGGATTTATCGGGCGCACCATTCGCTTTCAGGTAGAAACCATGTATTCCCAGGAACAATACGACGTGGTGCTGCTCTGATCCGCATTCGCTTGCCTTTTTTGATGCCGGCAGACCTTGTTCTGTCGTCTGCCTACTGCCTTGAGGGTCGCCTGACATGGAGCGTCTGACACGCTTTTTTGCCGCTTTGACCCGTTGGGGCCTGGGCTTGTGCGCGTTGCTGCTGGTATTGGCGGCGGTGTACGTGAGCCTGGGTCGTGAGTTGACACCGCTGGTTGCCGAATACCGTGCGCAAGTCGAAGCCAGGGCCGAGGGCGCGGTCGGCATGCCGACGCACATTGGCAGTCTTGAGGGGCGCTGGAGCGGTTTCGCGCCGGTGCTTCTGGCCCGTGATGTGATGGTGGGCGAGGGCAGCAATGCCTTGCGCCTGGATCAGGTGGAAGTGGTGCCGGATATCTGGGCCAGCCTGATGGCGCGCGAAGTGCGCCTGGCTCACCTGCAACTCAGTGGGCTGCAACTGAGCGCCAAGGAAGACAAGGACGGCCATTGGGCACTGCAAGGCCTGCCGATGCAGGACGACCAGCCGCTGGACCCAGAGCAGCTGCTCACGCGCATGCAGATGGTCAAGCGTGTGTCGCTGCTCGACAGCCAGGTCACCCTGCAACCGCTTGACCAGGCACCGCTGACCCTTACCTATGTAGGCCTCAGCCTGCATACCGGCGTCGCCCGTCAACGCCTCGACGCGCGCCTGACCCTGCCCGACGGCCAGCCCCTGGCAGTGAGCCTGCGCAGCCGCATACGTGCCAGCCAATGGAAAGACGCACAAGTCCAGGCCTACCTCAGCCTGCCGCAGAGTGACTGGGCCAAGTGGATTCCGGCCAAACTGACTCAGCAGTGGAAACTCACGCAGTTCAAGGCCGGTGGGGAGTTCTGGCTGAACTGGGGCAAAGGCACCGTGCAAAGTGCGGTGGTGCGCCTCAACTCGCCGCAGGTCAAGGGCAGTTACGCCGAGCGTAAGCCGGTGCACATCGAAAACCTCGCCCTTACCGCCTACCTGCAACGCAGTGATAGTGGCCTGAAGGTGCTGTTTGATTCGTTGGCGATGAACCTGGGTGACACCCGCTGGGAATCGCGCCTGCAATTGCAGCAAAGCCTGGCGACCGACAAGGACCAGGAGGTCTGGAACCTGCAGGCCGACCGCCTCGACCTGACGCCGATCACGCCGCTGCTCAACGCCTTGGCGCCGTTGCCGGAAGGCGTCGCCAAAACCGTTGAACACCTCAAGGCCACGGGCGTGCTGCGTAATGTGCTGGTGGACTTCCGGCCCCAGGACACTACCGATCAAAAAGTCAGTTTTGCCGCCAACCTGGAGCGGGTGGGCTTTGATGCCTACTTTGGCGCGCCTGCCGCGCGCAACGTGTCCGGGAGCATCAGCGGTGACCTGGGCCATGGCGAATTGCGCATGGACAGCAAAGACTTCTCCCTGCACCTCGACCCGATCTTCGCCAAGCCCTGGCAATACCTCCAGGCCAACGCACGGCTGACCTGGAAGCTCGACGCACAAGGCTTCACCCTGATCGCGCCGTATATCAAGGTGCTGGGGGAGGAAGGCAAGATCGCCGCCGACTTCCTCATTCGCCTGAATTTCGACCACAACCAGGAAGACTACATGGACCTGCGGGTCGGCATGGTCGATGGCGATGGGCGCTTTACCCCCAAATACCTGCCCGCCGTGCTGAGCCCGGCGCTGGATGAGTGGCTGCGCACGGCGATTCTCAAGGGAGCGGTGGACCAGGGTTTCTTCCAGTACCAAGGCTCGCTGAGCCACGGTGCGTTGCCAGCCTCGCGCAATATCAGCCTGTTCTTCAAGGTGCATGACGCCGAGCTGGCGTTCCAGCCGGGCTGGCCTCATGTGAGCAAGGTCGATGGCGAAGTGTTTGTCGAGGAGAGCGGTGTGCGCATCCTGGCGAGCAAAGGCCAATTGCTCGACACCCAGGTCAACGACATCTACGTCAATATTCCCCATGCGCTGCCCGGCAAGGACAGTCATTTGCTGCTGACCGGCGCTTTTGCCGGTGGCCTGGGCGATGGCCTGAAAATCCTGCAGGAGGCGCCGATCGGCACCGCTTCGACCTTCGCCGGCTGGAAGGGCGAAGGCGATCTGCAAGGCAAGCTGGACCTGGATATTCCCCTGGTCAAAGGCACCGAGCCCAAGATCGTGGTGGACTTCCAGACCGACAAGGCGCGCCTGCAACTGGCCGAGCCGACCCTGGACGTGACGCAGCTCAAGGGCGATTTTCGCTTCGACAGCACCAAGGGCTTGAGTGGCGAGAAAATCACGGCCCAAGCGTTCGACCGGCCGATCACTGCGCAGATCTTCGCCAATGGCAAGCCGGGCGATCTCAGCACGCGGGTTGCGGTGAAGGGCCAGGTGACGGTCAAGCGGCTCACCGACTGGCTGAAAATCACTCAACCCCTGCCGGTGTCCGGCGATATTCCCTATCAGTTACAGCTCGACCTGGACGGTGCCGACAGCCAGCTGATGGTCAGCTCCAACCTCAAGGGCGTCGCGGTGGACTTGCCGGCACCGTTCGGCATGCCGGCCAGCCAGGGGCGTGACAGTGCGTTCCGTATGACCTTGCAAGGCGCCGAGCGCCGGTATTGGTTCGATTACGGCGAGCTGGCGAACTTCACCTTTGCTGCACCTGCGAGTTCATTCAATGAAGGCCGTGGCGAGTTGTTCCTCGGTGATGGCGACGCGGTGCTACCGGGCGCAAAGGGCTTGCGTATCCGAGGTGTGCTTTCGGAGCTGGATATCGATCCGTGGCGCAAGCTGGTCAACCAATACGCCGGCAATGACCCCGGCGGCAGCGCCAAGCAATTGCTCAGCGGTGCCGACTTCAAGATCGGCAAACTCACTGGCCTGGGTACTCAGTTCGATCAGGTCAACCTGCAGTTGAACCGCAAATCCGCCGCTTGGGGCTTGCAGCTCGACAGCCGGCAGGCCAAGGGCAGCGTCAACCTGCCGGACGCCAAGGGCGCGCCGATTGCGGTCAACCTGCAGTACGTGAAACTGCCGGCCGTGGACCCGACGATACAGGCTGATGAAAATGCACCGGACCCGCTAGCCAGCATAGACCCCAAGGATATTCCGGCGCTGGATATCGCCATCGATCAACTGTTCCAGGGGCCGGACCTGGTGGGCGCGTGGTCATTGAAAATTCGTCCAACCGCGAAGGGACTGGCCTTCAATGATCTGGACCTGGGTCTCAAGGGTATGCTGCTCAAAGGGGCCGGGGGATGGGAAGGTTCGCCGGGCGACAGCGGCAGTTGGTACAAGGGGCGTCTGGACGGCAAGAATATTGGCGATGTACTCAAGGGCTGGGGCTTTGCGCCCACGGTGACCAGTGAGGACTTCCACCTGGATGTGGATGGGCGTTGGCCGGGTTCGCCAGCCTGGGTTGGGCCTAAGCGCTTCTCCGGCAGCCTGGATGCAACCTTTCGCAAGGGCCAGTTCGTTGAAGTGGAGGGCGGCGCCCAGGCGTTGCGGGTATTTGGCCTGCTCAACTTCAACTCCATCGGGCGCAGACTGCGCCTGGACTTTTCGGACCTGCTTGGTAAAGGCTTGAGCTATGACCGGGTCAAAGGCTTGTTGGCCGCGAGCAATGGCGTGTTCGTGACTCGTGAGCCGATCACGCTGACCGGTCCGTCAAGCAATCTGGAACTCAACGGCACCCTGGATCTGGTGGCTGACCGCGTCGATGCCAAGCTGCTGGTGACGTTGCCGGTGACCAATAACCTGCCGATCGCGGCGTTGATCGTCGGCGCGCCGGCCATTGGCGGCGCGTTGTTCCTGATCGACAAGCTGATCGGTGATCGGGTGTCGCGCTTTGCCAGCGTGCAATACAAAGTGGAGGGGCCGTGGAAGGACCCGAAAATCACCTTCGACAAGCCATTTGAAAAACCAAACTGAGAGCCTGTGGAGTAGCATGACCGCATGCCCATTACGGAGTGTCGGCCCATGTCCTTTGCGGTAATTCAAATGGTCAGCCAGAGCGATGTGCTGACCAATCTGGCCCAGGCCCGGCGCTTGCTGGAACAAGCGGCGGCCGGCGGTGCGAAGCTTGCGGTGCTGCCGGAAAACTTCGCCGCCATGGGTCGCCGCGACGTCGCGGATATCGGCCGTGCCGAAGCGCTGGGCGAAGGTCCGATCCTGCCGTGGTTGAAACAGACCGCCCGCGACCTCACCTTATGGATAGTGGCTGGCACTTTGCCGTTGCCGCCCAGGGATCAACCGAACGCCAAGGCCAATGCCTGCTCGCTGCTGATTGATGATCGCGGTGAAATCGTCGCCCGTTACGACAAACTGCATTTGTTCGATGTGGATGTGGCGGACGCTCGGGGTCGCTATCGCGAGTCTGATGACTATGCTTTCGGAAGCAATGTGGTGGTGGCCGATACGCCGGTCGGCCGTTTGGGCCTGACGGTGTGTTACGACCTGCGCTTCCCCGAGTTGTACAGCGAGTTGCGTGCCGCAGGCGCTGAATTGATTAGCGCGCCTTCAGCGTTTACCGCCGTGACCGGGGCCGCGCATTGGGATGTACTGATTCGCGCGCGGGCCATCGAAACCCAGTGCTACCTGCTGGCGGCTGCCCAGGGCGGTGTGCATCCGGGGCCACGGGAAACCCATGGGCACGCGGCAATTGTCGACCCGTGGGGGCGTGTGCTGGCCCAACGGGATCAAGGCGAGGCGGTGTTGCTGGCCGAACGCGATAGTACTGAACAGGCGTCGATACGGGCGCGCATGCCGGTGGTCAACCATCGGCGCTTTTTCTCGCAGGGCGCACAGCGGCCTGCTTCGGAACGATGAATTTAAGGCCAAACCTATGAGCGAGTTGTTGTCCTCAGTCAGTGAACATCTCCTGGCACCCGGTGGCGTGACCATCGAAAGCTTGCAAACCGTGCTGGGCGATCTTGCCGGGCCAGGCATCGACGCCGCCGACCTGTATTTCCAAGGGCAGATATCCGAATCCTGGGCGCTGGAAGATGGCATCGTCAAGGAAGGCAGTTTCAACCTTGACCAGGGTGTAGGCGTGCGTGCGCAATCCGGGGAAAAAACCGGCTTTGCCTACAGTAACGCCATCACTCTGGAGGCCTTGGGATTGGCTGCCCGCGCGGCGCGTTCGATCTCCCGTGCCGGCCAAAATGGCACGGTGCAGGCATTCAGTACCCAGGACGTGGCCCAGTTGTACGCACCGGATAACCCCTTGGAAGTGATCAGCCGTGCGGAAAAGGTCGAGCTGCTCAAGCGCATCGATGCGGCCACCCGCGCCCTCGACCCGCGTATCCAGCAGGTCACTGTGAGCATGGCGGGGGTGTGGGAGCGCATTCTGGTGGCGTCCACTGATGGCGGGTTGGCTGCGGATGTACGGCCGTTGGTGCGCTTCAATGTCAGTGTGATCGTCGAGCAGAACGGCCGCCGCGAGCGTGGCGGCCATGGCGGCGGCGGGCGTACCGACTACCGTTATTTCCTCGCCGAGGACCGTGCCATGGGCTATGCCCGTGAGGCGCTGCGCCAGGCGCTGGTGAACCTGGAGGCCATTCCGGCGCCGGCGGGTACCTTGCCGGTGGTGTTGGGGTCAGGCTGGTCCGGTGTGTTGCTGCACGAAGCGGTGGGCCACGGCCTGGAAGGGGACTTCAACCGCAAGGGCAGCTCCGCCTACAGCGGGCGTATGGGTGAGATGGTTGCTTCCAAGCTGTGCACCATCGTCGATGATGGCACGCTGGCCGGGCGTCGCGGCTCGCTGAGCGTCGATGACGAAGGCACGCCGACCGAGTGCACCACGTTGATCGAAAACGGTGTGCTCAAAGGCTACATGCAAGACAAGCTCAACGCTCGCCTGATGGGCGTGGCGCGCACCGGCAATGGCCGTCGCGAGTCCTACGCGCACTTGCCGATGCCGCGCATGACCAATACCTACATGCTCGGGGGGCAAAGCGATCCGGCGGAAATCATCGCCTCGGTGAAGCGCGGGATCTACTGCGCCAACCTCGGCGGTGGCCAGGTGGATATCACCAGTGGCAAGTTCGTGTTCTCCACCAGCGAAGCGTACCTGATCGAAGACGGCAAGATTACCGCGCCGGTCAAGGGGGCGACGTTGATTGGCAACGGCCCGGAAGCCATGAGCAAGGTGTCGATGGTCGGTAATGACCTGTCGCTGGACAGTGGCGTGGGCACTTGCGGGAAGGATGGGCAGTCGGTGCCGGTGGGTGTCGGCCAGCCAACGCTGAAGATTGATGCAATCACCGTGGGTGGCACGGGGTCGTAAGGGGTGGAGCTTCGGGTGGCAAGGATCGCCACCCGGGGAAGGGCATCAACGCAGGCCGCGTTGAGTCTCGTCCAGCTCACGGATGTACTTGAAGATTTTACGGCTGGTGGCCGGCGCCTTGTTATGCGCCTGCTCATGCTGGGCTTGACGGATCAGGGAGCGCAATTGCTGGCGGTCCGCGTCCGGGTAGTCCAAGACGAATTTCTCCAGCACCGCGTCATCGCCCTCGATCAGGCGATCACGCCAACGCTCCAGGTTGTGGAAGCGTTCGTTGTACTGGCGAGTGGAGGCATCGGTTTGGTCGAGCAAGGTCAGAATGGCGTCAATGTCCTGATCGCGCATCAGCTTGCCGATAAACATGATGTGCCGTTTGCGCGCGATATTCGCGGTGTGCTTCGGTGCATCCGCAAGCGCCCGGCGCATTTCGTCGGTCAGTGGCAATTTTGCAATCAAGTCTTTCTTGAGCGTTGTAAGACGCTCGCCGAGGTCAACCAGAGCATGCAGCTCGCGTTTGACCTGGGTTTTGCTTTTCTCCCCATCGAGGGAGTCGTCGTAAGAATCAACCATGGTGGCAGTCCGCAAAGAAACGCCGCCATGATAACCAGTCGGGGGCCGCTTGTCCGGCCCGGTCGCTCGATGGCCTTAACCGAAAGCAGAATTTGAGTGGAGAAAACCATGAGTGCAGCCCAAAGCGTCGGTCCGCAAGCGTTACCGGCCCTGCAGGAACAAGTCGAGCAGATCCTGGCCGAGGCCAAGCGCCAGGGGGCCAGTGCCTGTGAAGTCGCGGTGTCGCTGGAGCAGGGCCTGTCGACATCGGTGCGCCAGCGCGAAGTGGAAACCGTTGAGTTCAACCGTGACCAGGGATTTGGCATCACCTTGTACGTGGGCCAGCGCAAAGGCTCGGCCAGTACCTCGGCCAGCGGTCCGGAAGCGATTCGTGAAACTGTGGCCGCGGCATTGGCAATCGCCAAGCACACCTCCGAGGATGAAAGCTCGGGCCTGGCTGACAAGGCATTGATGGCCAGGGACTTGAAGGATTTTGACCTGTTTCATGCCTGGGATATCACGCCGGAGCAAGCTATTGAACAGGCCCTGACCTGTGAGGCGGCGGCATTCGATGCCGATAGTCGGATCAAGAATGCCGATGGCACCACATTGAGTACGCATCAGGGTTGTCGCGTGTACGGAAACAGCCATGGTTTTATTGGCGGTTATGCGTCCACTCGCCATAGTTTGAGCTGCGTGATGATCGCTGAGGCCAATGGCCAGATGCAGCGCGATTACTGGTACGACGTGAATCGTCAGGGTGAGTTGCTGGCAGACCCGGTGAGCATTGGCCAACGCGCCGCACAACGCGCCGCGAGCCGTCTGGGTGCGCGCCCGGTGCCGACCTGTGAAGTGCCTGTGCTGTTTTCGGCTGAACTGGCCGGAGGGTTGTTCGGCAGTTTCCTGGGCGCGATTTCCGGCGGCAACCTGTATCGCAAGTCGTCGTTCCTTGAGGGGGCTATCGGCCAGAAGTTGTTCCCTGAATGGCTGACCATCGATGAGCGCCCACACTTGATGCGTGCCATGGGCAGCTCGGCGTTCGACGGTGATGGCTTGGCAACCTATGCCAAACCGTTCGTCGAGAACGGTGAGCTGGTCTCCTACGTACTGGGCACCTACGCTGGCCGTAAACTCGGCCTGCCCAGCACGGCCAACTCGGGCGGTGTGCATAACCTGTTTGTGACCCACGGGGACGAGGACCAGGCAGCATTATTGCGGCGCATGGGGCGCGGTCTGCTGGTGACCGAATTGATGGGCCATGGCCTGAACATGGTCACCGGTGACTATTCCCGAGGCGCGGCGGGTTTTTGGGTGGAAAACGGCGAGATTCAATTCGCCGTCCAGGAAGTGACCATCGCCGGCAACATGCGCGATATGTTCAAGCAGATCGTTGCCGTGGGTAATGACCTGGAACTGCGCAGCAATATCCGCACCGGTTCGGTGTTGATCGAGCGAATGACCGTCGCCGGTAGCTAACACCTCCCTCGCTTCATAAAAGGCACGCCATCCCACGATGGCGTGCTTTTTTTATGCGCGCGCCGCAGAACGATTAGTCGGCCGCTATTGTTTTGATTCTCAATATCATTTAATAATAAATATCATTACCGAGCGAGTGTGGAGCATGAGTTCTGTCCTGCATGAGGATCCGTACCTGGAAAGCTGGCGCTGGATGAGTCGTCAGATTCGCTGTGGCCTCGATCCCAATGAGCCTCGCCTGATCGAACATTACCTCAGCGAGGGGCGATACCTGGCGTGTTGCACCGCGACCCATCCGTGGACCATTGCTGAAACAGCGTTCCGCCTGTTGATCGACACCGCCACCGATATCGCGCTGCCGTGGCATTGGCGTTCCATGTGCCTGGACCAGGCCTGGCGCCCGCTGCGAGACCTGGAAAAACTTTCCCACTGTGCCTGCCGCCTCAAGCGCTGGCAGACCTTTGCCTGGCAATTGGCGACGTGCCAATTGCTGCCTTCGATTTCTCACTCCGACTTGGTGCAAGGATCTTCCGATGAGTAACACCCGTATCGAACGCGACAGCATGGGCGAGCTGCAAGTACCTGCCGAGGCCCTGTACGGTGCCCAAACCCAGCGTGCGGTGAATAACTTTCCGATCAGTCACCAACCCATGCCGGCACAATTCATTCGTGCACTGATCCTGGCCAAGGCCGCAGCGGCCAAGGTCAACGTCGATCTCAAGCAGATCAGCGAAGGGCAGGGCAAGGCCATTGTCGACGCCGCCCAGGGCTTGCTGGAAGGCGATTTCATGCCGCATTTCCCGGTGGATATCTTCCAGACCGGCTCCGGCACCAGTTCCAACATGAACGCCAACGAAGTGATCGCCACCCTGGCCAGCCGTTTGCTGGGCGAGGCGGTCAACCCCAATGACCATGTGAACTGCGGGCAAAGCAGCAACGACATCATTCCGACCACCATCCATGTCAGCGCCGCGCTGGTGTTGCATGAGCAAACATTGCCGGCCTTGCTGCACCTGGTGCAGGTGATCGAGCAGAAGGCAGAGGAGGTTCATCCCTTCGTCAAGACCGGCCGCACACACCTGATGGACGCTATGCCGGTACGCATGAGCCAGGTGCTCAATGGTTGGGCGCAGCAACTCAGGGCCAATATCGGCCACCTGCAAGGCTTGCTGCCGAGCCTGCAAGCCCTGGCGCAGGGCGGCACGGCGGTGGGTACCGGAATTAATGCGCACCCGGAGTTTGCCGCACGGTTCAGTCAGCAACTGAGCAGCCTGACCGGTGTGAAGTTCACGCCGGGCAAGAACCTGTTCGCGCTGATTGGCTCCCAGGACACCGCTGTCGCCGTCTCTGGCCAATTGAAAGCCACCGCCGTGTCGCTGATGAAAATCGCCAATGACCTGCGCTGGATGAACTCCGGCCCACTCGCAGGCCTGGGTGAAATCGAGCTGGAAGGCTTGCAGCCTGGCTCGTCGATCATGCCGGGCAAAGTCAATCCGGTGATCCCGGAGGCGACCGCCATGGTGGCTGCGCAAGTCATCGGCAATGACACGGTGATCACGGTTGCCGGCCAATCCGGCAACTTCGAACTGAACGTGATGCTGCCGATCATTGCCCAGAACCTGCTCAGCAGCCTGGAGCTGCTGGCCAATGCCAGCCGTTTGCTGGCGGACAAAGCCATTGCCAGCTTCAAGGTCAACGAGGCCAAGCTCAAGGAGGCGTTGTCACGCAATCCGATCCTGGTCACCGCGCTCAATCCGATCATTGGTTACCAAAAGGCCGCTGAAATCGCCAAGAAGGCCTATCAACAGGGTCGTCCAGTGATCGATGTCGCTCTTGAACACACTGACTTGCCTCGCAGCCAACTGGAAATTCTGCTGGATCCGGAAAAGCTCACGGCCGGCGGCGTGTAATCACCGACCCCGCTTTGGAGGCTCACCATGGAGCACTGGAAACGCACGATCGAACGCGCCAATCGCTGCTTTATGCAGGGTGATCTGGTCGATGCTCGCGAGGCCTATCTGCAGGCCCTGGCCCTGGCCCAGGTATTGTTTGAACGCTGGTCGGATGCTGACGAAGCTGTGGCGGCTTGCGTGATTTCCCATCACAACCTGGCGGACCTGCACCTGCGCCTGAACCAGCCAGAGGAAAGCGCCGAATACCTGTGCGCCATTCACCAACGCCTGCTTCAGACCATGCAGGACGCACGCTTGAGCCCACAACTGCGCGAAGCGGCGTTGCACCAGAGCAGTAAGACCTACGTCGAATTATTGAATTTCATCAGCGATCACGGTGAGTACCCGCGTACCCATCGTCTGCTGGGCGGTACTGCGGCGCATCCGACCCCTCCTCAATACGGAGCACATTGATATGACTTACACCTTGCCTGCCTTGCCTTACGCCTATGACGCCCTGGAACCGCATATCGATGCGCAAACCATGGAGATTCACTACACCAAGCATCACCAGACCTACATCAACAACTTGAACGCGGCGGTCGAGGGCACCGAATTCGCCGGTTGGCCGATAGAGAAACTGGTGTCCAGTGTTCAGCAATTGCCGGAGAAACTACGCGCGGCGGTGATCAACCAGGGCGGCGGCCACGCCAATCACTCGCTGTTCTGGGCCGTGATGTCGCCCGAAGGCGGGGGCAAGCCTGAAGGGGCCCTCGGCAAGGCAATCGAGGAGCAACTGGGTGGTTTCGACAGTTTCAAGGACGCGTTTACCAAGGCGGCGTTGACCCGTTTCGGCAGTGGCTGGGCGTGGCTGAGCGTTACCCCGCAAAAGACCCTGGTGGTGGAAAGCAGCGGTAACCAGGATAGCCCGTTGATGAACGGCAATACGCCGATCCTTGGTCTGGATGTCTGGGAACATGCCTACTACTTGCTGTACCAGAACCGTCGCCCGGAATACATCAATGCCTTCTACAGTGTTATCAACTGGCCGGAAGTCGCCGCACGCTATCAAGCCGCCCTGGCCTGACATTCACCCTCATAACAAGATCTAAGGCCGACTATGGGCACTGAAACATTGGCGATCAGCAGCGTGCGAATGTTCCGTTATGCATTTGGCTCGCTGCTGTTATTGGCAGGGACGACATTGCTGGTGGCCCACGGGCTGGCCTGGCTGGACCTGGCACCGCGCATCCTGCGCGCGTTGCAGGGCGGGGCGATCTGCGCGCTCGGCACGGCGTTGGGCGCGGTGCCGGTGCTGGTGATTCGGCGGATGCCGGTGGCCTTGGGCGATACCTTGTTGGGCTTTGGTGCCGGTGTGATGTTGGCGGCGACTGCGTTTTCATTGGTTGTGCCGGGCATAACGGCGGCACAAAGCCTGGGGCTCTCGCCCTGGGGCGCGGGCGGCTTGATCAGCTTCGGCATTATGCTGGGGGCGTTCGGGTTGTACCTGGTGGATCGCAGAGTCTCCGGTGCCAGCCCGGAAATGCTGGTGGGCACTCCGGAAAAACCGGTAATCCCGCCGCGCATCTGGCTGTTTGTATTTGCCATCATCGCTCACAACATCCCGGAAGGCATGGCGGTGGGTGTCTCCGCCGGTGGCGGCATGCCGGATGCGGACAGCCTGGCCATGGGCATTGCCTTGCAGGATGTACCAGAAGGCCTGGTAATTGCCTTGGTATTGGCCGGGGCGGGGATGTCGCGGGCCAAGGCGTTCCTGATCGGCGCCGCTTCAGGTTTGGTGGAGCCGGTATTCGCCGTGCTCTGCGCCTGGTTGGTGAGCCTGGCGCAGGTGCTGTTACCTCTGGGGCTGGCGCTGGCGGCTGGGGCGATGTTGCTGGTGGTGACTCACGAAGTCATCCCCGAATCGCGCCGCAATGGCCACGAAAAGCTGGCCAGCCTTGGCTTGTGCATCGGGTTCTGCTTGATGATGGTGATGGATACTGCGTTGGGCTGAGGCCATTGCGGCCTCGCCTGAGTCAAAAGCGGGTTTATTCGCCCTCGTCAAAGTAGTTGTTGATCAGCGCCACCAGGGCGTCCAGCGCTTCCTGCTCTTGCTCGCCTTCGGTCTTCAAATGAATCGTTGTGCCCTTGCCGGCAGCCAGCATCATCATGGCCATGATGCTTTTGCCATCGACCATGGATTCCGGGGTGCGCCCGGCGCGGATCTGGCAGGGAAACTGCCCGGCAACGCCGACGAACTTGGCCGAGGCCCGGGCGTGCAAACCCAGCTTGTTGATGATTTCAATTTCCAGAGCGGGCATCGCGGGGGTGTTCCTTTCAGCTAAGGTCGCGGTGGCGAACCTGGACGTTCTTGAGGGTTTGTTGCAGCACCTGGCCCAGGCGTTCGGTCAGGTAGACGGAGCGGTGGTGGCCGCCGGTGCAGCCGATGGCAATGGTGACATACGCGCGATTGCTCGCGGCGAAACGCGGCAACCATTTGAGCAAGTAGCTGGAAATGTCCTGGAACATCTCCTCTACATCAGGCTGCGCGGCCAGGTACTCAGCCACAGGCTGGTCCAGCCCGGACTGCTCGCGCAGTTCAGGCTTCCAATAGGGGTTGGGCAGGCAGCGCACATCGAACACCAGGTCGGCATCCACCGGCATCCCACGCTTGAAGCCGAATGACTCGACGAGAAACGCCGTGCCGGGCTCGGGCTGGCTCAACAGGCGCAGCTTGATAGCGTCGCGCAGTTGATACAGGTTGAGACTGGTGGTGTTGATCTTGAGGTCGGCCAGATCAATGATCGGGCCCAGCAGCTTGGTTTCGTCCTCGATGGCTTCGGCCAGAGAGCGGTGCGGGCTACTGAGCGGGTGGCGTCGACGGGTTTCGGAGAAACGCTTGAGCAGTGTCTCCTCGTCGGCGTCCAGGTACAGCACATCACAGTGGATATGCTTGGCGCGCACTTCTTCAAGCAGTTCCGGGAAGCGCGACAGGTGGCTGGGCAAGTTGCGCGCGTCAATCGAAACGGCTACCAGCGGTTGCGCCAATTCGGTGTGAATAAGTGCACGTTCCGCCAGTTCCGGCAGCAGGCCGGCGGGCAGGTTGTCGATGCAATAGAAGCCGCTGTCCTCAAGCACATTGAGCGCGGTGCTTTTACCCGAGCCTGAGCGGCCGCTGACGATGATCAAACGCATGATTAGTGCCCGTTTTGTTCATCCAGGACAACTTGATACAGCGCCTCATTGCTGCTGGCACTGCGCAGTTTGTCGCGGACGTCCTTGCGGTCGAGCATGCTGGCGATCTGCCGGAGCAGTTCCAGGTGCGCATCGGTGGCGGCTTCCGGGACCAGCAGCACAAACAGCAGGTCGACCGGGGCACCGTCGATGGCGTCGAAATCGATGGGCGCTTCCAGGTGCAGCAGGGCGCTCACGGGACTATTGCAACCTTTGAGGCGGCAGTGAGGAATGGCGATACCGTTGCCAAAACCTGTGGAGCCGAGTTTTTCACGGGCAACCAGCGCTTCGAAGACATCTTGCATCTCCAGATCCGGCACCTCGCGGTGGATCAGGTTGGCAATTTGTTCGAGGGCTTTTTTCTTGCTGCCGCCCGGCACGTTCACGAGGGAACGGCCGGGGGTCAGGATGGATTCAAGTCGGATCATGGGGGGAGGGTTAACGACCTGTACCTTGCATCAGGTGCAGATTCTTTTCCTTATGCTTTATGAGTTGGCGGTCCAGCTTGTCGTAGAGCGAGTCAATCGCCGCGTACATGTCCTCATGCTCAGCATTGGCGACGAGCTTGGCATTCGGTACGTGCAGGGTGGCCTCGATTTTCTGCTTGAGCTTATCGACCTCCATGATGACCTGCACGTTGGTGATCTTGTCAAAATGCCCCGCAAGCTTGTTCAGCTTGCTCTCGGTGTACTCACGCAGGGGCTTGGTGACTTCCAGCTGGTGTCCACTGATGTTGACTTGCATACAGCTTCTCCTTCGTTGCCAGTGCATAAAGCGGCGGGTAGGAATACCCGCCACTGGAACGCTGTGGCCCGCCCGTCACATCAAACGCTTACGCTCGCTGGAAGGCGCGATCCCAAGGGACTCGCGGTACTTGGCGACGGTTCGACGGGCGACCTGAATGCCTTGTGCCTCCAGTAAACCAGCGATCTTGCTGTCACTCAACGGCTTTTTCTGATTTTCCGCGGCAACCAGTTTTTTGATGATCGCGCGGATCGCCGTGGACGAGCATTCGCCGCCCTCGGAGGTGCTGACGTGGCTGGAGAAAAAGTATTTCAGCTCATAGATACCCCGTGGGGTATGCATGAATTTCTGCGTGGTCACCCGTGAAATCGTCGACTCGTGCATGCCCACCGCTTCGGCGATGTCATGCAGGACCAGCGGCTTCATCGCCTCGTCGCCGTACTCCAGGAAGCCGCGCTGGTGCTCGACGATCTGGGTGGCCACTTTCATCAGGGTTTCGTTGCGGCTTTGCAGGCTCTTAATGAACCAGCGCGCTTCCTGCAACTGGTTGCGCATGAAGGTATTGTCGGCACTGGTGTCGGCGCGTTTTACAAAACCGGCGTATTGCGGGTTGACGCGCAGGCGCGGCACCGACTCCTGGTTAAGCTCAACCAGCCAGCGTTCGTTGTCCTTGCGCACGATCACATCGGGAATCACGTATTCGGCTTCGCTGGATTCGATCTGCGAGCCTGGGCGCGGGTTGAGGCTTTGCACCAGCTCGATGACCTGGCGCAGGTCATCTTCCTTGAGCTTCATGCGGCGCATCAACTGGCTGTAGTCGCGGCTGCCCAGCAGGTCGATGTAATCGGTGACCAGGCGTTGGGCTTCCGCGAGCCACGCAGTCTTGGCGGGCAACTGGCGCAGTTGCAGCAGCAGGCATTCGCTGAGGGTGCGCGCGCCGATACCGGCGGGTTCGAACTGCTGGATGCGGTGCAGGACGGCTTCGATTTCGTCCAGTTCGATGTCCAGTTCCGGGTCGAAGGCATCGAGAATTTCTTCGAGCGTCTCGTCCAGATAGCCCTGGTTGTTGATGCAGTCGATCAGGGTCACGGCGATCAGGCGATCGGTGTCCGACATCGGCGCCAGGTTCAGTTGCCACAGCAGATGGCTCTGCAGGCTTTCGCCGGCGGAGGTGCGGGTGGTGAAGTCCCACTCGTCATCGTCGTTGCTGGGCAGGCTGCTGGCACTGGTCTGGTAGACGTCTTCCCAGGCGGTGTCCACCGGGAGTTCGTTGGGAATGCGTTCGTTCCAGTCGCCTTCCTCAAGGTTATCCACCGTCGGGGCGGTTTCCTGATAGGACGGTTCCTGCACGTCGGAATTGGGTTTTTGCTCGATGTTGTCGGCCAGCGGGTCTGCATTATCGAAGTCGTCGCCCTCTTCCTGGCGTTCGAGCATCGGATTGGACTCCAAGGCCTCCTGGATTTCCTGTTGCAGGTCCAGGGTCGACAATTGGAGCAGGCGGATGGCCTGTTGCAGCTGCGGTGTCATCGTCAGCTGCTGGCCCATTCTCAGGACTAGCGATGGTTTCATGGCAGGGGCTTAACACCTTATTCGCCGGCGCAGTGCGCCATCCACGACAGGGCGCGTGAGCGCCAAACATAAGCAAATTATATGCCTGATATCGGGGGCTTTGCCTAGAGCGCGGTAACAATAAAAAACTCGAGGTTTTTATTGACTCCCGCGCTCCAGGCGACCGACTTGCCGCCGCCTTGTCGGTACGGACAGGTTTACAGGCGGAACTCGTGACCCAGGTACACTTCCTTGACCAGTTCGTTGGCGAGGATAGTCGCGGAGTCACCCTCGGCGATCAATTGGCCATCGTTAACGATATACGCGGTTTCGCAGATATCGAGGGTTTCACGCACGTTGTGGTCGGTGATCAGCACACCGATACCCTTGGCCTTGAGGTGGTGGATGATCTGCTTGATGTCACCGACCGAGATCGGGTCGACGCCGGCAAACGGTTCGTCCAGCAAGATGAACTTGGGGGCGGTCGCCAGGGCACGGGCGATTTCCACGCGGCGGCGTTCACCACCGGACAGGCTCATGCCCAGGTTGTCGCGAATGTGGTTGATGTGGAATTCCTGCAGCAGGCTTTCCAGCTCCTTGCGGCGCCCATCGCGGTCGAGTTCCTTGCGGGTCTCAAGGATCGCCATGATGTTGTCCGCAACCGACAGTTTGCGGAAGATCGACGCTTCCTGGGGAAGATAGCCGATACCGGCCCGCGCACGGCCGTGCATCGGCTGGTGGCTGACATCCAGGTCGTCGATCAGAACGCGACCCTGGTCCGCCTGGACCAGGCCGACGATCATATAGAAGCAGGTGGTCTTGCCGGCGCCGTTGGGGCCGAGCAAGCCGACGATCTGGCCGCTGTCGATCGACAGGCTGACGTCGCGCACGACCTGACGGCTTTTATAGGCCTTGGCCAGATGCTGGGCTTTCAGGGTTGCCATTACTCGGCCTTCTTCTTCGGCTGGATAACCATGTCGATGCGTGGGCGCGGCGCGGTGACTTTGCTGCCATTGGCGCGACCGGCGTTAGCGATCTGCTTCACGGTGTCATAGGTGATTTTTTCACCTTCCGTGGAGTTGCCATCCGGGCTCAGCACCTTGGCCTGGTCAATCAGGACGATGCGATTCTGCTGGGCGTGATACTGGATAGTCTTGCCGTAGCCTTTCATCGGACCTGTGTCGGTAGCCGACTGCTTCTGTTCGAAGTAAGCCAGGTTGCCTACCGAAGTCACGACGTCGATGTCACCGCTTTGGGTGCGCGTCAGCGTTACGGTATTACCGGTGATCTTCATCGAACCTTGGGTGATGATCACGCCGCCGGTGTAGGTCGCTACACCTTGCTTGTCATCCAGTTGCGCATCATCAGCCGAAATGTGGATCGGCTGCTGGCTATCGTTCGGCAGAGCCCAGGCGCTCACGCTTCCCAGTACAGCGCCCAGGCCGAGCAAAATAGGGAGAGTTTTAACGAGCCTCATACTGTCCTCTTACGTTCGATAGCAGGTGTATCCTGCTTTCTTTCAAATACGCTTTCATTCCCTTGCCAGTCGATACACCGCCAGCGCCGTCGATTCTAACGTCTTGCTCGGTCTGCGCATATTGCTTCTGTGGGAATACGGTCATGCGGCTGCTGGTAATCACGGTGTCACGGTTCTTGGCATCGGTGCGCGCGACGCGCACCGAGTCAATCAGCTCCACCTGGGTGCCGTCCGGGTTCACTTCGCCACGCTTGCTGGTGACGTGCCAGGGAAACTCAGTGCCGCGATAAAGGTTCAAGTCCGGGTTGGTCAGCAAGGTAACTTCGCTGGCCTTCAAATGCTCGACCTTGTCCGAGGTCATTTCATACTGCACCTTGCCGTCGGGCAGGAACTGCACGCTGTAGGCGTTGGTGGCGTAATAGTCGATAGCGCCTTTGTCGACCTGCGCGGCAGGCTGGTCGAGGAAGCGCTCCGGGCTGATATTCCAGTAGCCCACCGCCAGGAACAGCGCGGCGATGACTCCGAATAGCAGGAAGTTGCGAATCTTTTTGCTCAGCATATAACGCTCTATAAGTAGGCGGCGTGGGCCGCTTCAAGGCTGCCCTGGGCTCGCAGAATCAGTTCGCAGAACTCACGGGCCGCACCTTCGCCACCACGGGCGGTGGTGATGCCATGGGCGTGCTCGCGAACGAACGCCGCCGCGTTGGCGACGGCCATGCCCAGGCCCACCCGGCGAATGACCGGCAAGTCCGGCAGGTCATCGCCCAGGTAGGCGACCTGCTCATAGCTTAGGTTGAGTTGGCCAAGAAGCTCGTCCAGCACCACCAGTTTATCCTCACGGCCCTGATACAGGTGAGCAATTCCCAGGTTTTGTGCGCGGCGTTCCACAACGGGGGTTTTTCGGCCGCTGATAATCGCCGTCTGCACACCTGCCGCCATCAGCATCTTGATGCCCTGGCCGTCCAGTGTGTTGAATGTCTTGAATTCGCTGCCGTCTTCGAGAAAGTACAGGCGGCCATCGGTCAGCACGCCATCAACGTCGAAAATCGCCAACTTGATGTGCTTGCCGCGTTGCAATAAATCGCTGGTCATTTACATCACTCCCGCACGCAACAAGTCGTGCATGTTCAGGGCGCCTACCGGGTGGTCGTGATTATCGACCACCACCAGCGCGCCGATCTTGTGGTCTTCCATGATCTTCAATGCTTCGGCCGCGAGCATCTCGGGGCGTGCGGTCTTGCCGTGTGGAGTCATGACCGCGTCGATGGTTGCGGTGTGGATATCGATGGTGCGGTCCAGGGTGCGCCGCAAGTCACCGTCGGTGAACACGCCGGCCAGGCGCCCGTCGGCTTCCAGGATCACGGTCATGCCCAGGCCTTTGCGGGTCATTTCCATCAGCGCGTCCTTCAGCAGGGTGCCGCGCTGCACGTGAGGCAATTCATCGCCCGAATGCATGACATTCTCGACTTTCAACAGCAGGCGCCGGCCCAGGGCGCCGCCAGGATGTGAAAACGCGAAATCTTCGGCGGTGAATCCGCGGGCCTCCAGCAACGCTACGGAGAGGGCATCGCCCATGACCAGCGCGGCGGTGGTGGAGGAGGTCGGCGCCAGGTTCAGCGGGCAGGCTTCGTGGGCCACGTGAACATTCAGGTTCACTTCGGCGGCCTTGGCCAGCGTCGAGTCCGGGTTGCCGGTGATGCTGATCATCTGGATCCCCAGGCGTTTGATCAGCGGCAGCAGGGTCACGATTTCGTTGGTGGTGCCGGAGTTGGACAGCGCCAGGATGATGTCATCCTTGGTGATCATGCCCATGTCGCCGTGGCTGGCCTCGGCGGGATGCACGAAAAACGCGGTGGTTCCGGTGCTGGCCAGGGTGGCGGCGATCTTGTTGCCGACGTGGCCCGATTTGCCCATGCCGACCACCACAACGCGGCCCTTGCTGGCCAGAATCATCTCGCAGGCGCGTACGAAATCTGCGTCGATATGTGCCAGCAAGCCTTCTACGGCTTCAAGCTCGAGGCGGATGGTGCGTTGTGCGGATTGAATAAGGTCGCTGGATTGGCTCATGTCTGAAATCGTATAGCCTGACGAAAAGTCGGCGATTATAGCGGTAATGATCGATTCCCTCACGCAAGTTCGTCATGCTTTATTCAGCGGGTGCCTGAGATTCCAGCCTTGGTAACATAGCCGGCAACGTTTTTTCCCTGTCCTGGATCTGAACAAGCGCAGTTCCGGCCTTGGGCGCGTTGTACCAGCAGTGATATAGTTCGCCGCCAGTTCGGTCCGCCCAGCCCATGTGGCTATCTATTGCGTCACCGTTGCAAACGTTTGTCGCAAGCGTGGTGTCTGAGTGAGAGGCTGCATCCCAAGGAGTTTAGATGAGTGCCGATAACGCCTACGCGGTCGAGCTGAAGGGTCTGACCTTCAAGCGCGGGACGCGCAGCATCTTCAATAACGTCGATATTCGCATTCCCCGCGGCAAGGTGACGGGCATCATGGGGCCGTCCGGCTGCGGCAAGACTACGCTGTTGCGCCTGATGGGCATGCAACTGCGCCCCAGTGCCGGCGAAGTGTGGGTCAATGGCCAGAACCTGCCGACGCTGTCGCGCAGCGATCTGTTCGATGCGCGCAAGCATATGGGCGTCCTGTTCCAGAGCGGTGCGCTGTTCACCGACCTCGATGTATTCGAGAACGTGGCGTTTCCGCTGCGCGTGCACACCCAGCTGTCTGATGAAATGATTCGTGACATTGTGTTGCTGAAACTGCAGGCCGTAGGCCTTCGCGGCGCCATCGACCTGATGCCTGACGAACTGTCCGGCGGCATGAAGCGCCGTGTGGCCCTGGCGCGAGCCATCGCCCTTGACCCGCAGATCCTCATGTACGACGAGCCTTTTGTTGGTCAGGACCCGATCGCCATGGGCGTGCTGGTACGCCTGATCCGCCTGCTCAACGATGCGCTGGGCATCACCAGCATCGTCGTGTCCCATGACCTGGCGGAAACCGCGAGCATTGCCGACTACCTCTATGTAGTGGGCGATGGCCAGGTGCTGGGGCAGGGCACGCCTGAAGAACTGATGAACGCCGACAACCCGCGTATTCGCCAATTCATGACCGGCGATCCTGATGGCCCTGTGCCTTTTCACTTTCCGGCAGCGGATTACCGCTCAGATCTTCTGGGGAAGCGCTGATGCGCAAGACATCTCTCATCGAAAAGGTTCGCCTTTTCGGTCGCTCCGGCATCGACATGGTCGAAGTGCTGGGCCGTTCGACGATTTTCCTGTTTCACGCCCTGCTCGGTCGAGGTGGCATTGGGGGCGGGTTTGGCCTGTTGATCAAGCAGCTGCATTCGGTTGGTGTAATGTCCCTGGTGATCATCGTGGTTTCCGGGATTTTCATCGGCATGGTGCTGGCGTTGCAGGGGTTCAATATCCTTTCCGGCTACGGTTCTGAGCAGGCCGTTGGGCAGATGGTCGCCCTGACGCTGTTGCGTGAGCTGGGGCCGGTGGTCACCGCATTGTTGTTTGCGGGCCGCGCCGGTTCGGCGTTGACCGCCGAAATCGGCAACATGAAGTCCACCGAGCAATTGTCCAGCCTCGAAATGATTGGCGTGGACCCGCTCAAGTACATTGTTGCCCCGCGCCTGTGGGCCGGCTTCATTTCCCTGCCACTGCTGGCGATGATCTTCAGCGTGGTGGGGATCTGGGGCGGTTCGTGGGTGGCGGTTGACTGGCTGGGCGTCTATGACGGCTCTTACTGGGGCAACATGCAGAACAGCGTGACCTTCAACGGTGACGTGCTCAACGGCATCATAAAGAGCATCGTCTTTGCCTTTGTAGTGACCTGGATCGCCGTATTCCAAGGCTACGACTGTGAGCCCACCTCAGAAGGGATCAGTCGCGCCACCACCAAGACCGTTGTGTACGCCTCGCTGGCGGTACTGGGCCTTGACTTCATTTTGACCGCCTTGATGTTTGGAGATTTCTGATGCAAAACCGCACTGTGGAAATCGGTGTCGGCCTTTTCTTGCTGGCTGGCATCCTGGCTTTACTGTTGCTGGCCCTGCGGGTCAGCGGCCTTTCGGCCAGCCCCACCGCCGATACTTATAAACTTTACGCGTACTTCGACAATATCGCCGGTTTGACTGTCAGAGCTAAAGTGACCATGGCCGGTGTGACCATCGGCAAGGTCACGGCAATCGATCTGGACCGCGACAGCTTTACCGGGCGCGTGACGATGCAACTGGACAAGAAGGTCGATAATCTGCCGACTGACTCCACTGCATCTATCCTCACTGCGGGTTTGCTGGGCGAGAAGTACATCGGTGTCAGCGTGGGCGGGGAAACAGCCCTGCTCAAGGATGGTTCGACCATCCACGACACGCAGTCGTCGCTGGTGCTTGAAGACCTGATCGGTAAATTCCTGCTCAATACGGTCAATAAAGACGCCAAATGAGGAATCTGCACATGATCTCTACCTTGCGACGTGGCCTTCTGGTACTGCTTGCAGCGTTGCCGCTGATGGCGAACGCGGCCGGCTCAGCGCACGAGCTGGTGCAGGACACGACCAACAAGATGCTGGCTGACCTGACTGCCAATAAAGAGCAGTACAAACAAGACCCAAGCAAGTTCTACAATGCGCTCAACACCATTGTCGGCCCTGTCGTCGATGCCGAAGGCATTTCCCGCAGCATCATGACGGTCAAGTATTCGCGCAAGGCAACACCTGCCCAGATGCAGACCTTCCAGGAAAACTTCAAGAAAGGCCTGTTCCAGTTCTATGGCAACGCGCTGCTTGAGTACAACAACCAGGGCATCACCGTCGCTCCAGCCGGGGATGAGTCAGGCGATCGCACCAGTGTGAACATGAGCGTCAAAGGCAATAACGGCGCCGTCTACCCTGTGCAGTACACGCTGGAAAAGGTCAACGGCGAGTGGAAGCTGCGTAACGTGATCATCAACGGCATCAACATCGGCAAGCTGTTCCGTGACCAGTTCGCCGACGCCATGCAGCGCAATGGCAATGACCTGGACAAGACTATCAATGGTTGGGCCGGTGAAGTCGCCAAGGCCAAGGAAACTTCCGATAAAGAAGCTGGGAAGACCGTGCAATGACCGAGTCGGCTGTTCGTCTTGGCGAAGCCGGTGAGCTGTTCCTCAGCGGCGTGCTGGATTACCGCACCGGGCCGGACCTGCGCAAGCAGGGCCAGGCGCTGATCAAGGCCAGCAGCGCTCCCGCGCTGGTGGTCGATTGCTCGGCGGTGACCAAGTCCAGCAGTGTCGGCTTGTCGTTGCTGTTGTGCTTCATGCGCGATGCCGATGCGGCCAAAAAACCGGTCAGCATCCGTGCGTTGCCCGACGACATGCGCGAAATCGCCGAGGTTTCCGGTCTGACCGAGCTGTTGGCGCATCCTTAATACATACTTTCAAGCTAGCCCCCCGTCAGAGTCCTGTTATACGGGGTTCGCAGGCGCGGGGCTTTTTTGTATGATGTGCGACCCGCGCGCACTGGGCGCCGATAGAGGTTGAGCATGCAGGCCAACGAAGTTAAAAGCTTTCTCGAAGGAAAGCTGCCGGAAACGACTGTTGAAGTTGAAGGCGAAGGCTGCAATTTCCAGCTGAATGTGATTAGCGATGAACTGGCGGCACTCAGCCCGGTCAAGCGTCAGCAGCAGATCTATGCCCATTTGAACCCGTGGATCACCGATGGCAGCATCCATGCGGTCACTATGAAATTTTTCAGCCGCGCGGCCTGGGCCGAGCGCACCTGAGCCCCCAAGGCGTCGAGATTCTTATGGATAAATTGATTATTACCGGTGGTGCCCGCCTTGATGGCGAGATCCGCATTTCCGGTGCGAAAAACTCTGCCTTGCCGATTCTGGCGGCGACCCTGCTGTGCGATGGCCCGGTGACCGTGGCCAACCTGCCGCACCTGCACGACATCACCACCATGATCGAGCTGTTCGGTCGCATGGGCATTGAGCCGGTGATCGACGAGAAACTCTCGGTCGAAATCGACCCGCGCACCATCAAGACCCTGATCGCGCCGTACGAGCTGGTGAAAACCATGCGTGCGTCGATCCTGGTACTGGGCCCGATGGTTGCCCGTTTCGGCGAAGCCGAAGTCGCATTGCCTGGCGGTTGCGCCATTGGCTCGCGTCCGGTGGACCTGCACATCCGTGGCCTCGAAGCCATGGGCGCGGTCATTGACGTCGAAGGCGGCTACATCAAGGCCAAGGCGCCGGAAGGCGGCCTGCGTGGCGCGAACTTCTTCTTTGATACCGTCAGCGTGACCGGTACCGAGAACATCATGATGGCCGCCGCCCTGGCCAAAGGCCGCAGCGTGCTGCAGAACGCCGCTCGTGAGCCGGAAGTGGTCGACCTGGCCAACTTCCTGAACGCCATGGGCGCGAAGGTTTCCGGTGCCGGCACCGACACCATCACCATCGATGGCGTAGAGCGTCTGCACACCGCCACCTACAAAGTCATGCCTGACCGCATCGAGACCGGTACCTACCTGGTCGCCGCCGCCGTTACCGGTGGTCGCGTCAAGGTCAAGGACACCGATCCGACCATCCTGGAAGCGGTCCTGGAAAAACTGCGTGAAGCCGGTGCGGAAATCACCACGGGTGAAGACTGGATCGAGCTGAACATGCACGGCAAGCGGCCAAAAGCCGTCAACGTGCGTACCGCTCCGTACCCGGCATTCCCGACCGACATGCAAGCTCAGTTCATTTCCCTGAACGCCATTGCCGAAGGCACCGGTGCGGTCATCGAGACGATCTTCGAAAACCGCTTCATGCACGTGTACGAACTGCACCGCATGGGCGCGAAGATCCAGGTCGAAGGCAACACGGCCATCGTCACCGGCACCGAGAAGCTCAAAGGCGCGCCCGTCATGGCGACCGACCTGCGTGCTTCGGCCAGCCTGGTCATTTCGGCGTTGATCGCCGAAGGCGATACACTGATCGACCGCATCTACCACATCGACCGTGGTTATGAGTGCATCGAAGAAAAACTGCAGATGCTCGGCGCCAAAATCCGCCGCGTACCGGGTTAGTCTTCGGATTGTGGCAAGGGAGCAAGCTCCCTTGCCACAGTTTGCTGTTAAGTGATTCGTTTCAAATCGAGGCTGTCATGGCCTCGATCTGTGTCTGGCGCTGTTTGTGTCCGGACCGCAATAGCCTGATGAAGGACTGACGTTTCCCATGTTGACCATCGCACTGTCCAAGGGCCGCATCCTTGACGACACGTTGCCGCTTCTGGCTGAAGCGGGCATCGTGCCGACCGAGAATCCGGACAAGAGCCGCAAGCTGATCATCCCCACGACTCAGGACGACGTTCGTCTGCTGATCGTGCGGGCTACCGACGTGCCGACCTACGTTGAACATGGCGCGGCCGACCTGGGCGTCGCCGGTAAAGACGTGCTGATGGAATATGGTGGCCAGGGCCTGTACGAGCCTCTGGACCTGCGTATCGCGTTGTGCAAACTGATGACTGCCGGCCGTGTCGGTGATGTCGAGCCCAAGGGTCGCCTGCGCGTGGCCACCAAGTTCGTCAATGTTGCCAAGCGCTACTACGCCGAACAAGGTCGTCAGGTCGACATCATCAAGCTGTATGGCTCGATGGAGCTGGCGCCGCTGATCGGTCTGGCCGACAAGATCATCGATGTGGTCGACACCGGCAACACCTTGCGTGCCAATGGCCTCGAACCCCAGGACTTCATCGCAGACATCAGCTCCCGCCTGATCGTCAACAAGGCGTCGATGAAGATGCAGCACGCCCGTATCCAGGCGTTGATCGACACCCTGCGCACCGCAGTGGAGTCTCGACACCGCGGTTGACTCACCCGCGTAGCCCAACAGCTGCGCCCGTCTATCCGCCTCATAGCCAGAATTCTCAGGTGCCCAAGCGGAAACGACTGCTAGTTTAGGGCGCCTGAGTTTTTGCCAATTCTATTGAGGCCCTCGCTATGACCACGTCCACTGCAATTGCCCGACTCAACGCTGCCGATCCGGATTTCGCCCATCATCTGGATCATCTGCTGAGCTGGGAAAGCGTGTCCGACGGCTCGGTCAATCAGCGAGTACTCGACATCATCAAGGCCGTGCGCGAACGCGGTGACGCGGCGCTGGTGGATTTCACCCGTCAGTTCGATGGTCTGGACGTCAAGTCCATGGCCGACCTGATCCTGCCTCGCGAACGCCTGGAGCTGGCCCTGACGCGCATTACCGCGCCGCAGCGCGAAGCCCTGGAAGTCGCGGCGGCGCGCGTGCGCAGCTACCACGAAAAACAGAAACAGGATTCCTGGAGCTACACCGAGGCCGACGGCACCGTGCTGGGCCAGAAGGTTACGCCGCTGGACCGCGCCGGCCTTTACGTACCGGGTGGCAAGGCGTCGTATCCGTCGTCCGTGCTGATGAACGCGATCCCGGCCAAAGTGGCGGGCGTGACCGAAGTGGTCATGGTGGTGCCGACCCCGCGTGGTGAAATCAACGAGCTGGTGCTGGCGGCGGCCTGCATCGCCGGTGTCGATCGCGTGTTCACCATCGGCGGTGCTCAAGCCGTGGCGGCGCTGGCCTATGGCACCGAGAGCGTGCCGAAGGTCGACAAGGTTGTCGGTCCGGGCAACATCTATGTGGCCACTGCCAAGCGCCACGTGTTCGGCCAGGTCGGCATCGACATGATCGCCGGCCCCTCGGAAATCCTCGTGGTCTGCGACGGCCAGACCGACCCGGACTGGATCGCCATGGACCTGTTCTCCCAGGCCGAGCACGACGAAGACGCCCAGGCGATCCTGGTCAGCCCGGACGCCGAGTTTCTCGACAAGGTCGCCGCCAGCATCGAGAAGCTGCTGCCGACCATGGATCGCGCCGAGATCATCGAGAAATCGATCAATGGCCGTGGTGCGTTGATCCTGGTGAGCGACATGGAGCAGGCCATCGAAGTAGCCAACCGCATCGCGCCGGAGCACCTGGAATTGTCCGTGGCCGACCCACAAGCCTGGCTGCCGTCGATTCGTCACGCCGGTGCGATCTTCATGGGGCGCCACACCAGCGAAGCCCTGGGCGACTACTGCGCAGGTCCCAACCATGTGTTGCCCACCTCCGGCACTGCGCGCTTCTCGTCGCCGCTGGGGGTGTATGACTTCCAGAAGCGTTCATCGATCATCTTCTGCTCGCCACAAGGCGCCTCCGAGTTGGGCAAGACCGCTTCGGTACTGGCCCGTGGCGAATCCCTGAGCGCCCACGCCCGCAGCGCGGAATATCGCATCCTTGACGACAAGAAAGGTAATTGAGATGAGCAAATTCTGGAGCCCCTTCGTCAAGGACCTGGTCCCTTACGTGCCCGGCGAACAGCCGAAGCTGACCAGGCTGGTCAAGCTCAACACCAATGAAAACCCCTACGGCCCTTCACCGAAGGCGCTGGCCGCGATGCAGGCCGAGTTGAACGACAACCTGCGCCTGTACCCGGACCCCAACAGCGACCTGCTCAAGCAGGCCGTGGCCAGGTATTACGGCATCGACGCCGCCAAGGTGTTCCTTGGCAACGGTTCCGACGAGGTACTGGCGCATATCTTCCACGGTCTGTTCCAGCACGACCGGCCGCTGCTGTTCCCGGACATCAGCTACAGCTTCTATCCGGTGTACTGCGGCCTCTACGGCATTGAGTCCGAGCCGGTGCCGCTGGACGAACAGTTTCAGATCCGTGTCGCGGACTACGCCAGGCCCAATGGCGGGGTCATCTTCCCCAACCCGAACGCGCCGACCGGCTGCGTGCTGGCGCTGGACGCGGTGGAGCAGATCGTCAAGGCCAGCCCGGACTCCGTGGTGGTGGTGGATGAGGCCTACATCGACTTCGGCGGTGAAACCGCCATCAGCCTGGTGGACCGTTACCCGAACCTGCTGGTAACCCAGACCCTGTCCAAATCGCGCTCACTGGCCGGTTTGCGTGTGGGCCTGGCCGTGGGCCATCCGGACCTGATCGAAGCGCTGGAGCGGGTCAAGAACAGCTTCAACTCCTACCCCCTGGATCGCCTGGCGATTGCCGGCGCGTCGGCGGCGTTCGACGATCGTGAGTATTTCGAGAAGACCTGCCAGAAGGTGATCGACAGTCGCAACACGCTGGTCGCGCAGTTGGAGGCCAAAGGTTTTGAGGTGCTGCCTTCGGCGGCCAACTTCATCTTTGCCCGCCACCCACGACATGATGCTGCCGGGTTGGCCGCCAAGCTGCGTGAGCAGGGTGTGATCGTGCGTCACTTCAAGCAGGAACGAATTGCTCAATTCCTGCGGATCAGCATCGGTACGCCGGAGCAGAACCAGGCGCTGATCGATGGTCTCGGCGAGCTCTAACAGGCGCTGAAATCAAATGTGGGAGGGAGCAAGCCCCCTTCCACATTGGTTTTGTGTTGCTAATTACAGCAGTGGCTCATCCGGCTTCTTGTTCTTCCAACCATCATTGCCCGGCAGCAACAGGTTCAAACCAATCGCTACCACCGCACACAGGGCGATGCCCTTGAGGCCGAAATCATCCGGGCCGGTGCCGGTGCCGACCAACACACCGCCAATGCCGAATACCAGGGTTACCGACACAATCACCAAATTACGCGCCTCGCCCAGGTCGATCTTGTGGCGGATCAGCGTGTTCATGCCCACTGCCGCAATCGAACCGAACAATAAGCACAGAATCCCGCCCATCACCGGTACCGGAATGCTCTGCAGTAGTGCGCCGAACTTGCCGATAAACGCCAGGCTGATGGCAAACACCGCGGCCCAGGTCATGATCTTCGGGTTGTAGTTCTTGGTCAGCATGACCGCGCCGGTCACTTCGGCGTAGGTGGTGTTCGGTGGGCCGCCGAACAGGCCGGCTGCCGTGGTGGCAATGCCGTCACCCAGCAGGGTGCGATGCAGGCCAGGCTTCTTCAGGTAGTCGCGACCGGTCACGCTGCCCACCGCAATCACACCGCCGATGTGTTCGATCGCCGGGGCAAGGGCCACCGGGACGATAAACAGGATGGCCTGCCAGTTGAATTCCGGCGCGGTGAAGTGGGGCAAGGCGAACCACGGCGCGGCGGCGATCTTCGCCGTGTCGACCACGCCAAAGTAGAACGCCATGGCAAAACCCACCAGTACGCCCGAGATGATCGGCACCAGGCGGAAAATGCCTTTGCCGAAGACCGCCACGATCAGCGTGGTGAGCAGCGCAGGCATCGAGATCATCATCGCCGTCTGGTAATGAATCAGCTCGGCACCGTCGCCGGACTTGCCCATCGCCATGTTCGCGGCAATCGGCGCCATGGCCAGGCCGATGGAAATGATCACCGGCCCGATCACGACCGGTGGCAGCAGCCGGTCGATAAAGCCGGTGCCCTTGATCTTCACCGCCAGGCCCAGGAACGTATAGACGAAACCGGCCGCCATCACGCCGCCCATGGTTGCCGCGAGGCCGAACTGGCCCTTGGCAAGGATGATCGGGGTGATAAAGGCAAAGCTCGATGCCAGGAATACCGGCACCTGCCGACCTGTCACCACCTGGAACAACAGCGTGCCCAGGCCGGCGGTGAACAGGGCGACGTTTGGATCAAGACCTGTGATCAGTGGCATCAACACCAACGCGCCAAATGCTACGAAAAGCATTTGTGCGCCAGACAGGATCTGGCGCCAAAGCGGGTCGTTGAATTCATCCTGCATGCTTACGCGTCCTTCTGCTTGGTGCCGAAGATCTTGTCACCGGCATCGCCCAGGCCCGGGATGATGTAGCCGTGTTCATTCAGGCGCTCGTCGATGGAGGCGGTATAGATCTGCACGTCGGGGTGCGCTTTCTCGACGGCGGCAATGCCTTCGGGCGCGGCGACCAGCACCATGGCGCGGATGTCCTTGCAGCCGGCTTTTTTCAGCAGGTCGATGGTAGCGACCATGGAGCTGCCGGTGGCGAGCATCGGGTCGATGATCATCGCCAGGCGCTCGTCGATTTCCGGGACGAGTTTTTCCAGGTAGGTGTGGGCTTGCAACGTTTGTTCATTGCGGGCCACGCCCACGGCGCTGACCTTGGCGCCCGGGATCAGGCTGAGTACACCTTCGAGCATGCCGATACCGGCGCGCAGGATCGGCACTACAGTGATCTTCTTGCCGGCGATTTTCTCGACCTGGACGGTGCCCGCCCAGCCTTGAATATCGTAGGTTTCCAAGGGCAGATCCTTGGTGGCTTCGTAAGTGAGCAACGCTCCGACTTCCTGAGCAAGCTCACGGAAATTCTTCGTGCTGATGTCGGCGCGGCGCATAAGGCCGAGCTTGTGTCGGATCAGCGGGTGGCGGATCTCGCGAGTGGGCATGGGAAAGGCTCCGGCAGCGGGCAAAAAAACCGGCCTAGATTAATCTATCCGAGAGTGTTGTCCTATAGACATCTAGTACGTTAGTCCATTAAGGCTTGCTCGGAGCGCACGAGAAGCGTACCTTCGCCCGCTTTTCTTGCCACAGCACCCCCTTGGAGAGCGCCATGTCCGCTGATCTCGAGCATATCCGTCAAATCATGCGCGAGGCTGACTGCCTGTACACCGAAGCGCAAGTCGAAGAGGCGATCGCCAAGGTCGGCGCGCACATCAGCCGCGAACTGGCCGACACCAACCCTGTGGTGTTCTGCGTGATGAACGGCGGCCTGATCTTCGCCGGCAAATTGCTCACCCATCTGCAATTCCCGCTGGAAGCGTCCTACCTGCACGCCACGCGTTATCGCAACGAAACCACCGGCGGCGACCTGTTCTGGAAGGCCAAGCCGGAAGTCTCGTTCATTGACCGCGACGTGCTGATCATCGACGACATTCTCGACGAAGGTCACACCCTGGGCGCGATCATCGACTTCTGCAAACACGCCGGCGCGCGCAAAGTGCACACCGCCGTGCTGATCGACAAAGACCACGACCGCAAGGCCCGTCCGGACCTGAAAGCCGATTACGTCGGTCTGCCGTGCATTGACCGCTACATCTTTGGTTACGGCATGGATTACAAAGGTTACTGGCGCAACGCCAATGGGATCTACGCCGTCAAAGGAATGTAAGTCATGACTCGCTTTCTTGATCAGACACTGTTTGCCGAACTGGCCGAGAAAGCGGACGCCAGCCCTCGCGGGCGTTACCACCATAACTTCCACCAGATGGAAGAGCCGTGTCATCGCCTGGCCGTGGGCCTGCAACCAGGCACCTATGTACCGCCGCATCGGCACTTGAGCGCGGACAAGGCGGAAACCTTGCTGGTGCTCAAGGGTAGCCTGGGTTTGCTGGTGTTCAATGACGCCGGTGACGTCATCGCCAAGCGCGTGATGCAGGCGGGCGGCGAGTGCGCGGGCGTTGATTTGCCGCCTGGCGTGTTCCACGGTCTTGTCGTGCTTGCGCCTGATACGGTGATGTTCGAGTGCAAGGCCGGGCCTTATCGTCCGGTGGGCGAGGGTGAGCTGGCCGATTGGGCGCCGCGTGAAGGCGATGCCGATGTGGTCGAGTATCTACGCTGGATGCTTGCCCAGTTCGATTGAGCTACAGTGCTGGGCCATCTCGCACGGAGCGGCCCATGAGCCTGTTGATACGCACTTGCGCCGCCCTGGCGCTGACCCTCAGTCTGCCCTTGGCCGCGGCGCCCGCGCCGATGCATGCGCAGTTCCTGCCGCCGGACGATCTGACCCTGCGCGCCGAAAGCCCTGACCAGCAGCAACTGTTACAAGTCACTGAGTATGCGGTGGTGGTGGGCAACCAGCGTCAATCCAACCAACAGCCGATTCCGGTGACCTCGCCGCTGATGATCCGCCTCAAGGGCAAGTCCCTGAACAAGGGCGCGACCATCAGCCAAGTCGTGCTCAACTTCGACGCCGAAAGCAAAAGCCTGAAGAAGCCGGTGTTTGACGACAAGACCAAGACCCTGACGCTGTCTTATCCCGTTGCCCAATACCGTGTGATCGTCGACCTGCTGCGCAATGACACGCTGTATGTGCAGTTTCTCAGTTATGCCAATGGGCATATCTGGGCGGACCTGCATACCGGTGCAGTCCGTACCCAATAGTAAAAACACTGAAAATCCAAATGTGGGAGGGGCTTGCTCCTGATGACGGTGGGTCAGCCAATAAATCTGTGCCTGATACTCTGCCGTCGGGAGCAAGTCGAATCGTCGCACCGCCCCACCCACAGGGTTTCTTCAGCGCTTTCGCAGCTTGCGTCTCGCAGGTAGACTTCAAGGCCCGTGTAAATGTCTGCAGGCTGGAGTCGGTAATGCGTAAAGATAAGAAACAGGTGATTGGTGACGAGATCGGCGACGATCAGATCAAGTTGTTCCTGGACTTCGAGCCGGTCGACGCGACTTCACCGTCCCTGCACAAGCTGATCAAGGCCTACCGTGGCCTGCGCATCGACGATTTCGAGCGGTTCCTGGGGTTTTTCAAGGACGCCGGCCTGGACCTGGATGGCAAGGATGAGCATGGCCAGACGTTTGTTGATCTGATCAAGGACCAGCGCCACGCCGCTGAGTACGTTGAGCTGATCGAAAAAGCTCGCGGTTGATTATTCGAGCCGTAAAAAAACGCCCCGAGGGGCGTTTTTTATTGCAGCAATGCCTCAAGCGTAGCTTTCGGCCTCGTTGCTTTGCTCAACCAGTTCAAGGCTGATGTTGTTCTGCGTGTTGATCTTGCGATACAGCTCGGCGTCCGTCTCCAGCACCTTCTCCCGAGCCGGGAAGATCTCGTGCAGCTTGGTCGCCCACTCACCGGCAGCTTTCTGCGGGAAGCAGCGTTCGATCAGTTCCAGCATGATCGAAACCGTCACCGACGCGCCTGGAGAGGCGCCCAGCAGCGCCGCCAGCGAACCGTCCTTCGCCGCGACCAGCTCGGTGCCGAATTGCAGCACGCCGCCTTTTTTCGGGTCCTTCTTGATGATCTGCACCCGTTGGCCGGCCACTTCCAGGCGCCAGTCTTCGGCTTTCGCCTCAGGGTAGAAGCGACGCAGGGACTCCAGGCGCTGCTCCATGGATTGGCGCACTTCGCTGACTAGGTACTTGGTCAGGTCCATGTTGTCGCGGGCCACGGCCAGCATCGGGCCGATGTTACCGGCGCGAATCGACATCGGCAGGTCAAGGAACGAGCCGTGTTTGAGGAACTTGGTGGTGAAACCGGCGTAGGGTCCAAACAGCAGGGACTTCTTGCCATCCACCACGCGGGTATCCAGGTGCGGTACGGACATCGGCGGCGAGCCCACGGCGGCCTGGCTGTAGACTTTGGCCTGGTGGTGCTTGACCACCTCCGGGTTGTCGCAACGCAGCCACTGGCCACTGACCGGGAAACCGCCAAAGCCTTTGCTCTCTTCGATACCCGAGGCTTGCAGCAGCGGCAGGGCCGCGCCGCCGGCGCCAAGGAACACGAATTTGGCGTCGACCTCACGGCTGTTGCCGCTGTTGACGTCCTTGATGCTTACAGTCCAGCCGGCGCCGTTGCGCTTGAGGCCGGTGACGCGCTTGCAGTATTTGACCTGGGCGTCCGGCGAGCTGGTCAGGTGGCCGAGCAATTGGTTGGTCAGGGCGCCGAAGTTGACGTCGGTGCCGTTCATGACGCGAGTGGCGGCGATTTTTTCGTCGAGCGGGCGGCCCGGCATCATCAGCGGCATCCACTCAGCCATTTCGCCGCGGTCTTCGGTGTAGTGCATATCCGAAAACGCGTGGTGCCGGCTGAGGGTTTCAAAACGTTTCTTGAGGAACGAAACGCCTTTTTCACCCTGCACGAAGCTCAGGTGCGGCACTGGGCTGATAAAGGATTTGGACGAGCCAAAGGTGCCCTTTTTGGTCAGGTACGCCCAGAACTGCTTCGACACCTCGAACTGGGTGTTGATGTGGATGGCTTTCTTGATGTCGATGGAGCCATCGGCGGCCTGGGGCGTGTAGTTCAGCTCACACAGCCCGGCGTGGCCGGTACCGGCGTTGTTCCACGGGTTGGAACTCTCCGCGGCACCCGAATCCATCAGCTCAACGACTTCCAGCGTGAGGCCGGGGTCGAGCTCTTTGAGCAGTACGGCCAGGGTGGCACTCATGATGCCGGCCCCTACCAGAACTACGTCGACTGCTTCGTTATGCGCCATTTAACGCGTCTCCAAAATCTGCAGCACCAAATTGACGGCATGGCTGCCAGGAGTGACGGGGCGGTTCACGTGTTGCCCCAGGTTACCCATGGCCAGGATCGCCATGTCCGTTTCGCAATTCTTTGCAACGTCAGCGCACGCTTCCTGCCTGCCTCATTCGCCTATGAACGCATTCATGGGCGTCTGTGGCAATTCGACTTATGGTCAAAGCGTGCAATTCGTGCAATCAATCCGTAGCGGACAGGCTCAAGCTCCGGTGATTGAGGAATACTCGGTCCTGTGTGATTGGGCTGTTCCAGACGCTGATGGTGCTTGTACAAACGCCAAACTATTCATTTGCTCGCCACACTCTTGTGAAGTTGTGAAAACCCGTTTTTTCACGCTCTTTTGAAGACGTGAACCTCAAAAAAGGGCTGCCCCGGCCTGGCACGGTGGCCGAGCGCAATGGCAGCTCTGGCAGATTCGGTAGAGGCGGGTGGTTTGCAAAGGAAACAGCAAGCGCGCCAGCTTCACTCGATCTGTGTGGGCGGCTCTCTGTGGGCGATTCTTGGGGGGTTAATACCGAGGCATTAACGTACTGCGAGGCCCGATCAGGAGACGTCCTTATAATCGGGGGGAGATTGTAGCGAAGAACGTCAGGGAAATGGGCGTGTTTTATGACTTTTATTAGGTATTCGGTCAGGCGGCCAACGGCTGGTGCCGCGACGACTGCACGGGGCGTGCGCTGACACGGGCGCGGGCGGGTAATGGATGGTGCATCCAGCTCAGGCGAATTTCATCGATTTCCACCCAGCCTTCGCCTACGGGCGGCTGGCTGCATTCCTTGAACGCCTGGCAGCGGCCTTGCGCATCGAGCCGGGCAAACCGGCGAGGGGCGGGCTTGCGGCTAAACAGCGAGAAGAGAAATTGCATGGCCATGGACCTCCTGAGATTGAGGCTAAGCGTGCCTTGCCGGGATGACGGGCCGATGTAACGGCGATGACATATCGGTGACAGCGAACCGCTGTCGGATCAGTGGGTCATAGGTTGTAACTGATGCTGGTTCCCTGCGGCGGCGCCCCGGTATACTGCCGGCCTGTCGGTACCTGATTTTCTGGAGAGAAGCGCATGTTGCAACGCCTGTTGTTCGGTTTGATCACTGTGACCAGCTTGACCCTGGTTGGCTGCGCCAACAGCCCGCAACAACTCAGCCCGCAACCGAAGCTCACCACGCAGTTGGCCCCGGTGGGTCACGGCCAGCCGGTGTCGGTGCGGGTGGTGGATGGTCGTCCGTCGCCGACCTTGGGTTCCCGTGGTGGCTTGTACCCCGAGACCGCGCTCATTTCCGTGACCGGCCAGGACGTGCTGCCCAAGCTGCAGGCCCAGGCTGAAGCCGCCGTACGCCTGCTTGGCTTCACGCCGAGCCCTAACGCGCCCGGCGCTCCCCAGTTGACCATTACCCTGGCCGAACTGAAGTATCAGTCGCCCAAGGAAGGCCTGTATGTGACTGAAGCCGCCATCGGCGCAACCTTCAAGTCCGACGTCACCGCCGGCACTCGTCGCTACAGCGGCCGTTACGGTGCGTCGCTGAACCAGCGCTTTGGCATGTCGCCGAACCAGGAGACCAACACCAAGCTGGTCAGCGATGTCCTGAGTGACGCGTTGACGCGTCTGTTCAAGGACCCCAGCATCGGTTCGCTGCTCAGTTCGCAATAACCCTCCAACAAAAAAACCGGGCTCAGTGATGAGTCCGGTTTTTTTGTGCCTGATCGTTCAAGCCGCGGTGTCGATACAGAAGTCCAGCAGGCTCACGCCCGTCAACAGGTCGGCCTCCGGCCAGTCCGCATGCTGGTGCCCGCCAAGGGCGCAATACACCAGCCAGTGGCGATCCTGAACGTTGAACGCCAGACCGCCGATCAGCGCTTCCTGCTCATCGCTTTGGGCAATCAGATACAGCCGATCCTGGTTGTGCGCGTGCAACATGACAAGCTCCCGGTATGTTCGAAGGGCAACAGAGTGGCTTGTTAAGGTGACGTTCAGGTGACGCTGTAAATTACTGGATACATTAGCCGTTCATGGGGGATGGAGCATTTTTGGTGCTGGACGCCACTATCGTTCAGGTTTGTAGCTGAGCCGATACCCGGATACTGCGTCACTGAGGTTTGCGATGGCACTGCCCGCACTTTTGATCAACGTTGTAGCGTTAGCCGTGGCCCTGCCGGGTGCCGCACTGCTGTGCATGACCCGCCTGCGCGAGCAACGCGCAATGACCGACCTGGCCACGCAAAGTGAAGACCGCGCGATCGACCAACCCATGCTGTTTCTGGATGTACGCACCGAGCGGGCGAACCGTGTGGCGTACCGAATCGGCTTCGTCTGCCTGGGACTGGCACTGACCATCTCCTGGCTCAGCACCCATCTCTAAGGACGCCGCAAGCAAATGTGGGAGGGAGCAAGTCGAATCGTCGCACCGCCCCTCCCACATTGTTTGCTCTGTGTTTACAGGGCAATGCCTGCTTTAACACGGTACTGGTTACGCACCGGCGTCGCATACTGCACCACCAGGTAGGGCCGGTGTTCTGCCGGGCATTCGTTCAAGCGCCGCTCCCACTCCGCTTTCGCCTTGGCCAGTTCCTCCGCGGGGAACAGCTCGGCCGCTTTGGGCACCTGCAGTTGCGGGTCGGCGTCGCTCCACTGGGCGTATGCCAGGTAGTGCACCGGGAACAACCGATAACCGCTCAGAATCTGCCGGTCCATTTCCACGGCCAGTACCTTGGTGTCTTCGAAACGCTCGGTAATCGGCGGCGCGAAGTTGATATGCACGCGGCCTTTGTAGCCGGTAATACCCAAGGCAATGCTCACGTCATCCTCGCCCGGCGCCTTGACGTAGGTGCCGGTGGTGGCGCGTATATACAGCTCGCGTGCCTTGGCCGAGTCGCACGGGTCGTACTCGTAGCTGATGGACACCGGCGTCAGGTTCAGCGACTGGATCACTTCGGCGAACGGCTCGTCCTTGCGGCTGACGTGGAACATCTTCAGGATCGCCGATTCGGTGCGGTCATCCCCATCCTTGGCACGGCCTTCGGCCTGGGCGATCCAGATCGACTGGCAATCGTGGCGGATCGAATGGTTGATGTAGGCGGACAGCAGGTTGAATGCCGCCATCTTCTCCTTTCGCCCGGTGATCGAACGGTGCACGATAAAGCTCTTGTTCAGGCGCATCAGGTCGCTGACAAACGGCTTTTGCAGCAGGTTGTCGCCGATGGCGATACGCGGCGTCGGCAGGCCGGCGTGGTACACGGCGTAGTTGACGAAGGCCGGGTCCATCACGATGTCGCGGTGGTTGGCCAGAAACAGGTAGGCGGTGCCCGATTTGAGCTGTTCGACGCCGGTGTAGGTCACGCCGTCGGTCGCCCGGTCGATGGTGTGGTCGACGTAGTACTCGACTTTATCCTGCAGCGTCGCCACGGTGGTGACACCAGCGAATTCACGGCGCAGCTTGCGGGCGATCATCGGCTTGAGCAGCCAGCCCAGGGGGCCGGCGAAGCGTGGGAAGCGGAAGTGGGTCAGGATGTCCAGAAAGGCCTTGTCACTGAACAGCCGGTCCAGCACTGCCGGGACTTCGCTGTCGTTGTAAGGTCGGATGGTATCGAATTCGCCCATCATGCTCTCTTGTTAGAAACGGCTAGGGTAAGTAAAGGAAATACCAGGGTGCGGACCAGGTAATGGGCCTGGCCGAAAATAACCCTGTAAATAGACCGGCGATTATACGCACAAGTCACTTGGGAGACTGCGATGCTGGAAACTGCGACGTACCATTGTCCTTATTGTGGTGAAGAGGTCGAAACGGCGGTGGATTTGTCCGGCGGAGATCAGGCTTACATAGAAGACTGTCAGGTGTGTTGCAGACCGGTCATTTTCGACCTGCAGGTACATGGTGACGAGTGGATGCTCGAGGTCCGTAGCGAAAATGAATAGCGGGTAAGGCGATGCAGCGAATCTACGAACCGGAAAACCTCATGGAAGGCGAGTTGCTGCAACAGATGCTCGCCAGCGAGGGCATCGAGGCGCACCTGGTGGGGCGCCATTTGCTCGGCGGCACCGGCGAGCTGCCGATCTTCGGCTTGTTGGGGCTGGAGGTGGATAACGACCGAGCTGTTGATGCTCGCGAGCTGATTACTGCCTATATCGGCGCACAACCCTTGCCCGGCGATGAACCCGACAGCTTTCCCGACGTGCTGGTCTGTTAGGCTGTCGGTCGGTTTACCCAAGAGTCGTGTTGCCCCATGTGTGGACGTTATGCCCTGTTTCGCTGGAATCCCGCCTTTGCTGCCTTGCCGGGCTTTCCGGCCGACCAGCAGGCCCAGTGGAACATCTCCCCGAATGATTCGGTGCTGATCCAGCGCGCCGCCGACGGCCAGCGCACCCTGGCCCGCGCCCGCTGGGGCCTCACGCCGCCCTGGCTCACCGACCTGTCCCGCACTCCGGCCCATGCCCGCGCCGAAACCCTGGCCGAACAACCGATGTTTCGCGAGGCGTTCCGCCAGCGCCGTTGCCTGCTGCCCGCCAATGGGTTCTACGAGTGGCGCGGCACCCAGCGCAAGCGTCCGTACTGGCTGACGCCGGGGGAGGGCTCCACCTTGTTTTTTGCCGCGATCTGGGAGGCCTACCCGGTGCAGGAGCAGGTGTGGCTGAGCACCGCGGTGGTGACCCAGGCCGCACAGAGTCAGCGCCGGCCGCTGATTCTGGATGCGGCGGGGCAGGCCGCCTGGCTCGATCCCGAGACGCCGTTGCATGTGTTGCAGTGGCTGTTGGCCAGTGAGCCCGTCGCATTGCGTGAGCGGGTCCTGGCCAACATGGTCAACGATCCCAAGCTCAATGGCCCGGAGTGCCTGACGCCGGCTTAGCCCGGCGACTGTGGGATGTATCCGAAAATTAGCGACTGCACGTCTGGTGTATCTGGCGCCGATACAAATGAGCGCCTACGATACGCGCCATGTTTTGAGGCCGTTTTCCAGGGAGAGAGTGTTGATGAAAAAAACATTGGCGGTAAGCGTATTGGCGGCGGCGATGCTGCTGGCAGGGTGTCAGTCGGTCAACACCACCAGCGGCGGTGCCGTTGGGGTTGAGCGCAAGCAATACATGTTCAGCATGCTGTCGAGTCAGGAAGTCGACCAGATGTATGCTCAGTCCTACCAGCAGACCCTGGGTGAAGCCAGTGGCAAAGGCGTCCTGGACAAGACCAGCGCCAACGCCAAGCGTGTGCAGGCCATCGCCAAGCGCCTGATCGCGCAGGCGCCGACCTTCCGTGCGGATGCCGCCCAATGGAACTGGGAGGTGAACCTGATCAAGAGCGATGAGATGAACGCCAACTGCGGGCCTGGCGGCAAGATCCTCGTGTACAGCGCGTTGATCGACAATCTCAAGCTTACCGATGATGAACTGGCTGCGGTGATGGGGCATGAAATCGCCCACGCCTTGCGCGAGCACGGTCGTGAAGCGATGTCCAAGGCCTACGGTATCGAAATGGCCAAGCAGGGCGCCGGCGCGTTGTTCGGCCTGGGGCAGGACAGCCTGGCGCTGGCCGACACCGTGGCCAACTACGGCATGACCTTGCCCAACAGCCGCAGCAATGAAAACGAAGCCGACCTGATCGGCCTGGAGTTGTCGGCCCGCGCCGGCTACAACCCGAACGCGGCCATCACGTTGTGGAACAAAATGGCCAAGGCTTCCGAAGGCGCTCCGCCAGAGTTCATGAGCACTCACCCGGCGTCCGACAGCCGTATCGCCTCGTTGCAGGCGGCGATTCCGAAGGTGATGCCGCTGTATCAACAGGCCAAGAAATCCTAAGGCTTGATGAAGATCCAGATGTGGGAGGGGCGGTGCAACGATTCGACTTGCCCTTCCCACATTGGGTTGGTTTTGCAGGCTTGGATCCTTAGATCCAGCCACTGCTCTGCATGGCTTTGTAGACAGCCACGATCGCCAGCACAAAGAACGCCGTTGCCGCCAATCGACGAATCAACGTCAGCGGCAGTTTCTCCGCCGCGAAATTCCCCGCCAGAACCACCGGCACGTTGGCAATCAACATGCCCAGGGTGGTACCGATAATCACCAGCCATAGCTCCGGATATTGCGCGGCCAGCATCACCGTGGCGATCTGGGTCTTGTCACCGATTTCCGCGAGGAAGAACGCAATCAGCGTGGTCAGGAATGGCCCGAACTTGCGTGTGGTGCTGGCTTCGTCATCGTCGAGTTTGTCCGGCACCAGGGTCCACAATGCCGTGGCGCAGAAGCTCGCCGCGAGGATCCAATGCAATACCGCATCCGAGAAAAAACTGCCAAACCAGGCACCCACGGCACCAGCGGCCGCATGGTTGGCCAATGTCGCGGCTACGATACCGGCGATGATCGGCCAGGGTTTGCGAAAGCGAGCCGCGAGAATGAGCGCGAGCAGTTGCGTCTTGTCGCCGATTTCGGCCAAGGCAACGATTGCGGTAGGAACGAGTAATGAATCCAGCATCAGGTAGGTTTCCAGGGGCGGGTCGACACGGCTATGACACGTACAGCCTTCCCGCCCCGGGTAAGGTGTGCGTGTCATAGGTCTTGTCAAACCCCGGTCCGTCTGTGCGGACTCCTGGGTCGCATACGCCATGGTCTGCTGACCAAGTATGTTGACGTATGCCGGACGAGCATTTCGCTCGTGGGAGACTACTCCCCTAGGACGGAGCGGATTCTGCCTAGGCAAAACCCATTCGGCAAGCCCTCTTTTTCAAACGCCCGTCAGGGGCGCTTGGCGCGGTAGACGCGAAAACCATTGCCCTCGGCCTTCACCGCACACACGCCCAGGTGCTCTTCGATCAGTGGCTGGTACTTCAGGAAACTATTCGCAACCAGGCGAAGTTCGCCACCTTTTGCCAGATGTTTGGCCGCTTTTCGCAGCAGGTTTTCGGTGGCGAAATAATCCGTGTGTACCCCGACATGGAACGGTGGGTTGCTCAAAATCGCATTCAAACCCATCGGCGCAGCGTCGATTCCATCACCGGTCAGCACGTCGGCTTCCAGGCCATTGGCGGCCAGGGTCAAGCGGCTGCTGGCGGCGGCAAACGCGTCCACATCCAGCAGGGTCACGCTGTTGTGCGGATAGCGGCGTTTGACCGCAGCCCCCAGCACGCCGGCGCCGCAACCGAAGTCCAGCAAATGGCCGCTGGGCAGTTTGTCCATATGCGCCAGCAGCAACTCGGTGCCTCGGTCCAGGCGGCCATGGCTGAACACGCCCGGCAGACTCACGACCTTGAGCGGCCCTTCGGCCAAGGGCACCTCGAAGACCTGCGCCAGGCTTTCCAGCGCCACCGCTTGCGGCGTGTTGGCCACGGTGATTTGCCACAGCTGGCAATGCCGCGCGTTGTCGAGCTTGCGCGGTTTGCCGAAGGGGATCATCTGTTTGGCGGCGCTTTCGATGCCGCCTTTTTTCTCCCCCACCAGGAACAGCTCGGCGCCGGGCAGGCGTGCGGCCACGGCGTTGAGCAGGTAGTCGGTGAGGTCTTTGGATTTGGGCAGGAAAATCACCGCGCTATCAAACGTGCGCTCCGGCACATTCACGCCAAACTGGCTGCGCTCCGGGAAACGCGCATCGAGCGCCGCCTGGTCGCCGGCGTGCCAGCACCAGCCATGGGCGTTGGGCAGGCGCCCCAGCAGATCGTCGGCGGGCAGGCCCACCAACAGCAAGTTACCTTGAAAAAGTTCGGCCTGACGAAGCAGTACTTCACTGCGCGGATCCATGGTCTGCTCCTTGAAAAGGGGCGCAGTTTATCAACTGACGACACGCAGCGGGGCGCCGTTGAAAAAGCCCCTAGCGTTTTCCGCCAGTTGGCCGACGATGCGCTGCCGTGCTTCACGGCTACCCCAGGCATTGTGCGGCGTAACGATCAGTCGCGGGATATCGCCGGCCAGCAGCGGGTTGCCGTTGACCGGCGGCTCCACGCTCAGTACATCAGTGGCCGCGCCGCCCAGGTGACCGCTGCGCAAGGCATCAGCCAAGGCCTGTTCATTGATCAATCCTCCACGCGCCGTGTTGACCACAAACGCGCCCGGCTTGAGCAGTGCCAGTTCACGGGCGCCGATAAAATCGCGGGTGTGTTCGTTGAGCGGGCAGTGCAGGGTGATCGCATCGGCCTGGGCCAGCAACTCATCCAGTGGCACGCGATCTGCGCGGGCAGGGCGCCCTGGGATGGCGCCGAGCAGCACGCGTATGCCAAAGGCTTCGGCCAGGCGCGCCACGGCACTGCCCAGCTCACCGTGGCCCAGCAGACCAAGGGTCTTGCCTTCCAGTTCGACGATAGGATGGTCCAGCAGGCAGAACTGCTTGGCTTCCTGCCACTTGCCGGCGGCCACGTCCTGTTGGTAGTCCTTCAAGCGCGTCGCCAGGTTCAGCAACAGCATGATCGTATGCTGCGCCACCGACGGCGTGCCGTAACCCTGGCAGTTGCTCACGGTGATGCCATGGGCGCGGGCAGCGTCCAGATCGACGTTATTGGTGCCGGTGGCCGATACCAGGATCAACTTGAGTTCCGGGCAGGCCGCAAGGGTTTCAGCGTTGAGAACGATCTTGTTGCTGATCGCGACTTGAGCGCCTTGCAAGCGGTCGATCACGTTCTGCGGCGTGGTCTGTTCGAATAGCTGCAGGTCGCTGAAGCTGCTGCGCAACGCGCTGAGGTCCAGGTCCCCAAGGTCCAGGGAGGGGTGATCAAGGAAGACGGCGCGGCGATTGTTCGTCATCAACTGTACCTTTTGCGACAGGGTTCGAAGGCGTAATCTGCCGAGCCTATCAGATGAAATAATCCGTTACGTAATTGGAGTGAGCATGTACCTCGCCGAGTTTTTGACCGTAGCCTTGATTCACCTGTTGGCGGTAGCCAGCCCCGGCCCGGATTTCGCCGTGGTGGTGCGTGAAAGCGTGACCCACGGTCGTCGCGCCGGTACCTGGACCGCATTGGGCGTGGGCTCGGCGATCTTCCTGCACGTCGGTTACTCGTTGCTCGGGATCGGCCTGATCGTGTCCCAGTCCATCGTGTTGTTCAACGCGCTGAAATGGGCGGCGGCGGCGTACCTGTTGTACATCGGCTTCAAAGCCTTGCGTGCGCAGCCGGCCAAGCCTGCCGCCGACGGCGAGCTGCACCGTGAAGCCGGCGAGCGCACCCCGCGCGGTGCGTTTACCGCGGGCTTTGTGACCAATGGTTTGAACCCCAAGGCGACGTTGTTCTTCCTGTCGTTGTTCACGGTGGTGATCAACCCGCACACGCCGCTGGCGGTGCAGGCCGGTTATGGCGTGTACCTGGCGGTGGCGACCGCGTTGTGGTTTTGCATGGTGGCGATGCTGTTCAGCCAGCAGCGTGTGCGAGCGGGGTTTGCGCGGATGGGGCACTGGTTTGATCGGACCATGGGCGCGGTGTTGATTGCCATCGGTGTGAAGTTGGCATTCACCAGCATGAAATAGGCTTGAGTGGGCACATTCCAAATGTGGGAGGGAGCACGTCCCCTCCCACATTGGATCTTCAGGAGTTCAAAGTAATGGCTAAAAGCTAGTACTCATGGGGCCCTGCAAATCATTCCTTCGGCTGATTTAGCTGCAACATAACCTCTCTACAGTGCAGGTCTTCAAGCCAAGACCGTGCAGTCATAAAAGGGATTCGTATGTTGCAGACCCGTGTTATTCCCCCCGCCGAAGGTGCATACCAGTACCCGCTGTTGATCAAGCGCCTGCTGATGTCCGGCGCCCGCTACGAAAAAACCCGGGAAATCGTCTACCGCGACAAACTGCGCTACACCTACCCGACTCTGATCGAACGGGTCGCGCGCCTGGCCAATGTGTTGAGCGAGGCCGGGGTCAAGGCCGGTGATACCGTGGCGGTGATGGACTGGGACAGCCATCGTTACCTGGAATGCATGTTCGCCATCCCGATGATCGGCGCAGTGATCCACACCATCAACGTGCGCCTGTCGCCGGAACAGATTCTGTACACCATGAACCACGCCGAGGACCGCTTCGTGCTGGTCAACAGCGAGTTCGTCGGGCTTTACCAGGCGATTGCCGGGCAGCTCACCACCGTCGACAAGACCCTGCTGCTCACCGACGGCGAGTCAACAACCGCTGAGTTGCCCAACCTTGTGGGCGAGTACGAAACCCTGCTGGCCGCTGCCAGCCCCCAATACGACTTTCAGGACTTCGACGAGCATTCCGTCGCCACCACCTTCTACACCACCGGCACCACCGGCAACCCCAAGGGCGTGTATTTCACCCATCGCCAACTGGTGCTGCACACCATCGGGGTGGCGACCATCATGGGCAGCATCGACAGCGTGCGGTTGCTGGGCACCAACGATGTGTACATGCCGATCACGCCGATGTTCCATGTGCATGCCTGGGGCCTGCCGTATGTGGCGACCATGCTTGGCTTGAAGCAGGTCTATCCCGGCCGCTACGACCCGGAATACCTGGTGCAGTTGTGGCGCAAGGAGAAGGTTACGTTCTCGCACTGCGTGCCGACCATCCTGCAAATGGTACTCAACGCCAAGGCCGCCCAAGGCGTGGATTTTGGCGGCTGGAAAATCGTCATCGGCGGCAGCGCGCTCAACCGGTCGCTGTACGAAGCGTCCAAGGCGCGGGGTATTCAGCTGACCGCTGCGTACGGCATGTCCGAAACTGGGCCGCTGGTGTCCTGTGCGCACCTCAACGACGAGTTGATGGCCGGCAGCGAAGATGAACGCATCACCTATCGCATCAAGGCCGGCGTGCCGGGGCCGTTGGTCGAAGCGGCGATCGTCGACGGTGAGGGCAACTTCCTGCCCGCCGACGGTGAATCCCAGGGCGAGTTGGTGCTACGCGCGCCCTGGCTCAGCGAAGGTTATTTCAATGAGCCGCAAAAGGGCGCCGAGCTGTGGGCGGGTGGCTGGATGCACACCGGCGACGTGGCCACGCTGGATGCGTTCGGCGTGATCGATATCCGCGACCGCATCAAGGATGTGATCAAGACCGGTGGCGAGTGGATCTCTTCCCTGGCCCTCGAAGACTTGGTCAGCCGTCACCCGGCGGTACGCGAAGTAGCGGTGGTGGGCATCGCCGATCCACAGTGGGGCGAGCGCCCGTTTGCGCTGTTGGTGGTGCATGATGGCCATGTGATAGGGGCCCGCGAACTCAAGGAGCACCTCAAGCCTTTTGTCGAATTGGGCCATTTGAGCAAGTGGGCGATTCCGAGCCAGATCGCCGTTGTTACTGAAATTCCCAAGACCAGCGTCGGCAAGCTCGATAAAAAACGTATCCGGATCGACATCATTGAATGGCAGGCCAACAACAGCACCTTCCTGTCCACCCTCTGACGCCCTTCGCCGTGCCCGTTCGGGCACGGCAATGCTCTATCTTGAGCCTTTACTTGTGATTTGCCGATTTTCAGCCATCCTCTGCGCGTCGGCCTTCGTCGACATGGCGAAAGGACTGTGGCAGACGGGTCGGTGATGCAAATCACACTTTAGAGGGATCAAGCCGTACCCCCTGCTGGCTATAGTCCGCCCATGGGTTTTTCAAGGATGCGTCGCTTCGGGCCATGGAGGTTCAGTTGCCAGGCGGCATTGGAATCGTTGTATTCCGGCCGTTACAAGCATCAACAGAAAGAACTCACTGCCATAACAATAATGCACATGGAGTAGCGTCGATGACCTCAGTAAACCAGTTCTGGCGCCGGGCAAGACTGCCCCTGGCCGTCAGTCTCGCTTCTACGCTCGCCGGGCCCGCATTCGGCGTCAGTTTCAACATTGGTGAAATCGAAGGGAGTTTTGACTCCTCGCTGTCCGTGGGGGCGAGCTGGTCCACAGCCAAACCCAACAAGGACCTGATCGGTGCCAACAATGGTGGCAATGGTCTGTCCCAGACTTCCGATGACGGCCACCTGAACTTCAAGCGCGGTGAAACGTTCTCGAAGATCTTCAAGGGGATTCACGACCTGGAACTGAAGTACGGTGACACCGGCGTGTTTGTGCGTGGCAAGTACTGGTATGACTTCGAACTCAAGGATGAAAGTCGTGAGTTCAAGGACATCAGTGACAACAACCGCAAAGAGGGCGCCAAGTCCTCTGGCGGGCAAATCCTCGATGCCTTCGTTTACCACAACTATGCGATTGCCGATCAGCCGGGTAGCGTGCGGTTCGGTAAGCAGGTCGTGAGCTGGGGCGAAAGTACCTTCATCGGTGGCGGTATCAACTCCATCAACCCGATCGACGTGTCCGCGTTCCGTCGTCCGGGTGCCGAGGTCAAGGAAGGCTTGATTCCGGTCAATATGTTCTATGTGTCGCAGACCTTGACCGATAACCTGTCGGCCGAAGCGTTTTATCAATTGGAATGGGACCAGACGGTTACCGATAACTGCGGGACGTTCTTCTCCCAGCCGGACGTGATCTCTGATGGTTGCGATAACAACCTTCGGGTCTTGAGCAAGCGCTCGCGCATTTCGCCTCTGGCCTATCCAACCCTCAATGCTGTAGGGGTTGATGTGAACGAAGAGGGCGTGCTGGTGCGCCGTGGCCCCGACCGCGATGCGCGTGACAGCGGCCAATTCGGCGTAGCGATGCACTACAACTTTGAACCGCTGGACACCGAGTTCGGCGCGTACTTCATGAACTATCACAGCCGTGCGCCGATTTTCAGTGCGCAGGGTGCGCCATCGTCCGCCTACACCCGGCCTCTGGGCCCCTTGGCGGCATTGCGCCCCGTGATCGTGGCGGGCAGCTCTAACTACTTTGTCGAATACCCCGAAGATATCCGCCTCTACGGCTTGAGCTTCTCCACCACGCTGCCTACGGGTACCGCATGGAGTGGTGAGTTGAGCTATCGGCCAAATGCCCCGGTGCAACTGAGTACCACCGACATCCTTTATGCCGGCGTCACGCCGATTCCAGGTTTTGGCAATGCCTCGGTGCTCAAAGGCTCGCCGGGTCAGGACCTGCATGGTTACAACCGTAAGGAAGTCACCCAGTTCCAGACCACGTTCACGCACTTCTTCGATCAGGTGATGGGCGCCAGCCGTTTGACCACGGTGGGTGAGATCGGGGTGACTCACGTGGGCGGTCTGGAAAGCAAATCCCAGGCACGTTATGGCCGCGACCCGGTGTTTGGTCCAGGCACGTTGCCGGGTGGTTTCTGTAATACGCTCAATAACTCGACCGCCGTCGGTGCCGGCCTGGGTAACGCCAACGGGCTCAATACCAACTGCAACAACGATGGCTTCACCACCGCCACTTCCTGGGGTTACCGCGCCCGTGCAATCTGGGAATACCCGGACGTCTTCTCGGGTGTGAACCTCAAGCCAAACGTGGCGTGGTCCCACGACGTGAAGGGTTACTCGCCGGGTCCTGGCGCCAACTTCGAAGAGGGGCGCAAGGCCGTCAGCCTGGGCCTGGATGCCGAATACCAGAACACCTACACCGCCAGCCTCAACTACACCAACTTCTTCGGTGGCGATTTCAGCACCGTGAATGACCGCGACTTCGTCGCTTTGAGCTTCGGCGCCAACTTCTAAGCACACTTTTTCCAAGTTGCAGGCATTTCAGGAAGACCAGAACATGAAAATAACCAAAAGTCTGTTGCACGTGGGTGTGCTTGGGCTGTCGATCCTGGCGAGCAACGTCATGGCGGCGGTGTCGGCGGATGAAGCCGCCAAGCTGGGCACGACCCTGACGCCGATGGGCGCCGAAATGGCCGGTAACGCAGCCGGCACCATTCCGAAATGGTCGCCAATGGCGACCAACGCCGGCGCTGTGGATGCCAGAGGCTTCCTGGCCAACCCTTACGCCAGTGAGCAACCGCAATTCACCATCACCGCGCAGAACGTCGAGCAGTACAAAGACAAGCTGGCGCCGGGGCAGTACGCGATGTTCAAGCGTTACCCGGAAACCTTCAAGATGCCGGTCTACCCGACCCATCGCGGCGCCACCGTGCCGGCGGATGTGTTCGCTTCCATCAAGAAGAACGCCACCACCACCAACCTGGTGTCCGGCGGCAACGGCCTGGAAAACTTTGAAACCGCCGTGCCGTTCCCGATCCCGAAAAGCGGTGTCGAAGTCATCTGGAACCACATCACCCGTTATCGCGGTGGCAGCGTGACCCGTCTGGTCACCCAGGCCACACCGCAAACCAACGGTTCCTACAGCCTGGTGTACTTCCGCGACCAGTTCGTGTTCCGCGACAAGATGAAGGATTTCGACCCGAAAAATCCGGGCAACATCCTGTTCTACTTCAAGCAGCAAGTGACCGCGCCGGCGCGTCTGGCCGGTGGTGTGCTGCTGGTGCACGAAACCCTGGACCAGGTTAAGGAACCGCGTTCGGCGTGGGTCTACAACGCCGGCCAGCGCCGTGTGCGCCGTGCGCCGCAAGTGTCCTATGATGGTCCGGGTACCGCCGCCGACGGCCTGCGTACCTCCGACAACCTCGACATGTACAACGGTGCGCCGGACCGCTACGACTGGAAACTGGAAGGCAAGAAAGAAATCTATATCGCCTCCAACAGCTACAAGATCGACGATCCGAAGCTCAAGTACGCCGACATCATCAAGGCCGGCCACATCAACCAGGACCTCACGCGTTATGAGCTGCGCCGCGTCTGGCATGTGGTCGCCACGTTGAAGGAAGGCCAGCGTCATATCTATGCCAAGCGTGACTTCTACATCGACGAAGACACCTGGCAAGCCGCGGTGATCGATCACTACGACGGTCGCGGTCAACTGTGGCGCGTCGCCGAAGCCCATGGCGAGAACTACTACGACAAGCAAGTGCCGTGGTACGCGCTGGAAACCCTCTACGACCTGCAGTCCGGCCGCTACCTGGCCCTGGGCATGAAGAACGAAGAGAAGCAGGCCTATGACTTCGGCTTCACCGCCACCACCAGCGACTTCACTCCGGCGGCCCTGCGCCAGGATGGCGTTCGCTAAACGAAAGCTGTAACCCAATGTGGGAGGGGGCAAGCCCCTCCCACTTTTTGTTGGTTAAGATATTTTTTGTCGCAGTTCTTTTTCAGGCCAATGTTGCAAAGATCTACAAAGCGGCGGCTTTTACCGCTAGTCTGCGGACATCTGCAATGCCGACAACAGCCTTCTACAAGAGCCCGGCGATGACTGATCTGTCCCGAATCCAAGGGCCTGCCAGTGCGGTAATCCCGACCCTGGAAGGTCGCTTCTACAGGCCTCCGCTGCCTGACGGCTACGTGCCGCGTCCGCGGCTGTGCGAACGGCTGCGCGCCGGGCTGGAGGGGCGACTGTTGCTGGTCAGCGCACCGGCGGGGTTCGGCAAGAGTTCGCTGGCGGTGGAGTTCTGCCAGAGCCTGCCGGGCCACTGGCAAAACCTGTGGCTGGGCCTGAGCCCACGGGACAGTGACCCGGGGCGTTTCCTGGAGCGCCTGCTCGAAGGTTTGCAGCAGTACTTTGCACACCTCGGCGCCCAGTCCCTGGGCTTGCTGAAAATGCGTCAGCGTCACCAACCCTTTGCCTTTGAAGAGTGGCTCGATGGCCTGCTCGATGAGCTGACTGAGCACCTGTCCATCCATGCCCCGTTGTTGCTGGTGCTGGATGACTACCACCTGGCCCAGGGCCCGGTGCTGGACCGTTGCCTGCAATTTTTCCTCAATCATCTGCCCGACGGCCTGCTGGTACTGGTCACCAGTCGCCAGCGTCCGGACTGGCACCTGGCGCGCTTGCGCCTGTCGCGGCATTTGCTGGAGTTGCACGAGCAGGACCTGCGCCTGACACATGCCGAATCCCTGGCGCTGCTGGACCGCCACAGCAGTTCCTTGAAGGGCGAGGCCCTCGATAACCTGATCCGCCGCAGTGAAGGCTGGGTCGCCGGCCTGCGCTTCTGGCTGCTGGCGGCTTCCGAAGCAGGCAGCGAAGGCGCCTTGCCGCAAAGCCTGCACGGTGGGGAAGGGCTGATCCGTGACTACCTGCTGGAAGAAGTGATCGACTGCCTGCCGCCCGAAGTGCAGGCGTTCCTGTTCGACACCGCCCCTCAGGAACGCTTTTGCAGCGAGCTGTGCGACGCGGTGCGCGAAGCCCATGACAGCGCCGAAATCCTGCGCTACCTGCAAGCCCATCAAGTCTTTTTGGTGCCGCTGGACGAGCAGGGCCACTGGTACCGCTATCATCATTTATTCTCGGACCTGCTGCGTACCCGGCGCGCCAGCAGCAATGTGCTGCCGGCCGCGAGTTTGCACCTGCGCGCCTGCCGCTGGTTCAACGCCCAGGGCTTGATCGATGAGGCGGTGGAGCAGGCATTGCGCGCCGGCCACCTCGACGTGGCGGCGAACCTGGTACAAAACCTCTCCGAAGAACAACTGCTGGCCGAACAGAACGTCGGCATGCTGCTGCGCTGGAAGATGGACCTGCCCGACAGCCTGTTGATCAGCACGCCGCGCCTGATCGTGCTGTACAGCTGGGCGCTGGGGCTGGCTTGCCAGCTGGATGCGGCGCAAGAGTTGTCCGGCTACCTCAGCCGCTTCCTGCCGGCGCCGTCGGCTACCGCACAGAAGTCGATGCTGGCCCAATGGCTCGCGCTGAGCGGCATCATTGCCCGGGGCCGGGGCGACCGTGAGTTGACCTTGCGCTATTGCAGCGAAGCCCTGGAAAGTCTGCCGCAGCGGCGCTACGGCCAGCGCCTGGTGTGCCTGTCGACCCTGTCCAACCTCGCCATCGCCGATGGCGACTTGTGGCGCGCCCGTGGCTTGAACCGCGAATCACTGGAGCTGGCGCAGCGCGTCGGCAACCCGCTGTTCGAGGCCCTGGCCCATTACGATCGTGCGCGGGTCTTGCAGGCGCGGGGTGAAATCCTGCGGGCCCTGGATGAAGTGCGTCAGGGGCTGCAACGCCTGCACGGCCTGGCGCCGCAGCGGTTATATGCAGTGCGTGCCCGCCTCTCGCTCTACGAAGGCTATTTGCTGTTGATGCGCAACCAGTCCGACGCCGGTCTCACCCTCCTGCGCGCCGGCCTGGCCGAGGCGCGCGCCTGCCGCGATATCAGCGTGCTGATCGGTCATTGCGTGATCGCCAGCTTCGAAGGGCGGTGCGGCGACTTTCCCACGGCCTTCGCCGAACTGGCCGAGGCGGAGCGTTTAATGCATATCTGGGATGTGCCGCCGATCTACTACCTGGCGATGATTACCCTGATCAAATGCGAGCTGTGGCTGGCCCAGGGCCGCACCGACCTGGCCGATGCCTGGTTGACGCGGCTGGGGCAGACCTATAACGGCGAGCACGCCGCCGCGGCGCCAGAATTTCACCCGCACCTGCCGCAGCATATCGGACTGCAACAAGCCGCACTCGACGCCGTCCGGCATCAGCCCGAAGCGGCACTCCAACGACTTGAAGAACTGGCGCAACACGCCCATCACTGCGGGCGTCAGATGATCGCGCTGCTGGCGCTGACTCAACTGGCGCAGCTTCTGCTGCTGGGGGGGCAGGAGGCCAAGGCGCGGCCGGTATTGGCGCGAGCCCTTGAGGCTGGCGCGGGAGGGGCACTGCAACCCTTTCAGCGCCTGCTGGACGGCCACCCGGACTGGATGCGCGAGCAACTGAGTAAAGACCCGCAAGGCCTGCTGAACCAAAGCCTGTTGGCGCTGTTGCCGGCGGCGGAGCAGATCGGGACCTCGCCCGTCCACGAAACCCTGAGCGTGCGCGAGCTGGCCGTCCTGCAACTGATCGCCGAAGGCTGTTCCAACCAGGAAATCAGCAACCGTTTGTTTATTTCCCTGCACACGGTCAAGACCCACGCCAGCCATATCAACAGCAAGCTGGGCGTGGAGCGACGTACGCAGGCGGTGGCGCGAGCGCAGGAGTTGAGGTTGATTGGTTAGCGCCTCAAGGCGCATGACGAGCCGGCTTTTTGTGGTGAGCGAGCTTGCTCGCGCTGGACCGCAAAGCAGTCCGGTCTGCTTTATAGTGCAAGTATTCTGGCGATATTCCCCTGGGAAACCCAATCGACTTGCACAGAGGCCCATTTATGACGACCGCAAAGCCGGCCCTTATCCGCGAAACCTTCCCCGTCGGCCCGTTGCAGTGCAACTGCACCATCATCGGCGACCCCATCACCAAAAAAGCCATTGTTGTCGACCCGGGCGGTAACCATGAACTGATCCTGGCTCGTCTCGACGCCTTGGGCCTGAAGGTAGTCAGCATCATCCACACCCACGCCCATCTGGATCATTTCCTCGCTTCCGGCCAGTTGAAAGAAAAAACCGGCGCCACCCTGCACCTGCACAAGGACGACCAGTTTCTGTGGGACAACCTGGAAATGCAGTGCCAGATGTTTCGCGTGCCTTACACGCCGGTACCGTCTCCGGACCGCTGGCTGGAAGATGACGAAGAGCTGGCCTGCGGCTGCGGTGTCGCGTTGCACACACCGGGTCACACGCCCGGCTCGATGAGTTTCTGGTTTGCCGATGCCCGGCTGCTGATTGCCGGCGACACATTGTTCCGGCGTGGCGTAGGGCGTACGGATCTGTGGGGCGGCGACCAGGCGACCATCGTGCGCTCGATCAAGCAGCGCCTCTACACGCTGGACGAGGGTGCCACGGTAGTCACGGGGCATGGGCCCGATACGCGGCTGGGTGATGAAATGCGTGAGAACCCGTTTGTGCGGGCGTGAAGGGCGAGCAGGCAACCTGTTGTAGCAAAAACACAGGTCGCGTTCAGCGTGGGTCTGCTACGGTTTCTACAGCAACGGCAAGCCGGAATGTTTTGTTACAGCTCGGGACGCGCCAACGGAATCTTTGCCGTTTGTCGCGTTCCAAACTCGGCACAGGTCCATTGCCAATTGTCCTCTGCACCACAGAATGCAAAAGTAGGAGCTCACCTTAATGTTCACTCCGCGTCGTCTGCTTGTTGTCGCTACCGCCGTAGCCCTGTTGTCCGGCTGCGCTTCACCTAATCCTTATGACGGCAGCCAGGGACAGGCGAATAATGAACCCAGCGGCATGAGCAAAACCGCCAAGTACGGCGGCCTCGGTGCCCTGGCCGGTGCGTTGGCCGGTGCCGCCATCGACCATAACAACCGCGGCAAGGGCGCGTTGATCGGCGCAGTCGTTGCCGGTGCCGGCGCTGCCGGCTATGGCTACTACGCCGATCAGCAAGAGAAGAAACTGCGTGAAAGCATGGCCAATACCGGTGTGGAAGTGCAGCGCCAGGGTGATCAGATCAAGCTGATCATGCCGGGTAACATCACCTTCGCTACCAATTCGGACGCGATTTCCAGCAGCTTCTACCAGCCGCTGAACAATCTGGCCAACTCCCTCAAGCAGTTCAACCAGAATACGATCCAGATCGTTGGCTACACCGATAGCACCGGCAGTCGCCAATTGAACATGGACCTGTCCCAGCGTCGTGCGCAGAGCGTGGCCAATTACCTGACGTCCCAAGGCGTCAATGGTGCCAACCTGAGCGCCCGTGGTGCCGGCCCGGATAACCCGATTGCCAGCAATGCCGATGTCAACGGTCGTGCGCAGAACCGTCGCGTAGAGGTCAACCTCGGCCCGATCCCAGGCCAGCAGTATGGCCAGCCGTCGGGCCAGCAGCAGGCACCTCAGCAAAACAACCAGTTCCAGGGCAATCCATACCAGCAGTACCAATAAACCCTGACAACTAAAAAGGGCGCCGTGCAGTCAATGCACGGCGCCCTTTTTTGTGGCTGTCGGTTACATCAATCGATGTATTCGAACACCTTCACGATCTTCTGCACGCCGGACACGCCCTGTACCAGGTTGGCGGCGCGAGTGGCTTCGGCCTGGGTCAGCAGGCCCATCAGGTAAACGATGCCGTTATCGGTCACGACCTTGATGCGCGAGCCGGGAATTGCATTGTCGGTCAGCATCTGCGCCTTGATCTTGGTCGTCAGCAGGGCATCGTTGCTGATGGCCAGCAGGGTGATCGGCTCCATGACCTGTAATTCGTTATGGACCTTCTTGACCCGCTGCACGGCCGAGGCGGCTTGTTCGGCCTGGGCCTTGAGGTCGGCGCGTGGTGTCTGGCCAGCCAGCAGCACCACACCGTTGAAGCTGGTCACGACGATGCGCGAAGCACCGTTGCCCAAATCCGTGGCGGCCTTGGCAACGTTGACTTCAACCTTGGTTTCGATCAACGAGTCGTCGATCTTGCTGCCGAAGGTACGGGTGCCCTTGTCGTCCTGAATAGGGGTGTCACGCGTCGCGGTGATTGCCGTGCTGCAGCCGCTGATGGCAAGGCACAGCGTAATGGCCATGAGACTGAGGCGGTTAACGGTCATTCTTCACTCCCGAACAGTTGGCTGTCGATCAGATCGCACAGGCAGTGGATCGTCAGCAGGTGGACTTCCTGAATACGTGCAGTGACATTGGCCGGGACGCGAATCTCCACATCTTCGGGCAGCAGCAGCGAGGCCATGCCGCCGCCGTCGCGTCCGGTCAATGCTACGACAATCATTTCGCGATCATGTGCGGCCTGGATCGCTTGAATAATGTTCGCCGAATTGCCGCTGGTGGAAATCGCCAGCAGCACATCGCCCGGTTGGCCCAGGGCGCGGATCTGTTTGGAGAAAATTTCGTTGTAGCTGTAGTCGTTGGCGATCGAAGTGATCGTCGACGAATCGGTGGTCAAGGCAATGGCCGGCAGGCTCGGGCGTTCACGCTCGAAGCGATTGAGCAGCTCGGAGGAAAAATGCTGGGCGTCGCCGGCCGAACCGCCGTTGCCGCAAGAAAGCATTTTGCCTTCGTTGAGCAAGGCGTTGACCATGACCTGGCTGGCTTGCTCGATGTGCGGTGCAAGTACGTCCATCGCCTGTTGCTTGGTGTCGATGCTGGCCTGGAATAGCTGGCGAATTCGGGATTGCATGTCCATCTGTGTGACCTTAAGTAGCGCGGCTGTTTGGCACAGGAATGTGCAGCCCGCAAAGCAAAGAGCAAAAGTGTGTGGTGAAAATGTCCGGCGAATCAGCTGTCGAAGGCATCTTTGAGCCAGGTCAGATCAGCTGTGCCTGACGGGGTGCTGTCCATGGCAACCACATCGAAACGGCAGGGGGAATCGGCCCAGCGAGACTCTTTTTGCAGGAAAAACTGCGCGGCGAGTATCAGCTTCTGACGCTTGCGCCCGTCGATACTGGCGAGCGCGCCACCCCATTGTGCGTGTTTTCTGTAGCGGACTTCGACGAATACTACTGTATCGCCGTCAAGCATGACCAGATCAAGCTCGCCGCGTGTGCACAACCAGTTCTGCGCCAGGAGGCGCAGACCCTGTTGCTGCAAGTGTTGCAGCGCTTGTTGTTCGGCGTCCTTGCCGCTTTGCGCGCTGGACCGCTCGGGCATCAGCGCGGGGTGTCCGGCAGGCGTTGGATCTCGCCACCGACAAACTTTGCCCATGGCATCTGGCGGTCAACACGCTGGTTGGCGCTGATGCCCAGGTTGCCCGAGAGGCCGTCAACGCGTGTGTCCGGCAGAGCCTTGAGCTGGCCCAGGCGTGGCGCCAGGCGGTAGGCATCGACGCCCATCGCGTACAGCCGACCAAGGCTGCCATTGGCTTGTGGCCATTGTGCGGCGACCTGGTTGCGCAGCGGGTCGGTAGTATTGAGCAGCCAAGGGGTTTCGCAGAACATCACGTTGGTCATGTCCAGGTACTGGTTGCGGTCACCGCTGGCACTGAAGACATGGGATGTCGCATACACCGGCACGTCACCGGCGTACTGGAAGTTCAGGGTCGGCTTGATCTGCTGGGCCAGTTGCGGGGTGACGGCCAGGAAGATGAACTCGATGTCCTGGCGACGCGACGGTTGTGCCGCTACGTCGGTACCGACGGTGCTTTGCAGGCTCTTGGCGCGGCCTTCGCTCTTGCGCAGTTGGAACAGGTCTGCGATCTGCTGGGCCAGGGCCACCGGCTGGTCGACATACTCGACACCCATGACGGTGCCGCCATTGGCTTCCCAGTCCTGGCGGAAAGCTTTGTAGACACGCTCACCCCATTCACCACGCGGCACCATGGCCGCGGCACGGTGCAGGCCATCGGCGCGGGCACGGCGCGACACTTCGCGGGCTTCGTCCTCAGCGGCCAGACCGAACTGGAACAATTGGGCCGGGCCTTGATCCGTTTCGCTGTAGTTCAGTGCCAGGGTCGTGATCGGCAATTGGGCGCGTGCGCTGAGTTGCTTGACCAGCGGTTTCTCCAACGGACCGACCACCAATTGCACGCCGGCGGCCTGGGCCTTGGCGTAGAAGTCGTCGATGGAGGTCAGGCGCGAGCTGTCATAGAACTCGATCACCGGCGGCTTTTGCCCCGCTTGCTCGGCCTGGTAGTGGGCGGCCATGAAGCCTTCGCGCAGCGCCTTGCCGACGGAGGCGAGGGGGCCGTCCTGTGGCAGCAACAAGGCGATCTTGTTCAGTGGCTGGCTGGCCAGTTCCTTGAGCTTGGTCAGCGGAGTCGGCAGTTGCACCGCAGCAGGGTGCCCAGGGTTCTGTGCGCGCCAGGTGTCGATGGCCGCTTGTTGCTGCTCCAGCGTGCCGGCACCCTTGACCGCCTGGGCCAAGGTGATCCAGCCGTCCAACACAGGGTTGCCACTGGTCTGCAACTGTTCGGCAGGCAAGGCGGCAATCAAGGTCCAGATGGCTTCGTGATTGCTCTTGGCGGCATCCCCCGTCAGTAATGGCGCCATGGCCACACGCTCGCGAGCCGCGGCCAGGATCTGGCCATCGGCTTCATACGCGCGGGCGTGCACGGTGCCGGTCCGGATCTGCTGTTCTGCCGGCAGCTCCTTGAGGCTCTGCAGGCTCGGATGGTTCAAGGCGGTCAACGCCGCCTTCGGCTGGTTGCGACCCATGGCCAATTCGGCGGCGAGGGTGCTGGCGAATATCTGCGCGGCAGGCTTGAGGATATCCAGGGGCACTTGCGCAAGAATCTGCGACGAGCGGCCAGGGTTGTTCTGGCGGTAGGCCATGTCAGCCGCACTCAGGCGCAGCAATGCGGCCTTTTCTGGCGTCTTGGCGGTGGAGGCCTGTTCGAGCAGTTGCTCGATACTGGCGTCTGGGGTCCGTGGAAGGTCGCCAAGGCTGGACGAGGGCGAGCTGGCGCAGGCGGCCAGCAAGGCAGCGAGGCAGAGGGCGGAGAGCAGCCGCAGGCAAGCGATCATGTAAGTGTTCCTGATACCGATCAAATTAGCGTGGAAGTGTACCCAAGCACTGGCCCAGGCGCGATGTTACTGGCGTGAAACCGTCGATTTAGGTCGTGCAAATGTTGCTATGGGTGATCAACGGCTGAAAGGGTATCGGCCGTGCTGGCATATTTTAAACGCCTCTACGCGCTACAATGTGGCTTTTGCCAACCATCGAGGTGTGCGTTTTGACTGCTCCAGGTCCTTTGAATTCCACTGCAGGCTCGCTTTTTGTCGTGGCGACGCCCATTGGCAACCTGGACGACATCAGTGCCCGTGCGCTGAAAGTGCTGCGCGAGGTCAAATTGATCGCGGCGGAAGACACGCGACACTCCCAACGGTTGATGCAGCATTTTGGTATCAGCACCCCACTAGCGGCGTGCCACGAGCATAACGAGCGCGAAGAGGGCAGTCGTTTTATCGTTCGGCTGCTGGCCGGTGACGATGTGGCGCTGATCTCCGACGCGGGGACGCCGCTGATTTCCGATCCCGGCTACCACCTGGTGCGCCAGGCGCGAGCGGCTGGTATCAATGTAGTGCCTGTTCCGGGGGCGTGCGCGCTGATCGCGGCATTGTCCGCGGCGGGACTGCCCTCCGATCGTTTTATTTTCGAAGGTTTCCTGCCGGCCAAGGCGGTGGGACGGCGTGCCCGTCTGCAGGCGGTAAAGGAAGAACCGCGCACGCTGATCTTCTATGAAGCCCCGCACCGCATCCTGGAGTGTCTGCAGGACATGGAGCTGGTTTTCGGTGGCGAGCGCCTGGCGTTGCTGGCGCGTGAACTGACCAAGACTTTTGAAACGCTCAAAGGCCTGCCGCTTGAAGAGCTGCGTGCGTTTGTCGAGGGTGACAGCAATCAGCAGCGCGGTGAGTGCGTGGTATTGGTGGCGGGCTGGACCGCGCCGGAGGCTGAAGACGCCGTCGGCAGCGAGGCCATGCGCGTGCTGGACCTGCTGCTCAAGGAGATGCCGCTCAAGCGCGCGGCCGCCTTGGCTGCGGAGATAACCGGCGTGCGCAAGAACGTGTTGTATCAGGTGGCGCTGGATAAGCAGAAAGCCGAATAGTTCCGGGTTTGAACCGGTATTTCGTCTGAACGTGATAGCAATGGCCCACTTTTAATACTTGTCCTGAGGCCGTCGTGCCGTTAACCTGCGCGGCGGAGAGTCGATTGGACAGTCGCTGCCCTCTATGAAAATTAGGGGGGGGAGGAAAGTCCGGGCTCCATAGGGCGAAGTGCCAGGTAATGCCTGGGAGGCGTGAGCCTACGGAAAGTGCCACAGAAAATAACCGCCTAAGCGCTTCGGTGCCGGTAAGGGTGAAAAGGTGCGGTAAGAGCGCACCGCACGACTGGCAACAGTTCGTGGCTAGGTAAACCCCACTTGGAGCAAGACCAAATAGGGTCCCAAGGCGTGGCCCGCGCTGGGACCGGGTAGGTTGCTAAAGATGTCCAGTGATGGCCATCGTAGACGAATGACTGTTCAAGACAGAACCCGGCTTACAGATCGACTCTCCACCTTTTTCTTCTGTCAGGCCTCTGGCAGAAAACCGGTAGTAACGCAAGAATCCCTCCCTGCCAAATCAATGGCAGATGCGTCTTCGTAATACCAAAAAAATCTTACTCTTAATAAATCACTTTAACTTTAAGTCGCAGCTCTTTGAGCTGTCAGCGCTTGCTGAGTCAAAAACCTCGCCTAACTCTGGTTTCTCCTCCTTTTACGCTCCTAAATCTCCGTTCTGTAAGGCTTTTCCTTGAATCCGTGCCTTGACGGTGTGGTGGGCGCATTCCTATAGTGTGCGCAAGTGGCGGAAAGTGGCACAAAGTGGGTTTTTTTGACGTAAAACGCTAAAATTTGGAGAAACGCATCTGTGTTTCGCGGAGCTAACGCTATCAGTCTCGATGCAAAAGGCCGTCTCGCCATGCCGAGCCGGTATCGTGACGAGCTGATTTCGCGAAGTTCCGGACAATTGATCATCACGATCGATGCCGTTGACCCTTGTTTATGTGTTTACCCCCTCGATGAGTGGGAGTTGATTGAAACCAAGTTGCGCGCCCTGCCTTCATTGCGTGAAGAGAACCGCCGCCTGCAGCGTTTGCTGATCGGCAATGCCGTCGACCTCGAACTCGATGGCAGCGGTCGTTTCCTGGTGCCGCCGCGTCTGCGCGAGTACGCCAAGCTGGATAAGCGCGCAATGCTGGTCGGCCAACTGAACAAGTTCCAACTGTGGGACGAAGATGCCTGGGATGCTGTTTCAGCAGCTGACCTGGCTGCTATTCAACAACCGGGCGCCATGCCTGATGAACTGCGTGATTTGATCCTGTGACTATTGATAGCGGCTTTAACCACATCACCGTACTGCTTGACGAAGCCGTTGAGGCTCTCGCCGTACGCGCGGATGGCTGCTATCTGGACGGCACCTTCGGCAGGGGTGGGCATAGCCGGTTGATACTCAGCCAGCTCGGGCCCGGCGGCAAACTTCTCGGGTTTGACAAAGACCCTCAAGCGATTGCCACCGGGCAAGCGCTGGCGGCCGAAGACGGCCGCTTTGTCGTTGTGCAGCGCAGCTTTGCCGAGCTGGGCGCCGAAGTGGCCGAGCGCGGCATGGCAGGCAAGGTGGCCGGGGTTCTGCTCGACCTTGGCGTGTCGTCGCCACAGCTCGATGATCCGGAGCGCGGCTTCAGTTTCATGAACGACGGCCCCCTCGACATGCGCATGGACCCTACCCGTGGGGTCAGCGCCGCACAATTCATCGCCACCGCGCCGGTGGAAGAAATTGCCCGCGTATTCAAAGAGTACGGTGAAGAGCGCTTCGCCGGGCGCATGGCCCGTGCCGTGGTCGAGCGCCGCGAGCTCCAGCCGTTCGAGCGCACCGCCGACCTGGCCGAAGTGCTCAAGGTTGCCAACCCGGCCTGGGAAAAGGGCAAGAACCCGGCGACCCGTGCGTTCCAGGGCCTGCGCATTCACGTCAATAACGAATTAGGTGATCTGGAAGCCGGCCTTGAGGCTGCGCTGGATGCCTTGGAAGTGGGCGGTCGTCTGGTGGTGATCAGCTTCCATTCCCTGGAAGACCGGATCGTCAAACTGTTCATGCGTCGCCTGGTCAAGGGCGAATCCGACAACCTGCCGCGCAACCTGCCGGTACGTTTCGAAGCCTTTGTGCCAAAAATCAAGATCCATGGCAAAGCGCAGTTCGCCTCTGAAGCCGAACTCAAGGCCAACCCACGCTCGCGCAGTGCCGTCATGCGTGTCGCGGAGAAGTTGCGGTGAGCAAGCTGTTCGCCAAGCCCCTCCCGGGCGGCAGCTTCTTCATGTTGCTGCTGTTTATCGGCGTGCTGGTGTCCGCGATCGCGGTGTCCTACAGCGCCCACTGGAATCGCCAGTTGCTTAACACCCTGTACGGGGAGTTGAGCGTGCGTGACAAGGCGCAGGCCGAGTGGGGCCGCTTGATTCTGGAACAAAGCACCTGGACGGCCCATAGCCGTATCGAAGTGCTGGCCACCGAGCAGCTGAAAATGCACATTCCGGGCGCGGCCGAAGTTCGGATGGTGGCGCCATGATGAAACTCGAAGGGGCACTCTACCCATGGCGCTTTCGCTTGATGCTCGGCTTGCTGGCCTTGATGGTGGGCGCGATCGTCTGGCGCATCTTCGACTTGCAGGTGGTCGACCGTGACTTCCTGATCGGTCAAGGCGATGCGCGCAGCCTGCGTCATATCCAGATTCCTGCGCATCGCGGCCTGATTACCGATCGTAATGGCGAGCCTCTGGCGGTCAGTACGCCGGTCACTACCCTGTGGGCCAACGCCAAGGAATTGCAGGTCGCCAAGGATCGCTGGCCGGCGCTCGCCGCAGCCCTGGGGCAAGACCCTAAAGCCTTGGCCGAACGCCTTGACGCCCAGGCCAATAAAGAATTCATTTACCTGGTTCGTGGGCTCACCCCCGAACAAGGCCAGCAGGTGCTCGACCTTAAAGTCCCCGGTGTCTATGGCATCGAGGAATTTCGTCGTTTCTACCCGGCCGGCGAGACCACGGCGCATATGGTGGGCTTTACCGACATCGACGATCACGGTCGCGAAGGTGTGGAGCTGGCCTACGATGAATGGCTGGCCGGCGTTCCCGGCAAACGACAAGTCATCAAGGATCGGCGCGGCAGACTGATCAAGGATGTCCAGGTCACCAAAAACGCCAAGGCCGGCAAGCCCTTGGCGTTGTCGATTGACCTGCGCCTGCAGTACCTGGCCAACCGCGAGCTGCGCAACGCGATCATCGAGAACGGCGCCAAGGCCGGCAGCCTGGTGATCATGGACGTCAAGACCGGCGAGATCCTCGCCATGGTCAACCAGCCGACCTATAACCCGAACAACCGTCGCAACCTGCAACCGGCGATGATGCGCAACCGCGCCATGATCGACGTGTTCGAGCCGGGTTCGACCATGAAAGCCATCTCCATGAGTGCCGCCCTCGAAACCGGACGCTGGAAACCCAGCGACAAAGTCGAGGTGTATCCAGGCACCTTGCAGTTGGGCAAATACACCATTCGAGACGTGTCGCGCACCGAAGGTCCGGTGCTGGATCTGACAGGTATCCTGATCAACTCCAGTAACGTGGGCATGAGCAAGGTTGCTTTCGATATCGGCGGCGAGACCATCTACCACCTGGCGCAAAAAATCGGCCTGGGCCAACCCACCGGCCTGGATTTCCCAGGTGAGCGCGTCGGTAACCTGCCGAACTACCGCGACTGGAAAAAAGCCGAGACCGCCACGCTTTCCTATGGTTACGGCCTGTCGGTGACCGCGATCCAACTGGCGCACGCCTTCTCGGTATTGGCCAACAATGGCCGTATGGTGCCGTTGAGCCTGATCCACGTCGACGAAGCGCCGAAAGCCACCCAGGTAATTCCGGAAAACGTCGCCAAGACCATGCAAGGCATGCTGCAACAAGTGATCGAAGCGCCGCGCGGTGTGTTCCGCGCCCAGGTGCCGGCCTATCACGTGGCAGGCAAGTCCGGTACCGCGCGTAAAACCTCGGTGGGCACCAAGGGTTATGCCGAAAACTCATACCGTTCGCTGTTCGCCGGCTTCGGCCCGATGAGCGACCCGCGCTATGCCATCGTCGTGGTGATCGACGAGCCGAGCAAGGCCGGTTACTTCGGTGGCCTGGTATCGGCGCCGGTGTTCAGCAAAGTGATGTCCGGCACCCTGCGCCTGATGAACATCACGCCGGACAACCTGCCGCCGACCCAGCAAGCGAACGCCGCGCCACCGGCCGCTGCAGTCAAAGCCAATGGAGGGCGCGGCTGATGTCTCTTAGTCTGAACAAGATTTTTGCCCACGCCGGCCGCGATCTGCTGATTCGCGAGCTGACCCTGGACAGCCGTAATGTGCGCGCCGGTGACCTCTTCCTGGCGGTGCCGGGCGGGAAGTTCGATGGCCGTGCGCACATCGCCGATGCCTTGCAGCGCGGCGCGGCGGCCGTGGCCTATGAAGTGGACGGCGCCACCGTGCTGCCGATCACCGACGTGCCGCTGATTCCGGTCAAGGGCTTGGCCAAGCAACTGTCCGATATCGCCGGCCGCTTTTATGGCGAACCGAGTCGCCACCTCAACCTGGTGGGCGTGACGGGCACCAACGGCAAGACCAGCGTGACCCAATTGGTCGCCCAGGCCCTCGATCTGCTGGGCCAGCATTGCGGCATCGTCGGCACCCTGGGCACCGGTTTCTACGGCGCGCTGCAAAGCGGCCTGCACACCACACCGAACCCGATTGCCGTGCAAGCGACCCTGGCTGACCTGAAGAAGGCCGGTGCCAAGGCGGTTGCCATGGAAGTGTCGTCCCACGGTCTGGACCAGGGCCGCGTCACCGCCCTGGCATTTGACGTGGCAGTGATGACCAACCTGTCCCGCGATCACCTGGATTACCACGGCACCATGGAGGCGTATGCCGCCGCCAAGGCCAAGCTGTTTGCCTGGAATGACCTCAAGTGCCGGGTGGTGAACCTGGACGATGAGTTCGGTCGTCACCTGGCCGCCCAAGACAGCGAGTCGCGCCTGATCAGCTACAGCCTGCAGGATTCCAGCGCGTACCTGTATTGCCGCGAAGCCCAGTTCAACGACGAAGGCGTGCGCGCCACCCTGGTGACGCCACAAGGCGAGCACCACCTGCGCAGCACCTTGCTCGGTCGTTTCAACCTGAGCAACGTGCTCGCCGCCATCGGCGCCTTGCTTGGCCTGGACTACGCCCTCGACGAAATTCTCAACGTATTGCCCAAGCTCGAAGGCCCGGCCGGCCGCATGCAACGCCTGGGCGGCGGTGAGCAGCCGCTGGTGGTGGTCGATTATGCCCACACCCCGGATGCCCTGGAAAAAGTCCTCGAAGCCTTGCGCCCTCACGCCAAAGGCAAGCTGCTGTGCCTGTTCGGCTGCGGCGGTGATCGCGATCGCGGCAAGCGCCCGTTGATGGCCGAGATCGTCGAGCGCCTGGCCGATGGCGTGCTGGTCACCGATGACAACCCGCGTACTGAAGACCCGGGCCAGATTTTCGACGATATCCGCGCAGGTTTCAAAGACGCGTCCAAGGCCGCCTTTGTTGCCGGTCGCGGTGCCGCCATTGCCCAATTGATCGCCAGCGCCAGTGCTGACGACGTGGTGGTGTTGGCCGGTAAAGGTCACGAGGACTACCAGGAAATCAACGGCGAGCGTCACGCCTTTTCCGATCTGGTCGAGGCCGATCATGCCCTGACCGCCTGGGAGGTTGCCCATGCTTAAGGCCATGACGTTCAGCGAACTGTCCCAGGCCCTGTCGGCCCGCGTCCTGTCGAGCGATTGCCGCTTCGACGGCGTGAGTATCGACAGCCGCGCGATCAAACCGGGGCAATTGTTTGTCGCCTTGACCGGGCCGCGCTTCGACGGCCACGACTACCTTAATGATGTCGCCGCCAAAGGCGCCGTCGGCGCGTTGGTGCAGTGCGAAGTGCCTGAGTCGACCTTGCCGCAGTTGCTGGTCGCCGATACCCGCCTGGCCCTGGGCCAACTGGGTGCGCTGAATCGCGCCGCGTTCGATAAGCCGGTTGCAGCCGTCACCGGCTCCAGCGGCAAGACCACGGTCAAGGAACTGCTCGCCGGTGTACTGCGTACCCGTGGTCCGGTGCTGGCGACCCGTGGCAACCTGAACAACGATTTCGGCGCGCCGCTGACTCTGCTCGAACTGGCCCCGGAACACACGGCGGCCGTGATCGAGCTGGGGGCTTCGCGTGTCGGTGAAATCGCCTATACCGTGGCGTTGACCAAGCCTCACGTGGCGATTATCAACAACGCCGGTACCGCCCACGTGGGTGAGTTTGGTGGCCCGGAAAAGATCGTCGAAGCCAAGGGCGAAATCCTTGAAGGCCTCGATGCTTCGGGTACTGCGGTATTGAATCTCGACGACAAGGCCTTCGAGACCTGGCGTGCCCGCGCCGCCGGTCGCAAGGTCCTGACGTTTGCCGTGCTGAACGCCGCCGCCGATTTTCATGCATCCGACATCACTGTCGATGCCCGTGGCTGTCCGTCGTTCACCCTGCACACCCCGCAGGGTCGCGAGTCGGTGCAACTGAACCTGCTCGGCAACCATAACGTTGCCAATGCCCTGGCCGCCGCCGCCGCCGCCCATGCCCTGGGCGTGTCGCTGTTCGGTATCGCCACTGGCCTGGGGGCGGTGCAGCCGGTCAAGGGCCGCACCGTCGCGCAGTTGGCGACCAACGGCATGCGCGTGATCGATGACACCTACAACGCCAACCCGTCCTCCATCAATGCCGCCGTGGATCTGCTTAAAGGCTTCGACGGCCGCAAGGTGCTGGTCCTGGGCGATATCGGTGAGTTGGGCGAATGGGCGGAACAAGGCCACCGCGAAGTCGGCGCGTATGCCGCCGGTAAAGTCGACGCGCTCTACGCCGTCGGCCCGAACATGGCCTACGCCGTGAATGCCTTTGGCCCCGGTGCGCAGCACTTCGCCACCCAGGCCGAGCTGATCCAGGCGCTGACGGCGGCCGAACACGATAAACACACAACCATTTTGATCAAGGGATCGCGCAGCGCGGTGATGGAAAACGTCGTCGTAGCCTTGTGTGGCTCAAGTACGGAGAAACATTAATGCTGCTGCTGCTGGCTGAGTATCTGCAACAGTTCCACAAAGGCTTTGCGGTCTTTCAGTACCTGACCCTGCGCGGGATCCTGGGTGTACTGACCGCGCTGTCGCTGTCGCTGTTTTTAGGGCCGTGGATGATCCGCACCCTGCAGAACCTGCAAATTGGTCAATCGGTTCGTAATGACGGCCCGCAGTCGCACCTGTCCAAGTCCGGTACCCCGACCATGGGCGGCGCGCTGATCCTGTCGTCCATCGGCATCAGCACCTTGCTGTGGGCCGATCTGCATAACCGTTACGTGTGGGTGGTCCTGCTGGTGACGCTGTTGTTCGGCGCCATCGGTTGGGTCGATGACTACCGCAAGGTGATCGAGAAGAACTCCAAGGGGTTGCCGAGTCGCTGGAAGTATTTCTGGCAGTCCGTGTTCGGCCTTGCCGCCGCGATCTTCCTCTACACCACGGCGCCAAGCGCGGTGGAAACCACCTTGATCATCCCGATGCTCAAGGACGCCAGCATTCCACTGGGTATTGGCTTTGTGGTGCTGACCTATTTCGTGATCGTCGGCTCCAGCAACGCCGTGAACCTGACCGACGGCCTCGACGGCCTGGCGATCATGCCGACGGTGATGGTGGGCGGTGCGCTCGGTATCTTCTGCTACCTGTCGGGTAACGTGAAATTCGCCGAATACCTGCTGATTCCTTACGTGCCGGGCGCGGGCGAACTGATCGTGTTCTGCGGCGCGCTGATCGGTGCCGGCCTGGGGTTCCTGTGGTTCAACACCTACCCGGCACAAGTCTTTATGGGCGACGTCGGCGCGCTGGCGCTGGGCGCGGCCCTGGGCACCATCGCAGTGATCGTTCGCCAGGAAATCGTGTTGTTCATCATGGGCGGTGTGTTCGTGATGGAAACCCTGTCGGTGGTCATCCAGGTGGCGTCCTTCAAGTTGACCGGGCGCCGTGTGTTCCGCATGGCGCCGATCCACCACCACTTTGAACTCAAGGGCTGGCCCGAGCCACGCGTGATTGTCCGTTTCTGGATCATCACCGTGATTCTGGTCCTGGTCGGCCTTGCCACCCTGAAACTGAGGTAGAAACGAGTGTCCCTGATCGCTTCAGACCACTTCCGCATCGTTGTCGGCCTCGGCAAGAGCGGCATGTCCCTGGTTCGCTTCCTGGCGAACCGGGGCACGTCGTTTTCCGTGGCCGATACGCGGGAAAATCCACCGGAGCTGGTCACGCTGCGCCGTGACTACCCGCACGTGGAAGTGCGTTGTGGCGAGTTGGATGTCGAGTTTCTATGCCGCGCCGATGAGCTTTACGTGAGCCCTGGCCTGGCCCTGGCGACACCGGCCCTGCAAGCCGCTGCGGCGCGTGGCGTGAAGCTGTCGGGCGATATCGACCTGTTTGCGCGTCACGCGAAGGCGCCGATCGTGGCCATCAGCGGTTCCAACGCAAAAAGCACCGTGACCACCCTGGTTGGCGAGATGGCCGTGGCGGCCGGCAAACGCGTGGCCGTGGGCGGCAACCTCGGTACGCCGGCACTGGACCTGCTCAGCGATGAGGTCGAGCTGTACGTGATGGAGCTGTCGAGCTTCCAGCTGGAAACCACCCACGACCTGGGCGCTGAAGTGGCCACCGTGTTGAACGTCAGTGAAGACCACATGGACCGCTACAGCGGCCTGCCTGCGTATCACCTGGCCAAGCACCGGATCTTCCGCGGCGCCAAGCAGTTTGTGGTCAACCGCCAGGATGCCCTGAGCCGTCCGCTGATCGGCGAGGGCATGCCCTGCTGGACCTTCGGCCTGGGCAAACCTGACTTCAAGGCCTTCGGCATCCGCGAAGAAAACGGCGAGAAATACCTGGCCTTCGAATTCCAGAACCTGATGCCGGTGCGCGAGTTGAAAATTCGTGGCGCCCATAACCAGTCCAACGCCCTGGCCGCGTTGGCGTTGGGGCATGCCGTCGGCTTGCCGTTCGACGCCATGTTGTCGAGCCTGCGCGCCTTCGGCGGCCTTGAACACCGTTGCCAATGGGTGCGCGACCTGGACGGCGTCAGCTATTACAACGACTCCAAGGCCACCAACGTCGGCGCGGCATTGGCCGCTATCGAAGGCCTGGGCGCCGATATCGACGGCAAGCTGGTGCTGATCGCCGGTGGCGATGGCAAGGGGGCCGACTTTAAAGACCTTAAAGCGCCCGTTGCCGAGCATTGCCGCGCCGTGGTGTTGATGGGCCGCGATGCCGATTTGATCGCCGCTGCCCTGGGTGATGCCGTGCCGCAAGTGCGCGCCACGTCCCTGGACGACGCGATCGCCCAGTGCAAAGCCCTGGCCCAGCCGGGCGATGCGGTGCTGCTGTCGCCGGCGTGCGCCAGTTTCGACATGTTCAAGAACTACGAAGAGCGCGGCCAGCTGTTCGCCCGCGCCGTGGAGGCCTTGGCATGAGTATCGACTTCAGAAACATCATCAAGCCGTACCCGTCGCCGATCATTACCGGGCGCGGTATCGACCTGGACTTCCCGATGCTCGCCGGTTGCCTCGCGCTGCTGGGCCTGGGCCTGGTGATGATCACCTCGGCGTCCTCTGAAGTGGCCGCCGTGCAGTCGGGCAACACCCTGTACATGATGATCCGTCACCTGGTGTACCTGATCATCGGCCTGGGCACATGCATCGTTACCATGATGATCCCCATCGCCACCTGGCAACGCCTGGGTTGGCTGATGCTGATCGGTGCGTTCGGCTTGCTGGTCATGGTGATCCTGCCGGGCATCGGCCGCGAAGTGAACGGCTCCATGCGCTGGATCGGCTTCGGTGCGTTCAACGTGCAACCGTCGGAAATCGCCAAGGTGTTCGTGGTGATTTACCTGGCCGGTTACCTGGTCCGTCGCCAGAAAGAAGTGCGCGAAAGCTGGATGGGCTTCTTCAAACCGTTCATCGTGCTGCTGCCCATGGCTGGCCTGTTGCTGATGGAACCCGACTTCGGCGCCACCGTGGTCATGATGGGCGCCGCGGCGGCGATGTTGTTCCTCGGCGGCGTCGGCTTGTTCCGGTTCACCTTGATGGTGGTGCTGGCGGTGGCCGCGGTGACTGTTCTGGTGCAGGCGCAACCCTACCGGATGGCGCGTCTTATCACCTTTACCGACCCGTGGTCCGATCAGTTCGGTTCCGGCTACCAACTGACCCAGGCCTTGATCGCCTTCGGTCGCGGCGAGTGGCTGGGCGTGGGCCTGGGCAACAGCGTGCAGAAGCAGTTCTACCTGCCCGAAGCGCACACCGACTTCGTGTTCTCGGTGCTTGCCGAAGAACTGGGCGTGGTGGGTTCGCTGTGCACCGTGGCGCTGTTCGTATTTGTCTGCGTACGCGGCATGTACATCGGCTTGTGGGCCGAGAAGGCCAAGCAATATTTCGCCGCGTATGTGGCCTACGGCTTGTCGTTCCTGTGGATCGGCCAGTTCCTGATCAACATCGGCGTGAACGTCGGGCTGCTGCCGACCAAAGGCCTGACCTTGCCGTTCCTCAGCTACGGCGGCAGTTCGTTGGTGATTTGCTGCGCCTGTCTGGGCTTGTTGCTGCGCATCGAGTGGGAGAGTCGAACCCACCTGGGCAGCGAAGAGATGGAGTTCAGCGAAAGCGACTTCGCCGAGGAGCCGACCCATGGGCGCTAATGTGCTGATCATGGCCGGCGGTACTGGGGGGCATGTGTTCCCGGCCCTGGCCTGTGCCCGTGAGTTCCAGAACCGTGGTTACACCGTGCACTGGTTGGGAACGCCGCGTGGCATCGAAAACGAATTGGTGCCGGCCGCCGGTTTGCCGCTGCATCTGATCAACGTCACCGGCCTGCGCGGCAAGGGCAAATTGTCCCTGCTCAAGGCGCCGTTCGTGTTGCTCAAGGCCGTATGGCAGGCGCGCAAGGTCATCCGTGACGTGAAGCCGGTGTGCGTACTCGGTTTTGGTGGTTATGTGACCGGCCCCGGTGGCGTCGCCGCCAGGCTCGCCGGTGTGCCCGTGATCGTGCACGAGCAGAACGCCGTCGCCGGTACCGCCAACCGTTTGCTGGTGCCCTTGGCCGCGCGGGTGTGTGAAGCGTTCCCGAACACCTTCGGTGCATCGAGCAAACGTCGCACCACCGGCAACCCGGTGCGCACCGAACTGTTCATGGATATCGCGCGTCAGGCCCTGGCCGGGCGCAAGGCGCATCTGCTGATCCTGGGCGGAAGCCTGGGCGCGGAGCCGTTGAACAAGTTGCTGCCGGAAGCGGTGGCGCAACTTCCTCAGGAAGTGCGCCCGGAAATCTTCCACCAGGCCGGCAAGAACCACGATGAAGTCACCGCCACGCGTTACCGCGACGCCGGTGTCGAGGCGAACGTACAGCCTTTCATCAAAGACATGGCCCAAGCCTATGGCTGGGCCGACCTGGTGGTCTGTCGCGCTGGTGCGCTGACCGTCAGTGAACTGGCCGCCGCCGGTCTGCCGTCGTTGCTGGTGCCTTTGCCCCATGCGATCGACGATCACCAGACCCGCAACGCCGAATATTTGGCCGGGGAGGGCGCTGCCTTCCTGCTGCCGCAAAGAACGACTGGCGCCGCCGATTTGGCCGCACGCCTGACCGAGGTTTTGATGCAACCGGAACGACTCAACCGCATGGCGAGCACCGCAAGCCGCCTGGCCAAACCTGACGCAACCCGCACCGTGGTCGATATCTGCCTGGAGGTGGCCCATGGTTGAGAATCAGAAAGCCATGCCACAACCGGAAATGCGCCGTATCCGTCGCATCCACTTCGTCGGGATCGGCGGCGTGGGCATGTGCGGTATTGCCGAAGTACTGCTGAACCTGGGCTACCAGGTCTCCGGTTCGGACTTGAAGGATTCGCCGGTCACCGAGCGCCTGAAGTCCTTTGGCGCACAGATTTTTATCGGCCACCGCGCCGAGAACGCCGCCGAGGCCGACGTGCTGGTGGTGTCCAGCGCCGTGAACACCTCCAACCCGGAAGTGGCCACCGCTCTTGAGCGCCGTATTCCCGTGGTACCGCGCGCCGAAATGCTGGCCGAGCTGATGCGCTATCGCCACGGCATCGCCGTCGCCGGTACCCACGGCAAAACCACCACCACCAGCCTGATCGCCTCGGTGTTCGCCGCCGGTGGCCTGGACCCGACTTTCGTGATCGGTGGCCGCCTGAATGCAGCCGGTACCAATGCCCAACTGGGCACCAGCCGCTACCTGATCGCCGAAGCCGACGAAAGCGATGCGAGCTTCCTGCACCTGCAACCGCTGGTGGCCGTGGTCACCAACATCGACGCCGACCACATGGCGACCTACGACGGCGACTTCAACAAGTTGAAGAAAACCTTCGTCGAGTTCCTGCATAACCTGCCGTTCTATGGGTTGGCGGTGGTGTGCCTGGACGACCCGGTGGTGCGCGAGATCCTGCCGCAGGTCAAACGCCCGACCGTGACCTACGGCTTCAGCGAAGACGCTGACGTGCGTGCGATCAATGTGCGCCAGGAAGGCATGCAAACCTATTTCACCGTGCTGCGTCCCGACCGCGAGCCGCTGGATGTGTCGGTGAACATGCCGGGCAACCACAACGTATTGAACTCCCTGGCGACCATCTGCATCGCCACCGACGAAGGCGTCAGCGATGAAGCCATCGTCGAAGGCCTGTCGCGCTTTGCCGGTGTCGGCCGTCGCTTCCAGGTCTACGGCCAACTGCCGGTAGACGGCGGTGATGTGATGCTGGTGGACGACTACGGTCACCACCCGACCGAGGTCGCCGCCGTGATCAAGGCCGTGCGTGGCGGCTGGCCGGAGCGCCGTCTGGTAATGGTGTACCAGCCACATCGCTACAGCCGCACCCGCGACCTGTACGACGATTTCGTCAATGTATTGGCCGATGCCAACGTACTGCTGCTGATGGAGGTCTACCCCGCCGGTGAAGAACCGATCCCGGGTGCCGACAGCCGCAAGTTGTGCAACAGCATCCGTCAGCGTGGCCAGTTGGACCCGATCTACATCGAGCGCGGTGTCGACCTGGCGCCAATCGTCAAGCCGCTGCTGCGTGCCGGCGACATTCTGCTGTGTCAGGGTGCCGGTGATATCGGCGGCCTTGCCCCCAAATTGCTGGCGAGCCCGCTGTTTGCGGCCAAGAAGGGGGCGTCGAAATGACCACTGACTACGCCTCTCTGTTTTCTACGATTGCGCCTGCCGACTTCGGCCGCGTGGCCGTGTTGTTCGGCGGCAAGAGCGCCGAGCGCGAAGTGTCGCTCAAGTCCGGCAATGCCGTGCTCGCGGCGCTGCAAAGCGCCGGCGTGAATGCGTTCGGTATCGACGTGGGCGATGACTTCCTGGCGCGCTTGCAGGCCGAGAAGATCGACCGCGCCTTCATCATTCTTCATGGCCGTGGCGGTGAAGACGGCAGCATGCAGGGCCTGCTGGAGTGCGCCGGCATCCCTTACACCGGCAGCGGCATCCTTGCCTCGGCATTGGCGATGGACAAGTTGCGCACCAAGCAGGTGTGGCACAGCCTGGGGATTCCCACCCCGCGTCACAGCGTGCTGTGCAGCGAAGACGATTGTATTTCTGCGGCCAAGGAACTGGGCCTGCCTTTGATCGTCAAACCAGCCCATGAAGGCTCCAGTATCGGCATGGCCAAAGTGAACTCGGCCGCCGAATTGATCGACGCATGGAAAGCGGCAAGTACCTACGATTCGCAAGTGTTGGTGGAACAGTGGATCCAGGGTCCCGAGTACACCATCGCCACCCTGCGTGGCCAGGTATTGCCGCCCATCGCATTGGGCACGCCCCACACTTTTTACGATTACGACGCCAAGTATGTGGCCTCCGATACCCAGTACCGGATCCCATGTGGCCTTGACGCAACCAAGGAACAGGAATTGATGGACCTCACGGCGAAAGCCTGTGAGGCGCTGGGTATCGCCGGTTGGGCACGGGCAGACGTGATGCAGGATGACCAGGGGAATTTCTGGTTCCTGGAAGTCAACACCGCACCGGGCATGACCGACCACAGCCTGGTCCCGATGGCCGCTCGCGCCGCCGGTCTGGATTTCCAGCAGTTGGTGCTGGCGATCCTGGCGGCAAGCGTCGCCGGTGAAGAAAGGAAACGAGGCTAAGACATGAAAGGCGCATCGCTTCGTCATCAGCCCCCCCAAGCACCGAGCCGCAAGCCGGTGCCACGGGGTGCCAGCCGAATGGTGGCTAAAGAGCCGATGTCGGCGCGCCTGCCGAAAGCCAACTTTGGTTTCCTCAAGGCGCTGTTCTGGCCGGTGTTGCTGGTGGTGTTGGGCTTCGGCACGTATGAAGGCGCGCAGCGTCTGTTGCCGTACGCCGACCGGCCCATCACCAAGATCAGCGTGCAGGGCGACTTGAGCTACATCAGCCAGCAGGCGGTACAGCAGCGCATCGGCCCGTACCTGGCCGCGAGCTTCTTTACCATCGACCTGGCCGGTATGCGCTCGGAGCTGGAACAGATGCCGTGGATCGCCCACGCCGAAGTGCGCCGCGTATGGCCCGACCAGGTCACGATCCGCCTGGAAGAACAACTGCCCGTGGCCCGTTGGGGCGATGAAGCGCTGTTGAACAACCAGGGCCAGGCGTTCACCCCGCGTGAACTGGCCAACTACGAGCACCTGCCGCAGCTGTTCGGGCCGCAGCGGGCGCAACAGCAAGTGATGCAGCAGTACCAGGCCTTGAGCCAGATGCTGCGGCCACTGGGCTTCTCCATTGCACGCCTGGAACTGCGTGAACGGGGCAGCTGGTTTTTGACGACCGGGGCAGGCAGTTCCGGCCCGGGTATCCAGTTGTTGCTGGGACGCGACCGCTTGGTGGAAAAGATGCGCCGCTTTATCGCCATCTATGACAAGACCTTGAAAGAACAGATTACGAACATTGCGAGCGTCGACCTGCGTTACGCCAACGGCCTTGCCGTCGGCTGGCGTGAACCGGCTGCGCCCACGGCAGCGCAACCCGCTGTCGCGAAGAATTAAGAAGAGGCAGGACCCATGGCAAACGTGCAAAGCGGCAAAATGATCGTCGGTCTCGATATCGGCACCTCCAAGGTGGTGGCGCTGGTGGGCGAGGTCGGGGAAGACGGCACGATCGAAATCGTCGGTATTGGCACGCATCCGTCCCGGGGCCTGAAGAAGGGCGTGGTGGTGAACATCGAGTCCACCGTGCAATCGATCCAGCGCGCCATCGAAGAAGCGCAGCTGATGGCCGGTTGCCGGATCCACTCGGCGTTCGTCGGCGTGGCGGGCAACCATATCCGCAGCCTGAACTCCCACGGCATCGTGGCGATCCGCGACCGTGAAGTCAGCTCGGCCGACCTTGAGCGCGTCCTCGACGCTGCCCAGGCCGTGGCGATCCCGGCTGACCAGCGCGTGCTGCACACCCTGCCGCAGGACTATGTGATCGATAACCAGGAAGGTGTTCGCGAGCCGCTGGGCATGTCGGGCGTGCGCCTGGAAGCCAAGGTTCACGTGGTGACCTGCGCCGTCAACGCCGCACAGAACATTGAAAAATGCGTGCGCCGCTGCGGCCTGGAAATCGACGACATCATTCTGGAGCAGCTTGCTTCCGCGTATTCGGTACTGACCGACGACGAAAAAGAACTGGGCGTGTGCCTGGTCGACATCGGCGGCGGCACCACCGACATCGCGATCTTCACCGAAGGTGCGATCCGTCACACCGCCGTGATCCCGATTGCCGGCGACCAGGTGACCAACGACATCGCCATGGCGTTGCGCACACCGACCCAGTACGCCGAAGAAATCAAGATCCGCTACGCCTGCGCCCTGGCCAAGCTGGCCGGTGCCGGTGAAACCATCAAAGTGCCGAGCGTGGGCGACCGGCCACCGCGCGAACTGTCGCGCCAGGCCCTGGCCGAAGTGGTCGAGCCGCGCTACGACGAGCTGTTCACCCTGATCCAGGCTGAACTGCGTCGCAGCGGTTACGAAGATTTGATCCCGGCCGGCATCGTGCTGACCGGTGGCACCTCGAAGATGGAAGGCGCGGTCGAACTGGCCGAGGAAATCTTCCACATGCCGGTGCGCCTGGGCGTGCCTCATGGCGTCAAGGGGTTGGGCGATGTGGTGCGCAACCCGATTTATTCCACCGGCGTGGGCTTGCTGTTGTACGGCCTGCAAAAGCAGACCGACGGCATTTCCCTGTCGAGCCCGAGCCACCGTGACAGCTACCGCAGCGACGATGAGGCCAAAGCGCCATTGTTCGAGCGGTTGCAGGCTTGGGTAAAAGGCAATTTCTAAAGATTTACCGCGACACCGCAACACCGAAAGAAGCAGTAGGCGAAAAAACTAGAGAAAACGAAAGGAGAGGGAACATGTTCGAACTCGTAGACAACATCCCCGCCAGCCCGGTCATCAAAGTGATCGGTGTCGGCGGTGGCGGCGGCAACGCTGTCAACCATATGGTCAAGAGCAACATTGAAGGCGTTGAATTCATCTGCGCCAACACTGATGCTCAGGCGCTGAAAAGCATCGGCGCACGAACCATCCTGCAATTGGGCACCGCGGTGACCAAGGGCCTTGGCGCTGGCGCCAATCCGGAAGTCGGCCGTCAAGCCGCCCTGGAAGATCGCGAGCGTATTGCCGAAGTGCTGCAGGGCACCAACATGGTGTTCATCACCACCGGCATGGGCGGCGGTACCGGTACCGGTGCTGCGCCGATCATTGCCGAAGTGGCCAAGGAAATGGGCATTCTGACGGTTGCGGTCGTGACCCGTCCGTTCCCGTTCGAAGGCCGCAAGCGCATGCAGATCGCCGACGAAGGTATCCGTCTGCTGTCTGAAAGCGTCGACTCGTTGATCACCATCCCCAACGAGAAGCTGCTGACCATCCTGGGCAAGGACGCGAGCCTGCTGTCCGCGTTCGCCAAGGCTGACGATGTACTGGCCGGTGCCGTTCGCGGTATCTCCGACATCATCAAGCGTCCGGGCATGATCAACGTCGACTTTGCCGACGTACGTACCGTGATGAGCGAAATGGGTATGGCGATGATGGGCACCGGCTGCGCCAGCGGTCCGAACCGTGCACGCGAAGCCACCGAAGCGGCCATCCGCAACCCGTTGCTCGAAGACGTGAACCTGCAAGGCGCACGCGGCATCCTGGTGAACATCACCGCCGGTCCCGACCTGTCCCTGGGTGAGTACTCCGACGTGGGTAGCATCATCGAAGCCTTCGCTTCCGAGCACGCCATGGTCAAAGTCGGTACCGTGATCGATCCGGACATGCGCGACGAGCTGCACGTGACCGTGGTTGCCACCGGCCTGGGCGCAAAAATCGAGAAGCCTGTGAAGGTCATCGACAATACGCTGCACGGCAGCCAGGCGAGCCAAGCGGCTGCCGCTCCAGCGCCTGCGCGCCAGGAACTGCCGTCGGTCAACTACCGTGACCTGGACCGTCCGACCGTGATGCGCAATCAGGCTCAGGCCGGTGCTGCGGCGTCCCGTAGCCCGAATCCGCAAGACGATCTGGACTACCTGGACATCCCGGCATTCCTGCGTCGTCAGGCCGATTGATGGAATGTATCAGGGCTATGAAGGTGATTGGTGTTCAGCAAAGGTCTGGTCTGCTATTATCGCCAGCCTTTGTTGATACCAGTTCGCAATTTGCGCTGAAGCGGTCCAAGCCATGATTAAACAACGCACCCTGAAGAATATTATTCGTGCCACAGGTGTAGGTCTGCACTCCGGGGAAAAGGTCTACCTGACCCTCAAGCCTGCACCTGTCGACACCGGCATCGTGTTTGTGCGTGCCGACCTTGACCCTGTGGTGCAGATTCCTGCTCGCGCGGAAAACGTTGGCGAAACCACTATGTCGACCACATTGGTCAACGGTGACGTCAAGGTGGACACGGTGGAGCACTTGCTCTCGGCCATGGCCGGTTTGGGCATCGATAACGCCTACGTCGAGCTCTCCGCGTCCGAAGTCCCTATCATGGATGGCAGCGCTGGACCCTTCGTATTCCTGATTCAATCTGCCGGCCTGGAAGAACAGGACGCAGCCAAGAAGTTCATTCGCATTCTGCGGGAAGTGACAGTAGAAGACGGCGACAAGCGCGCCACCTTCGTCCCGTTCGAAGGTTTTAAAGTGAGCTTTGAGATCGATTTCGATCACCCGGTATTCCGTGACCGCACCCAAAGTGCAAGCGTGGATTTTTCCAGCACTTCGTTCGTAAAAGAAGTCAGCCGCGCCCGTACCTTTGGTTTCATGAGTGACATCGAGTACCTGCGCAAGCACAACCTCGCACTCGGCGGCAGCGTTGAAAATGCCATTGTGGTCGACGCGGATGGTGTACTGAACGAAGACGGCCTTCGCTATGAAGACGAATTCGTGAAGCACAAGATCCTCGATGCAATCGGTGACCTCTACCTGCTGGGCAATAGCCTGATAGGCGAGTTCAAAGGCTTCAAGTCGGGCCACGCCCTTAACAACCAGCTGTTGCGCAAGTTGATTGAGCAGACAGACGCTTGGGAAGTCGTGACCTTCGAAGATGCCAGCACCGCACCGATCTCTTACATGCGTCCCGTTGCGGCGGTGTAAGTCACAACTCTCTTTCTTTAGTTTTTAAAGGCTGCCTTCGGGTGGCCTTTTTTTATCCGCAAAGTCGTGCTTATCGTGAACGATTACGCCCCTTTCGCGGCGCATCTGCTACGGCTGGATGGCATTCACTATCCGGTTACGCCCTGCACGCTTGGCCTCATACAGCGCCTGGTCCGCGCTCAACAGCAATGCTTCCAGCGACAGGCGGCTGCGTTTGTGCCACGTGCTCAAGCCAACGCTGACGGTGATCGGCCGTTCATCCCCGGCTACCCGTGGCAGACGCTCGACGCTGCTGCGGATATGTTCGGCGATGACCAGGGCACCCTTGGTATCGGTATGCGGCAGCACCACCGCGAACTCTTCCCCGCCGTACCGCGCCGCCAGGTCGGCGGGGCGGCGGATGTTGCTGCCGATCACCTGGGCGACGGTGCGCAATGCCTCGTCACCGCCTTGATGACCATGGCGATCGTTGAACGCCTTGAAGTGGTCCACATCGATCATCAGCAGCGTCAGTGGCTCCGTCGAGCGTTGGGCACGGTCCCATTCCAGACGCAGGCGCTCATCGAGGATGCGTCGGTTGGCCAGGCCGGTCAGGGCGTCGGTGGCTGCCAGTTCCGACAGCACCTGTTCGGCGCGAAAGCGGCGCCGCAGCTCGCGACGTAACATCCAAGTGAGCCATAGCAGGCCAATACACAGGATGCCGGTAGCGCCGCTGGTCAGCATCGCCGCACGTCTCCAAGGGGCGAAGACATCGTCGCTGGACAACGCCACCACCACAATCAGCGGCAGCTCTCCGACGTTGGTGAAGGTATACAAGCGTTCCTTGCCGCTGATGGCGGAGATGGCCTGAAAGCTGCCCATCCCTTCACGCAGGATGCGCTTGAAGTTCGGTCGCTCGCTCAAGTCCTTGTCGATCATGTCGCGTTCGAGCAGCGGCTGTTGGGCGAGCAGGATGCCCCGGTTGTTGAGCAGGTTGACGCTGCTGCTGTTGCCGATTGTGAGGGTGCTGAACAGCTGGTCGAAATACGCCAGGCGCATGGTCGCCACCGCCACGCCGACGAACTCGCCGTTGGGGCCTGAGACGCGTCGGCTGAATGCCATGCGCCATATCTGATCGCACTCGCAGTGGACTTTAAATGGCCGACTGATAAACAAGCCCGACTCGGGATCGCTGACATGCGCCTTGAAATAATCACGGTCGGCAAAGTTGCGCGGCGTGGGCTTGAGGGTCGATGAGTCGGCGATGACATTGCCACCGGCGTCCAGCATCAGCACTTCGCCTTTGAATGGCGCGGCGGTGGATAAGTCGAACTGCACCAGATGCTGGATAGTCGGTGTGACCTGGGACAGGTCTTCGCGTTGTCTGGCCGCGATCAGCCCTTTGAGGGCCAGATCGTACAGCTCAACGTTGCGCAGCACGTCGGCATTGATCAACTGGGCAATGTTGCCCGTCGAGCGCGTGGCCGCCTGCAGGGTGCTGGCGTGTTCGCGAATCAACAATGCCGCGACAATGATCACGATCAGGACAACGGTCAGGCCACTGCCGAACATCAGTAGCAGCTCGGGGTGTGCAGACGGGGTACGACGACGGCGTTGACTCATCAGGCGGACTTCAGCGGTGTGAATGCTGGCAGTTTAGTTCTACGCGCTGAAATTTAAATAGTGGGTTAAAAAGAAAGATCAGTGCCTTGGAACACCTCAAACGGATAGTGGATGATAGCGATTCGCAACAGCCTGAACTTCGGCTTCCACACTTGACCGAAGCGACTACAAGGGCAGGGTGATGCCAAAGGTATTGCCGCGGCTGTCACTGCGCACGAACACATCGCCACCATGCATCAACGCCACTGCCTTGACGATCGCCAGCCCCAACCCATGATTGGCCCCGCTGTTGCTGCGCGACGCATCCACCCGATAGAAACGCTCAAACAGCCGTGGCAGGTGCTCGCTGGCAATCGCCTCGCCAGGGTTGGTTACGTCGATCGCCACCTGGTGTTCCAGCACCTGAATGTTGACTTCGATCACCTGCCCCGGCGCCGTGTGCTGCACGGCATTGCTCAGCAGGTTGATCAGCGCGCGGCGCAGGTGGGCTTTTTCGATCTGCACCTGGGCATCGCCGTGGACCTGCACCTGGACCTGAGCGTCTTCCAGGATAAAGTCCAGGTAGTCGAGGGTGGTCGCCACTTCATCGGCCAGCGAGCTTTCGCTCAACTTGGTGGCCTTGCTGCCCTGGTCGGCGCTGGCGAGGAACAACATGTCGTTGATGATCGAGCGCAGGCGTTCCAGCTCTTCCAGGTTGGATTCCAGCACTTCCAGGTAGTGTTCGGCGGACCGCCCACGGGTCAGGGCCACTTGGGTCTGGCCGATCAGGTTGGTCAGCGGCGAGCGCAGCTCATGGGCGACGTCGGCATTGAAGGATTCAAGACGCGAATAGGCCTGCTCAACGCGGTCGAGAGTGGCATTGAACGAGTTGACGAATTGCTTGAGCTCTGGCGGCAGCGGCGACAGTTGCAGGCGCCCGGAGAGTTTGGGCGGGGCAAGTTTTTGCGCTTCCTCGGAGAGCTTTTCCAGCGGCTTGAGGCCCAGGCGCGAGACCCAGAAACCCAGCAGTGCCGCCAGCACCACGCCAACCAACGCCAGGCTGACCAGCGCCATCAGCAGATGGTGCTGGGTCGCCCGGAAATTCTCGGTGTCGATGGCAATCATGAAGCGCAGCGGCGGGCGTTGCTCCTTGGCCGGAAACTGGCTCACCAGCACCTTGAACGGGTCAGCGTGACCGGGCAGGCGCAAGTCGCGTTTACCCGTGGGACCCTGGGCAAAGGCACGGATCTGCGCGTCCGGCTCACCGTATTCGTAGTTCGGGTCGCTGCTGACTACCCAGAAGCGGATGCGCTTGTCTTCCTCGCCCAACAGCTTGAGCTTGGCCTTGATCTTCACCCAATGGTCCGGTGTACCAAAGCGATTCACCGAAGACTCCAGCACACTGTAGCGCGCGTCCAACTCCGCCCCCGGCAACAGGCCCAGGCCACGGTCTACCTGCTGATAGAGTACGCCGCCGATCAACACAAAGATCAGCAGCGCCACCAGGGTGAACATGCCGCTCAGGCGCAGGGCGATGGAATTAGCCGACACTACGGTTCTCCAGCACATAGCCCATGCCACGAATGGTGTGCAGCAGTTTGTGTTCGAACGGGCCGTCCAGCTTGGCGCGCAGGCGTTTGATCGCCACCTCGACCACATTGGCGTCGCTGTCGAAATTGATGTCCCAGACCATCTCCGCAATCGCCGTCTTCGACAGGATTTCACCCTGGCGCCGCGCCAATACGCTGAGCAGCGAGAACTCCTTGGCCGTCAGGTCCAGGCGCACGCCATTGCGGCTGGCCTTGCGGCTGATCAGGTCGATCCACAGGTCGGCCACCGTGACTTGCACCGGCTCATGCCCGCCGCTGCGGCGCGTGAGGGCTTGCAGGCGCGCCACCAGTTCCAGGAACGAAAACGGCTTGCCCAGATAATCGTCGGCGCCTTCGCGCAGGCCGCGGATGCGGTCTTCCACACGTTCGCGAGCGGTGAGCATGATCACCGGCGTCTGCTTGCGCGCACGCAAGGCGCGCAGCACGCCAAAGCCGTCGAGGCCGGGCAGCATCACATCCAGCACGATCACCGCATAATCGTTTTCCAGCGCCAGGTGCAGCCCCTCGACGCCTTCGCGTGCCACGTCGACGGTGTAGCCCTGTTCCGTCAGGCCGCGATGCAGGTAGTCCGCGGTTTTCTCTTCATCTTCAACAATCAGGATGCGCATGACACCGCCTCAATCTGTGGTCGCCAACGCAGGCGTGGGTGTGGCCCGGTGGAAAAAACGCTCGAGGTACAAGTATATGACCGGCGTGGTGAACAGCGTCAGTGCCTGGCTCACCAGCAAGCCGCCCACCACCGCGATACCCAGCGGCTGGCGCAGCTCCGCGCCGGGGCCACTGCCGAGCATCAGCGGCACGGCGCCGAGCAGGGCGGCGAGGGTGGTCATGATGATCGGCCGGAACCGCGTCACGCAGGCTTCGTAGATCGCTTCTTCCGGCGCCAATCCGCGAACACGTTGTGCCTCCAGGGCAAAGTCGATCATCAGGATGCCGTTCTTCTTGACGATGCCGATCAGCAGCACCAGGCCGATCAGCGCCATGATCGAAAAATCCTGGCCCATCAGCCACAGCATGATCAGTGCGCCCAAACCCGCCGAGGGCAAGGTGGAAATGATCGTCAACGGGTGCACGAAGCTCTCGTACAACACCCCCAGGATGATGTAGACCGCCACCAACGCCGCGAGGATCAGCCACGGCTGGCTGGACAACGAGCTCTGGAACGCCTGGGCCGCGCCCTGGAAATTGCCGATAAGGGTGGACGGCATGCCGATGTCGTTCTTGGCCTGGTTGAGCATGATCACCGCATCGCCCAACGCCACGCCGGGGGCCAGGTTGAACGACAGGTTGGCGGCCGGGAACATGCCATCGTGGCTGATGGACAACGGCCCCACGGTGGGCGGGTCGACCTTGGCCAGGGCCGACAGCGGCACCATCTCGTTGGTGAGCGGTGAGCGCAGGTAGAAGTAGTTCAGGCTCTCGACCTTGCCGCGTTGTTGGGTGTCCAGCTCCAGTACCACCTGGTACTGGTTGATCTCGGTCTGGAACTCGTTGATCTGGCGTTGGCCGAAGGCGTCGTACAGGGCCTGGTCGACATCGGTGGCGGTCAGGCCGAAGCGCGCGGCGGCCTGCCGGTCGATGCTGATGTGGGTGATGCTGCCCCCCAGTTGCAGGTCGTTGGACAGGTCGCGAAACGCCGGGTTGGCGCGCAGTTTTTCGGTAAGGCGCTGGGTCCAGGTATTGAGCGTCGGGCCGTCGTTGCTCTTGAGTACGTACTGGTACTGCGCACGGCTGGGGCCGGAGCTGAGGTTGATGTCCTGGCCCGCACGCAGATACAGCACGATGCCGGGTACCTTCGCCAGTTTCGGGCGGATGCGGTCGATAAACTGGCTGGCGGACACATCGCGATCACCGCGGTCTTTCAAGGCGATCCAGAAGCGGCCGTTGGCGATGGTCTGGTTGCTGCCGGTCACCCCCACCGAATGGGAAAACGCCTGCACCGCCGGGTCGTCCTTGATGATCTCGGCCAGGGCCTTGTGCTTGGCGACCATGTCCGGGTACGACACGTCGGCCGCCGCTTCGCTGGTGCCGAGCACGAAGCCGGTGTCTTGCACCGGAAAGAATCCCTTGGGAATAAACACGTAGCCGACCACGGCCAGGGCCAACGTCACGATGAAGATGGCGGCCATGGAGCGTTGATGGGCCAGCGCGCGGCGCAGGTTGCGTGCGTAACCGGCCAGCAGGCGTTCGCTGAAGCCGGGTTTGTCGTGGGCGCGATGGCTCGGCGCACGCATGAACAGCGCGGCCAGTGTCGGCGCCAGGGTCAGGGACACCACTACCGAAATCAGGATGGTCGAGGTCGCCGTCAGCGCAAATTCCTTGAACAAACGCCCGACCACGCCGCCCATGAACAGCAGCGGGATAAACGCCGCCACCAGCGAGAAGCTGATGGACACCACGGTAAAACCAATCTCGCCGGCACCCTTGATCGCCGCTTCGCGTTTGTCGAGCCCCGCCTCCAGATGCCGGTGGATGTTCTCCACCACCACGATGGCGTCGTCCACTACAAAGCCGACGGCGATCACGATCGCTACCAGGGTCAGGTTGTTCAGGCTGAAACCCATCACGTACATCAGTGCAAAACTGGCTACCAGCGACACACCGAGCACGCTGGACACAATCAGCGTCGCCGACAGCTGGCGCAGGAACAGCGCCATCACCGCCACCACCAGCAAAATCGCGATCAGCAAGGTGACTTCCACCTCATGCAATGAGGCTCGGATAGTCTTGGTGCGGTCGGTCAATACGCTGACCTGCACCGAGGCCGGCAGCATGGCTTGCAAGCGTGGAAGCTCAGCTTGAATACGGTCGACCGTCTCGACGATGTTGGCGCCGGGCTGGCGCGAAATCACCAGGTTGACCCCCGGCGTATCGCCGGACCAGGCCTGTACGTAGGCGTTTTCCGAGCCATTGATGACTTTGGCGATGTCGCGCAGTTGAACCGGCGCGCCATTTTTATAGGACACGATCAGTTGCGCGTAGTCCTGCGCTTTAAACAGCTGGTCGTTGGTCGACAGGGTTGACACGCTGTTCTCACCATAGATCGCGCCCTTGGCCAGGTTGAGGCTCGATTGCTGGATGCTCAGGCGCAGATCGGCGAGGGTCAGGCCGATGGCGGCGAGTTTGTCGGGTGAGGCTTGCACACGGATGGCCGGGCGCTGCTGACCGGTGATGTTGATCTGGCCTACGCCGTCGATCTGGCTGATCTGTCGGGCCAGCAGTGTTTCCACGTAGTCGCTCAGCTCGGTGCTGGGCATGCTGTCGGAACTGACGCTGAGGATCAGCACCGGGCTGTCCGCCGGGTTGACCTTCTTCCAGGTCGGCAGGCTCGGCATGTCGCTGGGCAGTTTGCCGGACGCCGTATTGATTGCCGCCTGTACTTCCTGGGCGGCGGTGTCGATGCTCTTGTTTAGGGTGAATTGCAGGGTCAACTGGCTGGAGCCCAAGGCGCTGCTGGAGGTCATTTGGGTCATGCCGGGGATAGCGCTGAATTGCACCTCCAAGGGCGTTGCCACTGAGGACGCCATGGTGTCGGGGCTGGCGCCGGGCAGCGTGGCGGTGACCTGGATGGTGGGAAATTCCGCCTCTGGAAGTGGCGCGATGGCCAAGCGCGGGAAGGCGATCGTCCCGAGCAGTACCAGGGCAAAGGTCAGCAACAGGGTGGCGACCGGGTGATCGACGCACCAGGCCGACGGCGAGCGGCTCACGGCTGCACCTTGGCGTCGACGGTCTGGATCACCTGCGGCGGTTCCTTGAGCACCTCCACCTGCGCACCGGCCTTGAGCCGCGACTGGCCATCGCTGACCAGGACATCCCCGGCCTGTACGCCCTTGATGATGTTCACATCGCTGTCCTGATAGGTCACCTGCACGGGTACCACCGCGACCTTGTCAGCGTTGACCCGGTACACAAAGTGCGAATCCAGGCCGCGTTGTACCACCGTCGGCGGCACCACCAAGGCATTCTTGTCGAGGGCGGTCTGGATCTTGATGGTCACCAGTTGGCCCGGCCACAGGCGTTGCGCAGCATTGTTGAACTCGGCCTTGGCGCGCAGGGTGCCGGTGGTGGAGCTGATCTGGTTGTCGATCAGGCTCAAGTGGCCTTCGCCCAGCAGGTCGCCGGTCTGGCCGTCGGTGTCGGCGCCCAGGTACGCGTCGACACTGGCCCGTGTGGGCGCGGCGATCAGGCCTTGCAGGGTCGGCAGCATCTGTTGCGGCAGCGAGAATTCGACGGCGATCGGGTCGATCTGGGTCACGGAGAACAAACCCTGGGCATCGCTGGTGCGCAGGAAGTTGCCTTCATCCACGTTGCGGATACCGACGCGGCCACTGACCGGTGAGCGAATTTGTGTGTAGGACAGTTGCACCTTGGCCGCATCGATGGCGGCCTGGTTGCCCTGGGCGGTGGCCTTGAGCTGGTTGACCAAGGCTTGTTGTTGATCGTAGGTCTGCTTGGACACGCCGTCGTCGACGCTCAATTGCTTGTAGCGCTTGAGGTTGACCAGCGCCACTTGCAATTGCGCCTGGCTCTCGCCCAGTTGCGCCTTGGCCTGATCAAGGCTGGCGCGAATCGAACGGTCATCGATGCTGGCCAGCAGGTCTCCGGCCTTGACCAATTGGCCTTCCTTGACCAGCACCTGGGTAAGGATGCCGTCGACCTGCGGACGAATCACCACACTGTGCAGCGACAACACCGTGCCGATGCCGCTGACAAAGCGTGGAACGTCCTGCTGCGCCACGCTCACCACCCGCACCGGGATCGCGGCGGGCGCCGCCAGCCTGGCCTTGGGCAGTCGGGTCAGCGCCCAGGCCGCAACCGCCAGCACCACGATGGCCCCCACTATCAGGACGGTTTTGCGTTGAATATGCATAGATAGGCGCCAGAGGCGCAGTTGCAGGTTTCAAGCTGCAAGCTGCAAGTTGGAGATTGGAGAGAAGCTTTATAGCGCTGTGATTCGGTCAGGAGCGTGACGCCAAACTGACAGAGCGGACAGCTAGCGCTCGTAACTTGCCGCTTGAAGCTTACCGCTTGCCGCCCCGGCCTCGCTATACTCGCGCTTTCACACAAATAGCTGCACCGGAGCCCCTATGACTTCCCCGACACACCCCCCTGTTGAAGCGACCGACATCGTCGATCCGGCCAGCCCTGACGGCGTTGAAAAAGCCGAAATCCCAGCGTTTAAGTTTCCGTTCAAACCAGGTGAGTTGGCCAGCGCCAAGGGGGCGGGGCAGCCTTGGTACAAAAACGGCGCGAAGAACGGCCACACCCAGTCGCCGGGCATGCCGCCACCCGGTACACGTCGTTCGATGGGTAAACGCTGAGATTAATAAGGCGAAGTCTGTGTCGACTGTTGCCTACAGCATCTGCTGAATCTTCTTATTGTATGCGGACGACCGTTTCTTGAAAGCTTGCTGCGTTGCTGCTCTGTCCTGCTGATTGCCGGGTAGGGCGTGGTGAAGCTTGTCTCTGCGGAAAAGGACGTTTCCTGTGGCCCTGATACACATCGGTGTAGCGCTTGCCCTCTTGCTCTCGGTTGGCACTGTTGCGGCGGATGAACACCCCCAGGGTGATATCCGTTTTGGCGTCGCAGCGCTTTTCCCGCCCTTCCAGAGCCGCAACCCGCAAGGGCAGTTGGTTGGCTTGAACATCGAGTTGGGTAACGCCCTGTGTGCGCAACTGAATAGGCGTTGCACCTGGGTCGACCAGGTGCAGGTCGAAGATTTTCGCGCCCTTGAAGCCCGCCGGTTCGACGCGATCATGGGCATGGCGCCCACGTCCGAACGGCGACGTTGGGCAAGCTTCACCGATAACCTCTACCCCTTCACCACGCGCCTGGTGGCTCGCCGCCGATCCGGCCTGTTGCCCAGCGCAAAGTCGCTCAAGGGCAAGCGGGTCGGTGTCTTGCTGGGCAGCAATCGCGAAGCCTTTGCCCACTCGAAGTGGGCGCCCAGGGGCGTCATCGTCAAGAGCTTCTGGCTCAATGACGATCTGGTCCGCAGCCTGGTCGCCGGCGAGATCGATGCAACCTTGCAGGGCACCGTGGAAATTCGACAAGCCCTGCTCGACACCGAGGCCGGCCAGGATTTCGATTTTGTGGGCGATCCTGTCACGGCGGCGCTGTTGGGCGATGGTGTGGCGATTGCAGTGCGCAGGCCCGATACCGCCTTGCGTAACGCACTCAACCGTGCGCTTGAGGCGCTTAAGAAGAACGGTGAGTACCAACGAATTATCCAGCCTTACCACTTGGATGCAGGCATCACGACGCCTTGATGGCCGCTGTGAGGTTAATGCAGTCCGCTGTTTAGGCTGTTTCCCACAACATTAGAGGAAGCGGCTCGATTCAATAGGGTGCATAGGCCTGCTAAAGAGTTTGCGGTATTCGGGCGGTCGATGATCGATGCCTGGACACCTTCCCACTCTTTGCAAGGACTGAATCATGACCCTGAACCGACTGATGTTGGCGCTGGTTTTATGCACCCTGACCGGTGTGCTGTGGGCTCCTGCCTACGCGCGGCAAACGCCATGGAATGTCATACACTCTGGCGTGGAATCGCGGGTGCCGCCCTTCGAAAGCCGTAACGTCCAAGGCGAACGGGTGGGGCGGAATATAGAGTCGGGCAATGCGCTGTGCACCGAGCCCAAGGTGCGCTGCGAGTGGGTTGAGCAGGACAGCGCGACCAATCTGGCGGCGCTTGACGCGGGTCGTTTCGATGCCATCATCCAGGGCTATCCGGTCGCGGCCTCAGACGCGCAGAGTACCGAGCGAAGTCCCCTGCGCTTTTCACCCGCCGCGCCGGGCTTTCCTGTTTCGCGGACCGTGCGGGCGGGGTCTTTTCTTTACTTGTCCGGCCTGCTTGGGCTGGATGAAAACCGCAAGCGCGTACCTGGCGGAGTAGAGGCCGAGACAGCCAGGGCATTGGAAAACATGCAAACGATCCTCCGGGAAAACGGGTTGTCGATGGAGCGCGTCGTCAAATGCACCGTCATCCTTGCCGATATCAAAGAGTTTGCCGCCATGAACAAGGTGTATGCCCGCTACTTTTCCATCGATCATCCGCCCGCCCGAACCACGTTCGCAGCGGCAGGGCTGGCGCTTGACGCTCGTGTCGAAATCGAGTGCCTGGCCAGCTATTGAGAATGGATTGGACCGAACCCACAGGCGGCTGATTTCGGCTTACGCTACCCGCAACGGGATAAACTCATAGTTGGCCGGCACCTCGGTGGCAATCTGCGCCCCTGCGTCCAGCAACTGTTCGGCGATGTCCATGCCCGACACATGAAACACCCACTCGCTGGCCATGGACGGCCGCTCAACCGCCAGTTCAATCGCCTGGGCAAACGCACCCATATCCGGCAGGTACGCGGTAAACCCGTCACCCTTGAGTGCGGTGGTGCGAATACCCAGCAAGGCGCACACCGCTTCTTTGGTCTGCACGTCATCCCGGTCGGCCTGGCGCGAGCGGCGGATCAGCTCCGTCAGTTCCAGGTCCACCAACTCGCCACCGACGATCAATGCCGGGCCCTGTTCCCAGGACTCGGGTGGGCAATCCTTGGCGGCGGGGGTCAATGGAATATGCGGGTTGATCTCCATCGGGTAGATCCGGCACACCAGCGGGCGGCGCTCATAGATGCGGCACAGGTTGTCTTCGTCAAGATTCCGGCAGCGACCGGCGTTGTACGCGGCAAAGGTGATCGCCACGAAGGCCTCGGCGCCGCCACTGGGCACCACCACCGAACGGCGTTCGGCGTGCTCGCGCTGTTGCACCGGCAGACCCAGGCCATTGCCCAGGAACCCCTCCACCAGCACGATGACATTACCGCCGTCCGCCGCCCACATACGGGCTTCGTCGAGGGTCAGGGGCACATGGTGGTCGCTGCAGCATTTGCCGCAACCGACGCAGGAAAAGTGGGTGTTCATGGGCAGATCTGTCACCAGGCTAGGTCAGAGGGCATGCAGCATGGGCGACGGGTTTTCACCTCTTTGCACCCTTGCGCCTCTGTTGGAAGCAAGTTATGCGCCAGCGTCCGTCAGTCCTCGGCGACGACATCGCGCAGCACAAACACCATGCCTGCGCTTTCGTACAGATGCCGGGCGCGCAGGTTGCTTTCCAGCACCTTGAGATCCACGTAGGGTTCGCCGCGTTGCTTGAACACCTGGAAGCAATGCAGCAACAAGGCCCGGCCCAGCCCCTGGCCTTGGGCACAGGGGTGCACGGACAGGTTCTTGATAAACGCGCTGGTCCAGCACTGCGCCACGCCAAGGATGCCCTCGTCGTTGCTGGCCACCAGGCATAGCCTGGGGTCGAACTCGGCATCGGTGGTGAACTGTCGCTGCCAGGTTTGCAGGCTGGGCACCCGGCCGCCACCCTGCTCCTGGGTCATGCGCAACACGGCATGAATCGCTGGCGCGAGGTCGTCGCGATAATGATCCAGCCGGGTATTGGCCGGCCACTGTGGCGCAGGCAGGCTGCCGGTAAGGTGACGGCGCAGCAGCTGGTAATACTCGGCCAACCCTTACCGCCTTTGTTGCGCGACGCTTTGGGCGGCGATCACCAGGCACTTGGTCAATTCCGGCGAGGAGAATTTGGTCAGCACCGAGTTGGCCCCGGCCAGGCGCGCTTTTTCGCTGTTCATCGCGCTGTCCAGGGAGGTGTGCAACAGCACATAGAGATGTTGGAAATCCGGGGTTTCTCGCAAGGTGCGGGTGAGGGCGTAACCGTCCATCTCTGACATCTCGATGTCCGACACCACCACGTTGATTTCCTCAGCCGTGCCTTGCAGCTCCAGCAGCACGTCGATGGCTTCCTTGGCACTGCGCGCGGTATGGCACGTCAGGCCGAGGTTGCGCAAGGTATGCACCGATTGCTGCAGGGCGACCTGGCTGTCGTCTACCACCAGAATCCGCGCGTGGCCCAAGACTTCCGCTTCTTCCATGGTCAGGTCGGTCGGCGCCACTTCAATCGGTGCCGGTGCAATGCCATGGATGACCTTTTCGATATCCAGCACCTGCACCAGCCCGCCTTCGACCTGGGTCACCCCGGTGATGAACGCGCGGTTGCCGCCGGAGCCGTAGGGCGGCGGGCGGATATCGGTGGTCAGGCAGTGCACGATCTTGCTCACCGCCTGCACATGCAGGCCCTGCTTGGAACGGCTCACGTCGGTGACGATCAGGCAACCGCCGTCCGGGTCTTCCAGGGGCATTTCCCCCAGGGCGCGGCTCAGGTCGATTACCGCCAACGAGTTACCGCGCAAGGTGGCGATACCTTTGACGTGGGGGTGTGACTCCGGCAGCTTGGTCAGCGGCGGGCAGGGAATGATTTCGCTGACTTTCAGCAGGTTGATGGCCATCAGCTTGCCGCTGCGCAAGGTAAAGAGCAGAAGCGAGAGTGAGTCTGCGCGGGCTTTAGTGGTGGGCATAAGAACCTTCTGTGGATCAGGGATGACGATCTTCTATGGAAGGTTATCGACTTGGGAGAGCCAGGCTTTAACCGGATTTTGTGTCGGACTGGGCCAGCCCCTCCGACATTGAGTCTGTATCAGCCCTTCCACACCTGCGGATTCACCAGGTCCTGCGGGCGTTGGCCCAGCAGGGCGCTGCGCAGGTTGTCCAGGGCGCGGTTGGCCATGGCTTCACGGGTTTCGTGGGTCGCCGAGCCGATATGCGGCAGGGTCACGGCATTGCTCAGTTGGAACAGCGGCGACTCGGCCAATGGCTCCTGCTCGTACACGTCCAGCCCGGCGCCACGAATGGTCTGGTTTTGCAGGGCCTGGATCAGCGCCGGTTCGTCTACCACCGGGCCGCGGGAGATGTTGATCAGGATCGCGCTGGACTTCATCAGCGCCAACTCATGGGTGCTGATCAGGTGACGAGTCTTGTCACTCAAAGGCACCACCAGGCAGACGAAATCCGCCTCGGCCAGCAACTGCTCCAGGCTGCGAAACTGCGCGCCCAGTTCCTGCTCAAGCTCGACCTTGCGGCTGTTGCCGCTGTACAGGATCGGCATGTTGAAGCCCAGGCGGCCACGACGGGCCACGGCCGCGCCAATATTGCCCAGGCCGACGATGCCCAGGGTCTTGCCATGCACATCGCTGCCAAACAACGGCGCGCCGACACTGGCTTTCCACTGGCCGGCCTTGGTCCAGGCGTCCAACTCCGCCACCCGGCGCGCGCTGCTCATCAGCAGGGCAAAGGCCAGGTCGGCGGTGCTTTCGGTGAGCACATCCGGGGTGTTGGTGAGCATGATCCCGCGCTCGTTGAAGTACGGCACGTCGTAGTTGTCGTAGCCCACCGATACGCTGGACACCACCTCCAGTTTGCTCGCGCCTTCGAGTTGCGTCCGGCCCAGCTTGCGGCCCACGCCAATCAGGCCATGGACGTGGGGCAGGGCTTCGTTGAACTGCGCGTTGATGTCACCCAGCTTGGGGTTGGGCGCGATCACCTCGAAATCCTGTTGCAGGCGTTCGATCATTGGCGGGGTGATACGGCTGAAGGCGAGGACAGTCTTTTTCATGGCAGGCGGGCTCATCGACTACGGAAGAATGCCAAGCACGCTAACATTCTTGTCGTCAATTGTCAGGACACCGCCCCTCCCACATTTGATCTCTATCGTCTGGTAGACATCAGTCAGTTCGACAACCGCGCCCCACCCAAACTGCCGCTCAATTCATACGCCACCAACTCCGCCTGATGCGCCGCCAGAATTTCCGGCAACGAACCGCGCAGGTATTCCACCCACGTTTTGATCTTCGCATCCAGGTACTGGCGCGACGGGTAGATGGCGTACAGGTTCAGCTCCTGGGAGCGGTAGTTGGGCATCACCCGCACCAGCGTGCCGTTGCGCAGGCCTTCGATGGCCGCGTACACCGGCAACAGGCCGACGCCCATGCCGCTGGTGATTGCGGTTTTCATCGCGTCCGCCGAGTTCACCAGGAAGGGCGAGGTGTTGATCGCCACACTCTCCTGGCCTTCGGGGCCGTTGAAGGTCCACTTGTCCAACTGCACCACAGGGCTGACCAGGCGCAGGCAGGCATGGTTAAGCAGGTCATGGGGACGGTGCGCGCAGCCCTTGGCCTTGACGTAATCCGGCGAGGCACAGGCGATGCTGTAGGTGATGCCCAGGCGCTGGGAGACGAAGCCCGAATCCGGCAGCTCGCTGGCCAGCACGATGGACACATCGTAGCCCTCGTCGAGCAGGTCCGGCACGCGGTTGGCCAGGGTCAGGTCGAAGGTTACGTCCGGGTGAGTGCGACGGTAGCGGGCGATGGCGTCGATCACGAAGTGCTGGCCGATGCCGGTCATGGTGTGCACTTTCAACTGCCCGGCGGGGCGCGCATGGGCGTCGCTGGCCTCGGCTTCGGCTTCTTCGACGTAGGCGAGGATCTGTTCACAGCGCAACAGGTAGCGTTTACCCGCCTCGGTGAGGGCAATGCGCCGGGTGGTGCGGTTGAGCAAGCGGGTTTGCAGATGGGCCTCCAGATTGGAGACCGCGCGCGAGACGTTGGCCGTGGTGGTGTCCAGTTGCGCGGCGGCGGCGGTGAAGCTGCCGGCGTCGGCCACACAACTGAAGGCGCGCATGTTTTGCAAGGTGTCCATGGAGTGTTCTCTGGGGAGATAGCAAATTGTGACAGAAAGTTACGTCGACCAGTGATCCCTACCAATGGATTATCGCCTGAACGGTAACAAAGAATCACAGGAATACCTGCTTATCGTGCCCCATGCTGCCGCCTAGAATTGCGCCACCTACCGTGCATCACCACCTCAGGAATTCGCTTGCCGTGCCGCGTCGCATCAGCAGAGAGCTGAAGACTCTCAGTGTTTGGGCTTTATCGTTAGCTATCAGCGGCTGCATCGGAACCGGAGGAATCGCCCCCCAGGGCCAGGCCCTCAACGCCAATACCCTGGCCACCGACGAAGCCATCCAGAGCGCCGTCCAGGATGCCCATTGGCCCACCGCCCAGTGGTGGTGGCAAGCCTACGGCGACCCGCAACTCGACCGCTGGGTCGAGCTGGCCACCCGTGACAGCCCGAGCATGGCCATGGCCGCCGCGCGGGTGCGCGAAGCGCGGGCCATGGCCGGGGTTGCCGAGTCGGCCGAGTCGTTGCAGATCAACAGCGACACCACCCTCAAGCGCCACAACTGGCCCGAGGATCAGTTCTACGGCCCCGGCGAATTGAGCGGTGCCAACACCTGGGACAACAATTCGTCGTTGGGCCTGAGCTACCCCCTCGACCTGTGGGGCCGCGAAAGCAACGCCAGCGAGCGCGCCGTGGACCTGGCGCACATGAGCGTCGCCGACGCGCGCCAGGCCCGGCTTGAACTGCAGAACAACGTCGTGCGCGCCTATATCCAGCTGTCGTTGCACTACGCCAATCGCGACATCGTCGCGGCGACCCTGGCCCAGCAACAGCAGATCCTCGACCTGGCCAACAAACGCCTGAATGCCGGCATCGGCACGCATTTGGACGTGAGCCAGGCCGAAAGCCCGTTGCCGGAAACCCACCGCCAACTGGACGCCCTCGACGAAGCCATCGCCCTGAGCCGTAACCAGTTGGCCGCATTGGCAGGCAAAGGACCGGGGGAGGGCGCGCAGCTGCAACGCCCGAGTCTGTCTCTGGCCGCGCCATTGAAACTGCCATCGACCTTGCCCGCGCAATTGCTCGGCCAGCGCCCGGACGTGGTCGCCGCCCGCTGGCAAGTCGCAGCCCAGGCGCGCGGAATCGACGTGGCTCATGCGGGGTTCTACCCCAACGTCGACTTGGTCGGCAGCCTCGGCTATATGGCCACCGGCGGCGGCATGCTGGCATTTCTGGCCGGCAAGAAATTCAACTACAGCGTCGGCCCGGCGCTCACCTTGCCGATCTTCGACGGCGACCGTCTGCGGGCCGAGCTGGGTGCAGCCAGCGCGGGCTATGACCTCGCCGTGGCGCGATACAACCAGACCCTGGTCAACGCACTCAAGGGCCTCAGCGACCAGTTGATCCGCCGCGAATCGATGGACAAGCAATCGTTGTTCGCCGCGCAGTCGGTGGCCTCGGCGCAGAAAACCTATGACATCGCGACGGTCGCTTACCAGCGCGGCCTCACCGATTACCTGAATGTGCTCAACGCCCAGACCCTGCTGTTTCGCCAGCAACAGATCGAACAGCAGGTACAGGCGGCGCGCCTGAGTGTGCATGCCGAACTGGTGACGGCCTTGGGCGGCGGCCTCGATGCCGGCAGGGACGTACCCCAAGATGCCCGGACCCTCCCGAGCAAAACCCCGGCGGCGCTGGCCGTGTTCGATCACTGAGTAGGTTGCGATGACGCCCTTGCCTGCACCGCTGCGCTGGCTGTATGCCCTTGAGTGGCGCCGTGGTTTTTTCGACTGGGCACGCAGCGACGGCGTGACCTGGGTGTATATCTTCAAGGTACTGATCGCGGCGTTTCTCACCCTGTGGTTGGCCATGCGCCTGGAACTGCCGCAACCGCGCACGGCAATGATCACCGTGTTTATCGTGATGCAGCCGCAAAGCGGCCAGGTGTTCGCCAAGAGTTTTTATCGCTTCCTCGGTACCCTGGCGGGCTCGGCGGTGATGGTGTTGCTGATCGCCTTGTTCGCGCAGAACACCGAATTGTTCCTTGGCGCGCTGGCGATCTGGGTGGGCATTTGCACGGCCGGCGCCACGCGTAACCGCAACTTTCGCGCCTATGGTTTTGTGCTGGCCGGCTATACGGCCGCAATGGTCGGTTTGCCGGCCCTGGCCCATCCGGACGGCGCGTTCATGGCGGCGGTGTGGCGTGTGCTGGAAATCTCTCTGGGAATTATCTGCTCGACGCTGGTCAGCGCGGCGATTCTGCCGCAGACCGCCAGCGCCGCCATGCGCAATGCCTTGTACCAGCGCTTCGGCGTGTTCGCGTTGTTCGTCACCGACGGCCTGCGCGGTCGCAGCCAGCGCGAAGGGTTCGAGGCCAGCAACGTGCGCTTTATCGCCGAAGCCGTGGGCCTGGAAGGGCTGCGCAGCATCACTGTGTTCGAAGACCCGCACATGCGGCGGCGCAACGGGCGGCTCAGTCGCCTCAACAGCGAATTCATGAGCATCACCACACGCTTCAATGCCCTGCACCAGTTGCTGGAGCGGCTGCGCAGCGATGCGGCTGATCATGTGGTTGCCGCGATCAAACCGGGCCTGCAAGACCTGGCCGAAGTGCTCGACGGTTTTTCCGGTCGCGCGCTCACCAGCCCCGACGCCGCGCGGTTGGTCAGCCAGCTCAGTGTCTATAAGGACGGCCTGCCCGCCACGGTGCGCAGCCTGCGCACGGCATTCCAGCAGGGCAACCCGAGCGACGCCGAGCAACTGGATTTTCATACCGCCTACGAGTTGCTGTACCGCTTTGTCGATGACCTGCACAACTACGCGCAAACCCACGCCTCCCTGGCCGATCACTCCCACGCGCGGGAAGACTGGGACGAGCCCTACACGCCGAAAACCAACTGGCTGGCCTGCGCCGCTTCGGGGATTCGTGCCTCATTTATTCTGATCGTGCTCGGCAGCTACTGGGTGGCCACGGCCTGGCCCAGCGGCGCCACCATGACGTTGATCGCCGCCGCCACCGTCGGCCTGTCCGCCGCCACGCCCAACCCCAAGCGCATGGCGTTCCAGATGGCCTGCGGCACCTTGATCGGTGCGCTGGTGGGCTTTGTCGAGATGTTCTTCGTGTTTCCGTTGATCGACTGCTTCCCATTGCTATGCGTAATGCTCGCGCCGGTGATCATCCTCGGTGCTTTCCTCGCTTCGCGCCCGCAATACGCCGGTGTCGGCGTGGGCCTGTTGATCTTCTTCAGCACCGGTTCAGTGCCGGACAACCTTACGGTCTACAACCCCTACACCTTTATCAACGACTACATCGCCATGGTCCTCGGCATGCTGGTGTGCGCAGCCGCCGGCGCGATCATCCTGCCGCCCAACAGCCGCTGGTTGTGGCGCCGCCTGGAGCAGGACCTGCGCGAGCAAGTGGTGTACGCGATCAGCGGCAAGCTCAAGGGCCTGACGTCGAGCTTCGAGAGCCGTACCCGTGACCTGCTGCACGAGGCCTACGGCCTCGCCGTCGGCCAGCCGCAGGTGCAGCGCGACCTGTTGCGCTGGATGTTCGTGGTGCTGGAAGTCGGCCACGCGATCATCGAGTTGCGCAAGGAACAGGCGATTTTGCCGGTGCATCCGGCCTACGCCGAATCCCAGCCGTGGCGCCAGGCGATCCGCGTGATGGGCCGCTCATTGGTGCGGCTGTTCCTGCAACCCAGCGCCAGCAATCTGGAGCGTGGGCTGATCGCCGTCGACCATGCGATCAGCCGCGTGCAGGCCACCGACGAACCCTTCGCCCCGCACTTCGACACCTCGGCCCTGCGTCGGGTGAAGAGCTACCTGCACTTTATCCGCACCTCGTTGCTCGACCCGCAATCGCCGTTGGCGGCCCTCAAAGGAGCCCCGCATGCCCCGTGAAATCGCGTTCCACGGCCTGTACATGCCGACCATGACCCTGATGTTCCTGATCGCCGCGGTGCTGGCCTGGGCACTGGACCGTTTCCTGGCCGGGTTCGACCTGTACCGTTTTTTCTGGCACCCGGCGTTGCTGCGCCTGAGTTTGTTCGTTTGCCTGTTCGGCGCCCTGGCGCTGAGCGTCTACCGTTGAGAATGCCCCGATGAAAAAGTTTTTCAGCCTGCTCGCCACCTTGCTCGTACTGGCCCTGGCGATCTGGATCGGCCGCACATTGTGGGTGCACTACATGGAGACCCCCTGGACCCGCGACGGCCGCGTGCGCGCCGACATCATCAACGTGGCGGCCGACGTCACCGGCGTTGTGATCGACGTGCCGGTGCGCGATAACCAGTTGGTTAAAAAGGGCGACCTGCTGATGCAGATCGACCCCGAGCACTACCGCATCGCCGTCAAACAGGCGCAGTCGTTGGTCGCTTCACGCAAGGCCACCTGGGAAATGCGCAAACTCAACGCCCACCGCCGCGCCGACCTCGATGCCCTGGTGATCTCCAGGGAAAACCGCGACGACGCCAGCAACATCGCCGACTCGGCCCAGGCGGATTACCAGCACGCACTGGCCCAGTTGGAAGCCGCCGAACTCAACCTGAAACGCACGCAAGTGCTGGCGGCGGTGGACGGGTATGTCACTAACCTCAACGTGCATCGCGGTGACTACGCGCGCATCGGCGACGCCAAGATGGCCGTGGTGGATATGAATTCGTTCTGGGTTTATGGCTTCTTTGAAGAGACCAAGTTGCCCCATGTGAAGGTCGGCGATAAAGCCGATATGCAATTGATGAGCGGCGAGACACTCAAGGGGCATGTGGAAAGCATCTCGCGGGGTATTTATGACCGCGATAACCCCGAGAGCCGGGAGCTGATTGCGGATGTGAACCCGACCTTCAACTGGGTGAGATTGGCCCAGCGGGTGCCGGTGCGGATTCATATCGATGAAGTGCCGGAGGGCGTGCTGTTGGCGGCAGGCATTACCTGCACCGTCATTGTGCAGACAAATCGGCTGTAAAAACGGGTTGTAAGTGTTAATTAAATAGCAAGGCGGTAGCGCCTGCGATGATGACTGATTTTGTTTGTTTCTTATGTGGCAAAGTTATGAGGCTGATCTACTTGGAAGGGGTGTTTAATTAGTACTCAAGATGTTGGTCTGTTTTTAGGTTTTGATAGTGAAGAGTTTGAGTGCGATGGGGTTTATTTAAGATTAAGCGGTAGGGCGTGATCCCGTTGATGAGTTGCGGTACATTCGTATGTTCAGAACTCAGTATGTGGCGAGGTCGCACCTTGCCAGAAGTAAGATGCGACACTTGATGTGAGGTTTGCTCGTTATAACTCAATCTTTGTATCCGTTACTTTTAGTTCGTTTGCAAATTCCAGCATAATTACTTCATGCCCTTTTGTTTCGGCGGTAGAGTCTTTGACGATTCTGCTGACCTCAGTTTTAAGATTTTTGTTTCGCGGGAGTCTATAGATCTGGAATGCACTCCATAAAGTTCCTGTGCGCCCTGCGCCGAATCCACAATAAATGAGAGCTTTATCTCCATTGGTAATAGTTTCATGCAGTAATTGACAGCAAATGTATAAATCTGCAAGCGTTGGTGTACCGAAGTCTTTTACTGGCTTGTTGATGTGAGTTATGCCCGCTGCTGTTAGTTTTAGCATGCCCTCTTCGGTTACACCGTACGCGTTTAAGCTGATAATTAGTTTTATATTGTATTCTTTTAATAGGCTGATGGCGTCATCATCGAAGTCTTGGATGGTGTCGTCATTTCCAGTGTAATAAGGTTGAGAGCTTCTAAATACATACGCCCCTGTTTTGTTGAGAGTCACCCAGTTTAAAAAAACTACCTTTCCATTTTTTCGAAGGGCATCTGTATAACCTTGCAGGTTGGATACATCTACGTTCATTTTATTCTCCGTTTGACTTGGGTTGTTGCAGTTCGCTGAATTAGAATCCGCTGAGCTGCCCAAGGTGTCTACTGTCAGAATTAACAGGTATGGAGAAAAAGCGATGAGCGGTAAATTAATGTTGATTAGGCATAAATACGGTGCGAAATTGCTAGGGGTACAAATGTTCTCGTCGATGTACAGGGTGGATATGGTTATGAGTAATCATGAAGTTAAAGAGCTACTTCGCTCTCTGATTGAACTTCTTGTACACAGCAAAGACTCAAAACGGAAGGGGCGATTGAGTTCCTGCAATCGCCAGCAAATCTGATTTCACCTATTCGATTAAGCCTTGATAAATGTCTCATGCAAGTGCCGCCACAACAGCGCGCCGCTGGCCTGCTTCTTAAATACCACCGTGGCGCGGCGGTCGGTCTGGGTGCCGCTGTCGTCAACCTGATGCTCGCGATACGTCACCGTGGCGCCGCGTGCATGGCGGTCGATGCCGGTCATTTCACTCAGGGTGATTTTCAATCCTGGGCGCATCCCGCCCAGGCGCGTAAACAACGCATTGACCCCAGCCCTGTTGACCCGCGTACCGGTGGCGGGCGCGATCATGCTGAACTCCGGTGAGAAGCGCGCGAGCAGATTTTCCAGCGTTCCCTGAGGCGCAACCCCGGCAAACCATTGCTCGATCTCGACGTGGGTCTGGATCACTTCTTCAAAAAAGTCGCTGTAGTCAATCATGCTTGGGCTCGCTGCAAGGGTGAAGCAGCATGCGTACTCTGGAAGCATCCAGGCGCAACACTGCGAAAAGCGGCAACAGGGTCAGAGCTGCCGCCATCGTGAAGGTTATGGCGAAGGAATCCAAGGCCGACAGGATTGCGCTGAGCACGGCGGCGCCGACGCAGAAGCTCACTTGGCGGTTGATATTCCACAGGGCACTGGCATGGCCCATGCGTGCGGCGGGAATATCCAGAAAGGCCAGGGTTTGCGCGGTGCTGCTGCACAGGCTGCCGCCCAGGCCCATCAAGACGTAGGCCGCAATAATCAGCGCGGGCTCGTTGAGCAACAGTATGCCAGCGCATTGCCCGCCAGCAGCAAGTGTTTGGGGCCGCAGCGATTGAAGAGTTTCTTGCTCAGGTAAATCGCCACTGCCGAGGCCAGTGCCCAGGGCAGCATCAGCGCGCCGGTTTGGGTGGCGTCATAGCCCAGGCTGCGCACATAAAGGATGGCGATCAGGCTGGTGCCGATAAACACGCCGGGAATGCACAGGTAGACCAGCAGCGCCACGCGCAGCATCGGACTGGCAATCTGTTTGAAAATAGTGCTCAGGTCCAGAGGTGGGCGCACGCTGGTGGGCGCGTCGGGCTTTATCCACAGCAAGGCCAGCAGCAGGGTGATCAGGGCCAGGGGCAGGTTGGCGTAGAAAATCCAGCGCCATGACACACTGTCGACAATCACCCCACCCAACGCTGGCGATAACGCCGGCACCAGCAACGCCATCGACATCACCCGCGCCGTCAGCTGGCTGCGCTCGACGGCGGGAAAGTGACGGTACGCCATGGCTTGCCCCGCGGGAATCAGCAAGCCGCCGCCGAGCCCTTGCAACGCGCGCCAGCCAATCAGCGCCTCTATGGAACCCGCCTGGCCCACCATCACCGAGGCGCCGGCGAACAGCAGCAGGCTGGTGGCGATCAGCGTGCGTTCGCCCAAGATCGCTGCCAGCCAGACAATCAAGGGAATGATCAGGGTCAGCCCGAGCATGTAGGCGTTGCTGATCCAGGCCAGTTGCGTGACCGAGGTGTGCAGCTCGCGGGCGATATCCGGGTAGGCGACGGTGGCGACAAACATGTTCACCAGGTCCAGGGCAAAACCCAATAAAAAGCCAGGCGACTTTCGAGCGGTAGGTCATGAACGCGTTCCTGCAAGTGAGGTCGGCAGGGTAGGCCGCGTGTAAGGTTTGGGATACGCCGGAGAGCCTGCTAGTTTGTCAAAAATATTTTGACAAAGGAGGGGGCACCCATGGTCAGCCTGGACCGTTTCGACACATTTAAAGCCGTGGTCGAGGCCGGCTCGCTCACCGCCGCTGCGGATCGACTGGGCCAGACTCGCGCCGTGGTCAGCTTCAACCTCAAGCGCCTGGAGGCGGAACTAGGCGTGACCCTGTTGACCCACAATACCCACCAGCTGGCGCTGACCGATGCCGGAGAACGTTTCTACCTGCGCTGCACGCGCATGCTTGAAGAGGCCGCGCCTCGCGGTGGAAGAAGCCCGCTCCGAACACGCCCAGCTCAAGGGCACCCCGCGTATTACCACAACTGTGGAGTATGCCCTGGCCGTGGTGGCCCCGGCGGTGGAAGCGTTTCGCAGCCTGCATCCCGACCTGAATATCCACTTATCCACATCCTCCACCCACGCCGATTTGATTGCCGAGCGTTTTGACGTGGCAATTCGCTTGGGACGCTTGATGGACTCCAATCACCGCGCCGTGCAGTTATCCACGTTCGACGTGTTCGCCGTCGCGGCGCCGCAGTTTGCCGGGGTTCAAAGCCGGGATGCATTGGAGCAGGTACCCAGGCTGGGCCACGGTCGCTTGACCGACTTGAGCGTGACCGACCCGGCAGGTTGTGAACATCAATACCGCGCTGGCCCTGCAGCGTTGGTGGCCGACAGTGCGGCGGTGCTTCATGCGTTTGCCGCGCGCGGCCATGGTGTGGCGATTTTGCCGCAGTGGCTGGTGCAGCAGGATCTGGCCGCAGGAAGATTGGTGCGTTTGTTGGCGGACCATCGCTTCGCGCCCCAAGGGATTTATGCGATGTATCCGGATACCCGACATTTGCCGCTGAAGGTGCAGGCGTTTATTGATTTTATGAAGGGCTAGAGCCTCCCGCTGATGTGGCGAATCACGTTTATTAAGACCGGAGAGAATGGTTTGAGTTGTCTGTTTTCATCGGGTTGTTGCAATTCTTCTTCAAGAATTGTCAGCAGGTCGATGTTTTCTATCGTGAGATCGGAACCATCCATACGGCTGTTGAAAAGAAGCGCGTTGATGATGTCTCGTCGATCATTGAACAGCGCGCGATTCTTCTCGCGACTGTCTCCTAAATTCAGGAATTGAATGGTCTTGATAGCTCTTGGGCTCAGCCCTTCCACTCTTCCCGAAAGGTAAAATTTCACCTCGGTTTCACATTCATCCATCAGCGCAGTGAGCGGCAGTGCCTGATGGGCGTGCGAATCTCCGCATTGGTTAGGACGATTGCAGCTCGCGACGATGTTAGAAAAGTCCACCGTGCGATTGGGGGCAATTCTCTGAGCCTCTACATGCTCGTTATGAGCACTATCCAGTGAGATTGCATTGCAGCAGTGAGCACATAGGCCGTATTGCTCTTCTATGCAGGCTTGGCGAATGGCGTTTCTTTCTACGTGCGTTAACTCCGGGTAGCGCGCCGCCGGGTGTATGCGTCTCCATTGTGTCAGTGCTGCCGGTTCAGGTCCTTTAGTGATCTTACGCACTGCGCAGCTCCAACTTGCGAATCAGTAGGGATGCTTTAGTCAGCTCAATATGACCTGGGGGGAGGTCTGTTGAAAGTTCTTCGAAAAGAGCCTTAGCCTCTTTCAATTTTTTGTCTTGCAGCAGATCCAGTAGACGATCTAGACGGTCCTGCACCTCGCTGTTACGTGCATCGGTGTCCATGACGCTGCGCAGGACCTGATTTGCGTCTAAGCCGTAGAGATCGTCGCGCTCCTCCAGTTCACCGTCGTCGAGGACGTAGCACAAGACATCCTTGGTATCGCTGATCACCAGTGGAGAATGAGTTGTCAGGATGAACTGGCAGTTGGGGAAGGTTTCAGTGAGTTGCTGGATCAGGTGGCGCTGCCATTGAGGGTGCAGATGAAGGTCTACTTCGTCGATTAGGACAACACCGGCGCCTTCAAGTGGATTCTTCAATGCAGGATTCATAAGTGACAAGCGGCGAGCAATGTCGCCGACAAGTGCCATCAGTGATTTTTCCCCTTGAGAAAGCTGAGAAACACTGAGTGTATTGCCTAGTTTGTCGATGGCCATATGCAATCTAGGCTTTCGCTGGACTCTAAGGTTGCTGAAATCAGGCATAAACTTGTTGACGGCGGACCGCACAGCATTTAGCTGAGGATCGCGTGATGCTAGGTGCATATTTTTCAGTTCAGATACCAGTTTTTCATCCGTACTAGAGATTTTTTTTAACTGTTCCATTACGGCCGAGGATATGCCCTGCTCGTTCTCAGTATCTTCTCTGTCACGGAACCATTCAAAAAAGCGTCCGAAATCTACGCCACCATTTAGAGCGTTTTCATATCCATCAAATTGATCGAATGGATTTTCGGATTTTCGGATTGTTAGTGGAACGTCAAGGACAGATCTTTCGACAGGGTAGAAGGCCACAAGGGGAAGTGAGCCGTTGTCGTCAATCAACCCTAGATGAAAGCGATAGAGTTCTGCCAGCTCAGTTAATTTAGTAAGAGAGCTATTTACCTTTGCTTTGTGGCCTCGCAAGGTGCGAGCAAGTGTCCATGAGTAGGTCGCAGAAGCTGATGCTGACGGGTGAGATATACCACTGACTTCAGCATCGATCGAGGCGAATCGCTCACCATTAGTGACGACATCCTCTTGAATGGGGCTGCCACCGCCACTGTCGGTGCGAATGCGGCCAACCAGCCAACTTAACGACGTGGCTATCGACTTCAAAATCGTCGTCTTCCCCGCCCCATTATTCCCCACAAACACCGTCACCTTCGACGCATGCTTTTCGGTAGGCGCAAAGGCGACTTCCAAGTCGGTAAAACGACCGACATTATTCAGTCGAATTTTTCTGATTTCCATCGCATTACCCTGTTGGGGTCAGTCAGTTTCAAGAGGCAGGAGGCGATTATGGCACTCAACCCGAGTTTTGGCAGGTATAGGCTTCACGCGTGCTTACAACACGCCGCCCAAGCCAAAGCGCTTTTTCAACACCCACTCCAACAACCCTTTGGGCAACAGTGCCGCCATCCACGGCAACGCCCGGCTGCCATTGCCCGAACGCAACAGGCGCGGCGGCTGTGGTTGTTGCACCGCCTTGAGCACATCCATTGCAAACACCGAGGCCGGTGTCGGCTTGTCCTGGGAGGCCTGGCTGCGTGCGCGGATGCCGTCGCGCAGCGGCCACCACGGCGATTGCTCGTTGATCAGCAGCTCGGCCTGGGCGCCGGCGTTTTTCGCAAAACTTGTATCGATAGCTCCCGGCTGCACTTCCATCACCCGAATCCCGAACGGCGCCAGTTCCATGCGCAATGCATCACTCAAGGCATGCACGGCGGCTTTGGAGGCGCAGTAGGCACCGGCAAATGGCGTGACCAGCACCCCGGAAACGCTGCCGATATTCACCACCAGCCCTTTGCGTTTACGCAGCGCCGGAAACAGCGCCTGGGTGACGCCGACGATAGAAAACACATTGGTCTCGAATTGGCGCTGCATCGCCTCGGTGCCGCCGTCGAGCAATGGGCCCATGGCACCGTAGCCGGCGTTATTGATGAGTACGTCCAACTCGCCCAGCTGTTCGGCCAGATGACACAGGGCGGTGCTGTCGTTGACGTCCAGTTGCACGGCGTGGAAGCCGGCTGCGGTGAGGGCCGCGACGTCATCGATGCGGCGGGCGCTGGCCCACACGTCGAAGCCTGCCGCCTTGAAGGCATCGGCCAAAGCGCGGCCGATGCCGCTGGAGCAACCGGTGATGAGTACGTTGGGCATGGCTCAATCCTTTGTCAGTCCGAGAAACTGCCTTGCAGGTGCTCGGCGCGAAATTCCAGGGTTTGCGGGCGGTAGCCGGGGCGCAGCGGTGGGGTGGGCAGGCAGTCGTCCCAGGTGGCGCCGGGCTGCAACTCGCCGGGGCCGCGATAGCGCGGGGCGGCGTAGACGTTGTCGGCCAGGTTTACGGTGTCGCCCGGCGCATAGGCGGCGACGCGCCAGCGCAGTTCGGTCAGTGGTACGTTGTTGCCGTTGTTGAGGGTCAGTTTCAGCGGACGGTCGGCGGGGCATTCATGCGGGGCGTAGGTGATGCGCAGTTCCAGGCGCGCCAGCTGCGAGGCTTCGCGGTTGTCCAGCCACACCACCCAGACGGCCACGCAACCCAGGCCCGCCAAGGCCGCGAGGGAAACCGGCAGGGCCCTGGCCGGGTAGCGCAGCAGCAGGATCAGCCAGGTGATGATCAGTAGAACGCCGAAGAACATGGAGACCGCCTCGAATAGGGAACGAGCATCCTAACTTAAGCTTAGGTGGGATTGGTTACCTTGAGAGGGGGGTGATTGGGCTTGCTCCCGATGGCTTACTTACTGAGCAGCAGAATCTGCCTGCAAACCATCAATTGAAGCTTCAACCAACGCCAGGCCGGTCTCGGCCAACTGCAGGCTGGCCCAATTCAGGTAGCTCTGGTGTTCGGTACACAGGTCCTGAGCCGCCAGGGTGAGCACGCGAGCAGTGCCCAATACATAACTGGCATGTTCCAGTACATGTTCGATGGGGATGCCGGGTCGGACGCAAAACAGCAGTTCTTCGCTGCGCTCGCAGGGGCCGAAAGGGGTGGGGCGGGTGGTCTGTTTGGACATGGTGGATCTCCTATAAAAACGGGAGTTGCCACGCATCGCCGTCAAACGAATGGGTGGCAACTGTACGCAGGTTGACGGACCGGTCATAGGAACCCGGCGCGCTCGAAAGCGCCCCACGCACAGTCGCCATAACGCTGTGCTTGGTCCTATGAGTGTCCGAGGCCGTCAAACCTCATCACGAATGAGTCGTGACAGGCGCGAGGATAGGCAGGATGGGGGCAGGGGTCAATGATGGCGTCCTCACAGGCAGCGCAAAATCCAAAGAAAAAGCCCCCACCCAACCCACTGCGGATAGGGGACGCAATGGGCTGGGCGAGGGCTTCTTGTACGACTGTTTTACTGCGCGATAGTTTTCACCGACACGCCACGTTCAACCGGCGTCGAGCGACCGTAGATATCTTCGAAGCGCTCGATATCGTCTTCGCCCAGGTAGCTGCCCGATTGCACTTCGATGATCTCCAACGGGATCTTGCCCGGGTTGCGCAGGCGGTGCACCGAAGCGATCGGGATGTAGGTGGACTGGTTTTCGCAGAGCAGGAACACGTTGTCGTCACAGGTGACTTCGGCGGTGCCGCTGACCACGATCCAGTGTTCGGCGCGGTGGTGGTGCATCTGCAGGGACAGGCACGCGCCCGGCTTGACCGAGATGTGCTTGACCTGGAAGCGCCCGCCCATGTCCACCGAGTCGTAGGAACCCCACGGGCGATAGACTTCACAGTGGTTCTGGGTTTCGCTGCGGCCCTGTTCGTTGAGGGTGTTGACCATCTGTTTGACGCCCTGGACCTTGTCCTTGTGGGCAATCATCATCGCGTCCTTGGTTTCCACCACGACGATGTTGTCCAGGCCGATCACCGACACCAGCTTGCCGTTGCCGTGCACCATGCAGTTGCGGCTGTCCTGGATCACCACGTCGCCTTTGCTCACGTTGCCGTTGGCGTCTTTATCGTTGACCGCCCACAGCGAGGCCCAGCAACCCACGTCGCTCCAGCCGGCGCTCAGCGGCACCACACAGGCGCGCTGGGTTTTTTCCATCACGGCGTAGTCGATGGAATTGTCCGGGCAGCAGGCGAAGGTGGCATCGTCGAAGGTCACGGTGTCGGCGGTCTGCTCGCTGCGCTCCAGGGTCAGTACACAAGTGTCGTAGATATCCGGGTCATGCTTTTTCAGTTCTTCGAGGAAGCGGCTGGCGCGGAACAGGAACATGCCGCTGTTCCAGAAGTAACCGCCGCTTTTGACGAACTCGACGGCGCGTTTTTCATCGGGTTTTTCCACGAACTGCTGCACACGGCTCACGCCTTCGGGCAGCAGCGAATCGTTGGTGGACTTGATGTAGCCATAGCCGGTTTCCGGACGGGTCGCCGGTACACCGAACAGCACCATCTCGCCACGTTCGGCGGCCACGGTGGCCAGGGCCAGGGCGCGTTGCAGGGCTTTCTGATCATCGATCACGTGGTCGGCGGGCAGCACCAGCATCAACTCGTCACGACCTTCGTTGACCAGCATCATCGCGGTCAGGGCCACGGCCGGCGCGGTGTTGCGGCCGAAGGGCTCCATCAGGATGCGTTGGCATTCGAGCTTGCGCGCGCTCAACTGCTCATTGACGATGAAACGGTGATCCTTGTTGCAGACCACAATCGGGCTGTCCATGCCTTCGAACACCAGGCGTTCCAGGGTTTGCTGGAACAACGTGTGCTCACCGGTCAGGGCCAGGAACTGCTTGGGGAACTGTTTGCGGGAAAGCGGCCAAAGACGTGAGCCGCTACCACCGGAAAGGATTACTGGGATCATGGGGGTTTCTCCTTGAATCGATATGGGTCAGAGCTACGAAGGTTTGTCGTTTCACTCTTGTTTTTGTCTCGGTCCGAACTGACCTCCTCGGTCCTTGTGGGAGCTGGCTTGCCTGCGATAGCGGCGGTGGATTCACCGCCGCTATCGCGGGCAAGCCCGGCTCCCACAGGGGGGAAGTGTCAATCCGGGAAAATAATCAGCGGGTCGACACTGGGCGTTTCACCCAGACTGGCGACAGGCTCGAACCGGAGCCTGTGACATACAGCACCGCCGCTTCGCCACGTTCCAACGCAACCGGCTTCACATCGCCGACTTTCTTGTCACCGTCATACAACGCCAGGCTCACTTTCACCGGGTTGATTTCACGCTCGCCACGGCCCTTGGCCGCCACCGACTTGACCACATCGGTCTTGCCGTCGGCGGTTTTCAGGGTCAGGGCCTTGTCGCTGAGGTTCTGCACGCGCACCAGGGATTTCTGCTTGTTCTTGAACGGCGGTTCTTCGATCAGCTGGGGCTGGCCGCTGCCGCTGTTGACCAGGGTGTAGTAGTGGTCGGCGGCGAGTTTGACCGGTACGGTCTGGCTGCCGACCTTGGCGCTGTAGTCACCGCCCGGCATAAAGCTGAAGTCGCTGCTGGCCAGGGGCGCAACCTCGCTGAGGTTGGTGTTGCCGACGGTGGCGCTGACCTCCTGGTTGCTGGCGTTGTAGATGCGCACGAAGCTCGATCCTTTTGGCGCGACAGGGCCGTACAGGGCGGCATCACCACCGGCGAAGGCCGACATCGATACGACGCTCAGGCCGGCAGCGATGGCCAGAGTCTTGGCGAGACGACGAGGAGTTGTAGTGAAAGTCATGTGAGTTACCTCTCTTTCAGTTTTGCGCCCGGTCGGGCGTCTCGGGTTTCTGATTTTTAAAAGCAGGGGTGTTGATAGCCATGTTTTGTTGGCGCGAACCGGCTTGTTTAAGCTGCGCAACCCACGCGGGGTCGGCATCGCCGATTTCGTTGTTGACGGGCAGATAGCGTTCAGGGAACTCCCAGATCAGCACCTGTGGCGGGCTGTTCTTGAAGTCGTCGCTTTTGAGGTAGCTGAGCATCGGCAGGATCGGGCCGTGGCCGTCTTCGGCGTAGCTGACCACGTCGCTGCCCAGGGCTTGCTTGAGGGCGCCGACGAAGTTCCAGTTGGGGTTGGCGCTGTAGCTGGTACCGACCAGGGCCACCGGGGTTTCGCTGTCGCTGAACAGCGCGTCGTCGCCTTTCTCTTCGGCCAGGTGCGTGACGCGTTTTTCCAATGGCTCTTTAGGTGGCATCAGGTTTTCGAACAGCGGATCCAGCGGCAGGAACAGACGCAGGTCGCCTTTATGCGGCTCGATTTTTTCCGCTTCGGTGATAAAGCGCTGTGGCTCGCCGCTCAGTGGCGTCTTGTCGGCAATCGCCTTGGCCAATTGCTTGGCGGCGATTTCCGCACCGTCCGGTGTCCAGTGAGTGTCGGTGCGCAGGAACACTTGCTTGCCGGCGAGCTTGGCTTGTTGCAGCGGGCCGAGCAGGTCCGGGGCAGGGATCTTGTCTGCCGCCACGCGGGCGTGGAAGTCCTGGTACAGGTTGGCGTGGATGCTTGCCGGTTTCACCTCACCCAGGTGCTCCGGGTACAGGCGTACCTTGGCCGGCACGATCGCCATCACCAGTTGGATACCCTGGGCCTTGAGCTTCTGGCGTACGCCTTCGACCAGCGCGTAGTTGCCTTGCAGGTTCTGGTCTTCGTTGACGGCGGGGTTGAATTCCTCGTCGCTGTACAACCAGTGATCGCGGCCCAGCACCACGCCAGGGCGACCTTCGTTGAACAGCTTGTAGTCCAGCGCCGCCCACAGGTTGGTGCCCAGGCGCTTGATCGGAAACTCGTCGTCGTAGTGCGTCTCGACGGCCTTGGTCCAGCGACCGTTGAGCACGGTCGCATCGGCGTTGGTGCTGAAGCCGAAGAAACTGCGCAGCGACCAGGCGCCCAGGACCAGCAGCAGCGCCATGAACAGGCTGATATAGAGGACGCGTAATGAACGGGTCATGGTCGGCTCCCTCAGAATTGGAAGTAAAGGAACGGCGAGAAACTCTGCGCCGACAGTTTGAGAATCGACGCCACGAACAGCAGCAGCACCGCAGCGCGCATGGCGTAGCGTGGCCAGTCAGCGGTCCAGTAGGCTGGTTGCACGGCCGCGTCGCGGCCTACGCTGAAACCAGGCTCGTGGATGCTGCCGGGGTTGTCGCCCGGCACAGCCTTGATCAGGCTCGGATCGGCCGGCTTGGTCTTCTCTGCAGGGCGGTTGGTGTAGAAGTCGCGCAGGCCAAAGAACGCCAAGGTTGCATACGCCACCACCAGGGTTGCCACTTGCAGGCCGGTGAGGTTGGCGCGGTTGAGTTCCGACAGCGACCACTCGCCAAAGCTGAACATCGCGCCGTACATACGCCCGGCGACGTGCAGGTTTTCGGCGCGGAAGATCACCCAGCCCATCACCACCAGCAGGAAGGTGAAGGCCCAGCGCACCACGTTGAAGCTGCGTGGCGCGGTGTTCAGGCCGATGGCTTTTTCAATCGCCAGCCACATGCCGTGCCAGGCACCCCACACGATGTAAGTGATGTTCGCGCCGTGCCACAGGCCACCGAGCAACATGGTCAGGAACAGGTTGCGGTAAGTGGTCAGCGTGCCTTTACGGTTGCCGCCCAGGGTGATGTACAGGTAGTCACGCAGCCAGGTCGACAGGCTGATATGCCAGCGGCGCCAGAACTCGGTGATCGACTGGCTGATGTACGGCTGCTTGAAGTTTTCCATGAAGCGGAAACCCATCATCAAGCCCAGGCCGATGGCCATGTCGCTGTAGCCGGAGAAGTCGAAGTACAGCTGCGCGGTATACGCCAGCGCACCCAGCCAGGCGTCGCCGGTGGTGGGGTTTTGCAGGGCAAAGCAATGGTCGGCCACCACCGCCAGGGTGTCGGCGATGAAGACTTTCTTGATGAAACCCTGCATGAACCGCGTGCAGCCCTCGGAGAATTTATCCAGGGTATGGGTGCGGTTGTTGAACTGGTCGGCCAGGTCGCGAAAACGCAATACGGGACCGGCGATCAAGTGCGGGAAGATCGCCACGAACGCCGCAAAGTCGATGAGGTTGCGGGTTGCCGGGGTGTCACCACGGTACACGTCGATGATGTAGCTGATGGACTCGAAGATGTAGAACGAGATCCCGATCGGCAACAGCACGTGGGTGAGGATGAACGGCTCCAGGCCGGCCGACTTCATCATCACGTTGATGCTGTCGACACCGAAGTTGGCGTACTTGAAGTAGCCGAGGATGCACAGGTCAACCGCCACGCCGAGCAGCAGCCAGCGCTGGGCCGGCTTGGTGCGCACGCCGGCTGCGCCGACCTTGAGGCCGATCCAGTAGTTCCACAGCGTGACGGCCGCGAACAGCGCCAGGAAGTCCACTCGCCACCAGGCGTAGAACACGTAGCTGGCAATCAGCAGCAGCAGATTGCGATAGCGTTGCCCGCTCAAGTAGTACAAGCCGAGAAAGATCGGCAAGAACAGAAACAGGAACACATTGGACGAGAAAACCATCCCGATCTCTCCATGTTTAACCAACAGTCAAGGGCCGCAGCCCCCCCAAACCCCCCCACGATTTCGGGGGAGGCTGTGATCGTTCCCACGCTCTGCGTGGGAATGCCTCTTGTGACGCTCTGCGTCACGCTTTGGGACGCAGAGCGTCCTGTGCTGCATTCCCACGCAGAGCGTGGGAACGATCAGCGACTAGCTGCCTTTGTTGCCTTTCTCGTGCGTCGGGTCGTAGACCTTGGTCAGGTCACCCCCCAGGCGGAAGGTCTTGAACGGTTGCATCCCGTGCTTGCGCTCGATCACATCCGGAGCGCAGGTGTAGAGGGTGCAGAACGGCTCAAGCCAGGCGTATTTCATGTCCTCCTTGAGGTCTTTCATGTCCTGTTCCTTGCCGTTCTTCTGCTCGAAGATTTCCGGGTCCTTGACCCCAGCCAGCACTTTGTCGCCCAGGCGCTTGAGCGCGCTGTTGTTTTCCTGGCGCAGGTCCACGCCGTTGACCAGGGCAAAACTGGCGATCATCGACAACGGCGGCAGGGCGTAGTTGTGGTACGACAAGGCGCGTTGCTGACGCTTCAATTCGTTGGGCAAAAAGCCCTGGTCGTCGACCTGGTTGACGCCGACCTTGTATTCCTTGACGGCCCAATCAAACAGGTCGCGACGGTTGGTGGCGATGGAGGTCGCCATCACCGACCAGGCGGCCCAGTACGAATGGTTGTTGGTTTTTTCCAGCGGCAGGTTGTCCCAGTCGCTCACCACCTGATCGGCCAGTTTGTTGAACCAGGCTTCGATCAGTTGCGACTCCTGCTGGTGGTTGGCCAGTGGGTGCGAGTCGGAAAACTTCAGGCGCACATAGGCCGAAGCCATGCTGCCCAGCGCCCATTTGCGCATGGACTTGCCGGTGTGGTTGAAGTCCTTGGACATCAACGCATCGGCCTTGGCCCATGACACCAGCCAGTTCAGCGTGCATTCGAGCTGCTCCGGACGGCCGTCGCGCATGAACTGCATCACGCGCTTGCTGGTGTCTTTTTCCAGCTTGGTGATGTCGGCGGTGCTGTCACGAAAGGCTTTTTCCGACTGCACATTCAGCGTCGAACGCGCCTTGTCGGAGCCTTCGTACTTGCTGCGAAATTGCAGGGGCCCGGTATAGGGCGTCGGCATGGTGTCGCAGCTTTCCTTGGAGGCGCCGGTCTTGAGCGATTCGATCGGTGCGAAATAGCCCTGGGGCGGACGCAGCGGCGCGGCGGCGTTGACTGAACCGGCAAACATCGCCAGGCCCAGCAGTGTTGGGATCAATAACTTCTGCATAGGTAACCTCATTGCCCGGTTGAGGCGGTCTGTTGACCACCGGCCGGGAATACGTTGCGTGTGCAAATTTTCGCTTCGACTTTCTGCGCGGCAGCGCCCGCTTCAGGGCCCTGCACTTCCACGGCCAGCAAGTTCTGCGAGGCCCAGTCTTCATCGGTGCGCAGTTCAAAGGCGAAACGCCCGTCTGTATCGGATGTTTCGGGTTTCTCGATCTTGATGTCCTCGTGGCGCCCGTTCATGTACCAGAGGGTGGCTTGCAAGGTTTTCACCGACGGATCGGCGAAGCGGATATCGACCTGGTGATTGGCATTACGCAGGTCTTTGTTCGAGCTGTTGACCATCAATTCGTTCTTGCCGGGTTTGAGCGTGGTGCTCGCGCTCATCTGTGCGGTCTTGCCTTCACAGCCGTTGTCGAGCAGCGCCATCATCTGGCGGTAGATGGTTTCCTGGTCCAGGCGATACAGCGGCGAGAATTCCCAGATCAGGATTTTCGGCGGGTTTTTCTGGAATTCTTCGCTGCCCAGGTACTGGATCATCGAACCTTCCAGGCCACCGCCGGGAAAGGCGACGTTGAGGATGTCGGCGCCGATTTCTTCTTCCAGGAACCCGGCGAAGTTGTAGTTCTTGCCGCTGTGACTGGTGCCCACGAGCGTGATCTGCGGGTTGCCCGAATCGCCGAACAGGTCGCCGTCGCCCGCTTCGCCCTTGGGCTCGGTGGTGAACTGGTCCATGTACTGGATCGCGTAGCTGGTGCCGCACAGTTGCCCGGCCATGTTGTGCAGGGTGCCGGTCTTGCCCATGCGCCCGGAGCGTTTGGTCTCGAATTCGCGCTTGGGGATATCGGCGAATTCAGGCAGTTGTTTGACCTTGGCCGCGACGATTTTGGCGGTGCGCTGGGCGCCGTAAGGGGTCCAGTGCTGGTCGCCGCGGAAATAGAAATCGTGAGCCGGCAGTTCATCCGGCAATTGCTCATTGGTCAACGGCGACAGGTCAGGCACCACGTAGCCCATCTTGGCGAAACGGCCGAGCATGGTCTTGTAGTTGGTCAACGCCTTGTCGAAATCGTACGAGGCTTTTTCTTCCGGGTTGAGCTTGTTGCGGTTCACCAGGCCACGGGTCGGCTGGTAGACCAGCACCAGTTCCACGCCCTTGCTTTTGAACGCATCGTGCAGCTGTTGCAGGCGTTTGTAGCCGGAGGGGCTGGTGTCGAATTCGGTGCGCAAGTCTTCCTGGGTACGGAACAGCCAGTCGCCCTGGGCTTGCACCAGGGTGGTGAAGTTCTGCTGGTAGCGCGTGGTGTAGTTCTTCGCGTCATGGGCGGCCGGGCACAGGCTGCAGCACGGTTCGGCGGTGAAGGTCGGGGCTTTCACCTCATCGGCGCGTACGCCTTGGCTGGCCGCGAGCAGGCCGAGGGTCAGACCCGAGAGGCTCAGCAGTTTGATCATGTGTGGGTGCATAAGGGTCATCCTCAGTCCTGCATTTCGGTCTGGCGTTCGACAGGGTCGATCAGCACGGCTTTCTGCTGGCGCACCAGCAGGTCGAGAATCTCTTCCTGGCGATCGCCAAGAACACCGGAGAAGCTGATGCCGCTGGATTTGGTCGGCGCCAGCATCGACACGCGGTACAGCTCGATGCTCAACGGCGAATCGATGGACAGCGGCCCGCTGCCGTTACCCGCCAGCTCACCGCCGACCACGATCAGCGAAACCTTGGCATCGAACGGGTCGAGGGCGATGTCACGGTCGGTGTCGGTCAGATCCTTGATGTGGCCGTACACGCCGGTCAGGCCGTTGGCCATGGCGGTGTTCTCGTACAGCTTGATGTTCACGCTGTTACGCACGCGGATGCCGTGGCGCCGGTTGCTGATCACCTTGTTGCCCCACAGCAGGTTGTCACCGCTCTCATAGAGGGTTATGCCGTCGGTGTGGTTGCGGTAGATCTCGTTGTCGGCGATCAGGTTGTTCACGCTGTTACGGTCGATCACCAGGCCCGAGAGTTTGTTCTCGTAGCTGCGGTTGTTGAAGATGAAGCTGTCGTTCACTTCCCGGGAAATGATGATGCCGTGCTTCTTCTTGGTGCCATATACGGTGTTGTCCGCGATGATCAGGCCGTGGGAACGGTCGTGGGGGTCAATGCCGTAGACGATGTTGTCTTTGTAGGTGTTGCCCTTGATCACAAAGCCGGTGGTCTCGTAGCAGTAGAAGCCGTACCACATGTCCGAGAACTCGGAATCGATGATCCAGCCGGTCGGTTCCGCACGCTTGAGCACCTTGGCCATGTTCGGCGTGTACTGGGAAATACTCACCCCGTACGACTTACTGTTGGCGTAGCCGAAACTGGCCATCTTGCTGTTGGCGATGTAGGTCTCGGTGCCGCCCCAGGCCAGCAGGAATGGGCGAAATTCCTTGGGCGACTTGAACAGCGCCGGGCCATTGGCCTTCTCGTCCCAACCGGTGATCTTGGTGTCGCGCACGAACAGCTGGCCGTCGTTGATCAGGAACGAACCGGCTTGCTGGGACAGGCGCAGTTCCTGGGTTTTCTTATCGATTTCCAGGATGCCTTTGCGCCCGACCACAATCGGCAACTTGGCCAGGAACACCCCCGGTGAGATTTCGCTCAGGTACTGCTTGGGCACTTTGCCGAGCAGGTCCTTGAGGTTCATATAGCCGTCGTCGACAAAGATCGCCTGGGGAATGCCGTGCTGGCGCACTACCCATTCGGCCATCTTGTTATCGCCGCCGATAAAGTCCTTGAGCGCGTCTTCCTGCATCATGCGACGGATGCTGACTTTGCCGGGTTTGCCGCGCACGATCTTTTTCTCGATGGCGGCGCTGGTGTAGCCCGACAGGTCGGGCAGGGCCGGCTTGGCCATTTCCAGCGGCGCGGTCGGCGGGCTGGAAATGGTGTAGGTCTTGGCCTGCTGGAGTTCCTTGGCGATGGTCGGCGCCTTGGCCGCCGTATCGGCAAACGCTGTGGCGCTGGCCATCAGCATTGCCGCGACGAGTAGGCTTTGAGCATTCATTGCACAGGCTCCCATCAGAATTTCCAGATCACGTCGACAAAGGCGCGGTGCATGTACGAGTCGACCTGGCTGCCATAGGCGTCGCCCGGTTTGAACACACCGGCACGAAAGCGCACCAGCGCCGACGGCTCTTCGACCGACTGGCTCAACGCGGCTGGCAACAGGCCGGTCTTGAAGTACTTGGTGACCACCAGGTCCATCTCCTGACCCAGGTCTTTCTTGCCGTCTTCCAGCGGCAGGGACGTGCTGGACAGAATCGCGCCGGTCACGTCGTCGGTGTTGTTCTGCACCGCATCGATGCCGTTGCTGCCCACTGGCTTGTTGCCGTCGACGCGCCAGAACTTGTGGTACACCAGGCTTGCGTCGTAGTCCTCGCGCAGTTGCCAGGAACCGAACAGGCTCATGGACTGCATGTTGTTCATCTCGCCACGGAACGCTTCGCCGAAGCGGTGCACGCGAGACTGGGTGCCGGTCCAGTTCGAACGGTTGCTTTGCAGGCCGTTCTGCTCGTACTCGGCGCTGGCGCGGGCATAGGCCGCACCCACTTGCCACTGCGGGTCGAGACGCAGGCGGATGCCCAGGTCGGTGGCCCAACCGCTCACGTCATCGCTGCGCTTGGCGTTGGTGGGGCGGGTGCCGTCGGCGTTCAGCGCGTTGACGGTGTCGCGGTCGCCCTGCATGCCGGTGATGCTGGCCCAGTAGTTGACGGTGTTGGTGTTGCGCCAGTTATAGGCATCGCTGTTGGCTTCGATGCCGAGCCAGGTCAGGTCGCCGTTCTCGCGCTTGTCCAGCGAGTCGGTGGGCACGCCCGGTTGCGGGTAGTCGAGCTTGCCGTTGTCATGGGTGTGGTGACCGCGCAGGCCGATCCACTGGCCCGGCGTCCACTGGTAGGACGCGTCGGCGTAGAGGTGCTGGCGGTCCTTGTCCTTGGGCGACAGTTCCTTGAGGTCGGTGCGGTATTCGCTGAAACGCTCGGCGACGCCGACATTGGCCTTGAGCAAGGTGGTGTCGAAGGTCCAGTTCAGCGCTTCGATGTTGGTGTCGCGCCATTGGCCGTCGTCATTGCGCAGGCGCTGGCGGCCAAGCTTGAGGATCTCGCCGGGGTAGGGCGTGAAGCCGCTGTAGCCGACCCAGAACTCGCGCATGGCCAGGTAGTTTTTCTTGGTCTTGCGGTCGCTGTTGCTGGTCTGCTGGTTTTCGTCATCGGCCGACTGTTGCAGGGTGTCGGTCTCGATGATGTCGCTGGAAGCAACGGCCTGGCCCATGGCGTAGGCGCTCCAGTTGCCGCTTTCGCCGTAGATCCAGGGGCGCAGGTCGATACCGACGCCGTTGACGTCGCCGCCTTTCTGCGTGCCGAGGTCACGGTCGTCTTCGGACTGGCCGGTGATTTTGACTTCCAGACCGAAGTTCTTGGCTTCGGTCAGCGCCGCCAGGGTCGGGCACGACCACAGCAGGGCGAAGGTCAGGCCGATACCAGCCTTGACGAATGGATTGAGCTTCATAGGGATTCCTCGCCGTCGTCTTCTTCATCCAGAGCGTGCAGTTGCAACGTGCTCTGGGCCAGGGTGCCGCGCGCAGCCAGTTCCTGTTGCACCAGGCGTTGGCCCTGGGCGCGTTGTTCCGGCGTCAGGGGCGCTTCGAGCTGGGCCGCCAGGTCATTGGCTTCGGGGGTGTCCTGGGCCTTGGCCAACTGGCTGAAGACATAGGCGTTGATGGGGTCGGGCTTGGTGCCCTTGCCTTGGGAAAACAGTTGGGCGATAGCGAAGTCGGCGCTGTTCTGGCCGTTACGCGCAGCGGTGAGCAGGTGGTCCAGGGCTTTTTGCGGGTAGACCTTGCCCAGGTAGCCACGGCGGTAGATCTGGCCGAGGTAGTAATCGGCGGCGACTTCCCTGCCCACGGCTTTTTCGAAGTGCGCTTGCGCGGCCTTGGCGTCGGCCGGCACCCACTTGCCTTCGTAGTAGAGCTTGCCCAGCAGCAGTTCGGCGCGTGGCTGGTCGGCGGCGCGGCCGTTGTCGAGGTACTTCATCATCTGGTCGACGTCGCCCAGTTCGGGGAAGTCGTAGAGCAGTTGCGCCAGGCTGACCCAGGACGCCGGGTAGCCAGGGGCGATTTTTTCCAGCAGGGCCTGGGCGGTTTTTTCGTCCGGGGTGCCCAGGGTGGCATCGCCGAGCACGCGGGCGACGCTGTCGACCCGCTGGGCGGTGACGGTTCCCGCGCTGTAGCCGGCTTCCATCTGCTTGAGCAGTTCGGCCTGTTTCTCCGGCTGCTGTTTTTTCTGGTAGACCGTGGCCAGCTCGACATAGCAGATGTCGGTGGTATTCAGCGCGGCCTTGCAGATGCGCTCCACATCATCCAGGTGCTGGTCGTAGGTGCCCTGGGTGCGATACAGCAGCACCTGGGCCAGACCGGCTTCCGAGTAACCGGCGGCTTGCCATTTACTGATCTGCTGCTGGGCGTTCACGTTGGGGAAGCTGTGCGGGTATTGCAGGTACAGCATCGCCAGCGGGATCAGGGTGTTGCCTTCGCCATTGGCAAAGGCTTTTTTCAGCAGGCCTTCGGCTTCATGGTGTTCGGCTTCGGTGCTGCCGGGCTTGGCCACCAGCAGGCGACCGAGGCGGGCCTGGGCACGCGGCGAGGTCGCTGCCGCTGCGCGATAAGTGGCCTCGGCCTGTTTGATCTGTGCCGGGTCGCGGGTGCCGACCTGGATATCGGCCAGGCCCACCTGGGCTTCGCTGTAACCCAGCTCTGCCAGTTGCTGGTAATTCTGCTGGGCGGTGACGGTGTCGCCGCGCTTCAATGCTTCGTTGGCCAGGCGTTGGTCGGGCAGGCCGGCGCAACCGGCGAGGCTGACGGCCAGGGCAAGCAGAGCTACCGAACCAAAGTGGGCAATGTCTTTGTGGCGAGGGAGCTTGCTCCCGCTGGGGTGCGCAGCGCCCCCAAGAGCCGGCTCCAGCTGCGCTGTCGAGCGGGAGCAAGCTCCCTCGCCACAGCAAGCCCGCTCCCACAGGGATTGTTTTGTTCTTGAAATAGGGTTCACAGGCATGTCCTCGCTTACAGACCGTGAGCCATGGCTTTATCGATCAGCCAGTTCAGCGATGGGCCACGGTCGCTGGTCACTTCTACCGGACGGCCGGCGTAGGTGCTGTCCAGCGGTGCATCAGGTTTGATCTGCACGCGGATGTCGGAGGACAGGTCGGCGCTGTTCAGGCTGGTGCTGCTGACGATGGTGCCGGTGCGCACTTGTTCTTCGTCGGCGACCTGGAAGGTCACCGGCGTGCCTGGGCGTACGTCACCGAACTGGCGATAGGTGAAGCGCGCTTCCACGTTGGCCTGGCTGCCGCGCGGCACCAATTGGAAGATCACATCGCCCTTGCTGGCGTACTGGCCGTCGGCGACCAGTTGCTGGGCAACCACGCAATCGCACGGCGAGGTCAGAGTGCCGGTCATTTGCTTGCCGAACAGCTCTTCAACCTTGGCCGGTTGCAGTTGGTCTTCGTCCAGATGGCCCTTGAGCACATCAAGCATGCTGGTGCTGAACGTCGCCAACGGTGCGCCTTTGGCGGCAACCGCGTCACCTTTGAGCAGGCTTTGCACGGTGCCGTCGCGCGGCATGGTTACGTTCATGCCGGGTACGCTGACGAGGCCGGCCTGGGCGTGGCTGACGAAGTACATGCCGTAGATGGATTTGAACACGAACCCGAACGCGGCCAGGCCGACCAGGAAGATCGCCAGGCTGAACGTCACGGCGCGCAGCCGGCCGAAGAAGCTCATGCCACTGCCGCCGTCCTTGACCTTGCGTGCCTTGGTGAAGTTGTCGCGTTGCAGGGTCGCCAGCACGTCGCCCATGGTCACGATGTCGCCGGACAAGTGCGAGGTGATCAGGTGGCGCAGGGTGGAAATATCCTGGGCGTCGAGGTTCTGGAACTGGCACCCGGTACGGCCGCTCTGGCGGTCGTAGGAGCGGATCTGCAGCTCTACGTCCATGGCAAGGCCCAGGTTATCGATCACGAACTGCAGGCGGCCCTTATGTACTTGGCCGACGGTGAGCGGCTGGGTGGCGGTGAACGCCAGGCCGCCGGCGGACAGGTCGATCACCCGTGCTTCGGTCGGCGTGCGGTCGCTGTTGAAGAAGCGCAGCTTGGCCGGGATTTTGACCCGGGCATGCTGGCGCTGGGCTTCGGATTCGTGGACAACGTTGGCGTTTACTTGGCTGTTCATAATGTTCTAGTTCCTAGTTAATTCAGGCTTGGCAGGGTCAGACCATCATCAGCAACACGGCAACGAAGATGCTGCCGGCGGAGAAGGTCATGGTCCGAGACGACCAGGTGTTGAACCAACGTTGAAAGCTGGCCAAATCGCGGGTCAGTTTGGTGTCCTGGCGGGTCCAGGACTGTTGATCAAGGCGGAAGAACACGTAGATCTTCACTAGTGCGCCCATGATCTGGTTGTAATAGAGAATCAGCGGGTAGGCCGGGCCGATCTTGTGCCCGGAGCACGACAGCAGCAGCGTGAGGATCAGGCGGGTGATACCGATCCACAGCAGGTACGCGAGGATGAACGCGCCGCCGTACTTGAAGGTGGCGATGATTGCCACGGTCAGGCCGAGCAGGGAGGTCCACATCGACACGCGCTGGTCAAACAGCACCACGCTGGTGAACAGACCCAGGCGGCTTACGCCCAGGCCCAGTGCACGGGAGTTCTGGCGCAGGTTGTTGCCGTACCAGCGGAACATCAGCTTGCGGCTGGCCTTGATAAAGCTCTTTTCCGGCGGGTGTTCCACGGTGTTGATCGCGGCGTCCGGCACGTAGAACGTGTCGTAGCCCAGGCGCATCAGGCTGAACCAGCTGGACTTGTCGTCACCGGTGAGGAACTTGAAACGGCCCAGGCGCCAGTGTTGCAGCGAGTCGCTTTCCACGTCGGCGATAAAGCCCGGGTCGGTGACCACGCTGGCGCGGAACACCGACATGCGACCGGTCATGGTCAGCACGCGCTTGGACAGGGCCATGGAGCACATGTTGATGTGGCGCTGGGCGAAGCGCAGCTTGTGCCATTCGCTCATGATGTAGCCGCCGCGCACTTCGCAGAATTCGTTGGTGGTCAGGCCACCGACGTTGCCGAACAGTTGGAACCACGGCACGGTCTTGCGTACCACGCCTTCGGCGAGCACGGTGTCGCCATCGATCACCGCTACCACGGCGCGGTCATCCGGCAGGTGGCGGGAGATGGCGCGGAAACCGAAGGCCAGGCCGTCGCGCTTGCCGGTACCGGCGATGCGCACGAAGTCGAGCTTGACGTGTTCGGGCGGGTTCATCTTTTCCCAGAGGCTCTTGACCAGCAGCTCATCGGACATTTCCACCAGCGAGCAGACCACGGTGGTGGGGAAGCCGCATTCGATGGCTTCGCGGATCACCGAGCTGTAGACCTGCGCGGTGGTCAGCGCATCGATGCGGAAACTGGTGACCATCAGGAACACGTGGGACGGGTCGGCCGCCTTGCCCAGCTTGCGCACTTTGCGGCGCAGGTGCGGGTACACCACATACAGGAACAGCATGCCGCGAAAGAAATGCGTAGCACCCATCGAGTAGCGCCAGATACCGACGGCGCCAATCAGGAAAATAAAATTCTTCGACTCGGAGTCGAACGTACTCGCCGGCAATAGCAGGGCGAGACCCATCAGCAGGCTGAGGAAGAACAGCCAGCCGGCGGATTGCAGTAGTACGTGTTTTAACTTGGACATAAGCGTCATCCGAAGGTGAAGAAGGCTTCGCGCTGCACGTGCTGGGGATCAGGCCACGTGCAGCGCGAAACTTGCCGTTGCTGTTACCAGCAAATGCCTTCGGTACGGCCGTTCGCGCTGGTGGCCTTGGACATGAAGCCCACCAGGTCGATCACTTGCTTGCCGTCCGGAGCGTTCTGCGCCAGGGCGCGGAATTTCTCGTCACGGTTGCCCAGGATGATCACGTCGGAGTTGTTGATCACGTCGTCGAAGTCCGAGTTGAGCAGGGACGACACGTGCGGGATCTTGCCTTCGATGTAGTCCTTGTTCGCACCGTGGACACGGGCGTACTCGACGTTGCTGTCGTAGATGCTCAGGTCGAAGCCCTTGCCGATCAGCATTTCCGCCAGTTCCACCAACGGGCTTTCGCGCAGGTCGTCGGTGCCGGCCTTGAAGCTCAGGCCCAGCAGGGCGACTTTGCGTTTGTCGTGGCTGGAGACGATGTCGAAGGCGTTCTGCACCTGGGATTCATTGCTGCGCATCAGCGAGTTGAGCAGCGGCGCTTCCACGTCCAGGGAACTGGCGCGGTAGGTCAGGGCGCGTACGTCCTTGGGCAGGCACGAACCGCCGAACGCGAAGCCTGGGCGCATGTAGTACTGGGACAGGTTGAGGGTCTTGTCCTGGCAGACCACCTCCATCACTTCACGCCCGTCGACGCCGACGGCCTTGGCGATGTTGCCGATCTCGTTGGCGAACGTCACTTTGGTGGCGTGCCATACGTTGCAGGTGTACTTGATCATCTCGGCAACGGCGATGTCCTTGCGGATGATCGGCGCATCGAGTTCTTCGTACAGCGACTGCAAGACATCGCCCGACGCTTTGTCGAATTCACCGATAACGGTCATCGGTGGCAGGTCGTAGTCGGCGATGGCGGTGGATTCACGCAGGAATTCCGGGTTGACCGCGACGCCGAAATCGACGCCGGCTTTCTTGCCGGAGCAGTCTTCGAGGATCGGGATCACCACGTTGGCCACGGTGCCCGGCAGTACGGTGCTGCGTACCACCACGGTGTGGCGGGTGGCTTTGTCACGCAGGACAAAACCGATCTCGCGGCACACGGCTTCGATGTAATTGAGTTCCAGGTCGCCGTTTTTCTTGCTTGGCGTGCCGACGCAGATCATCGACAGGTCGGTATCGCGGATGGCTTCGGCGAAGTTGGTCGTGCCACGCAGTCGACCGGTTGCGATGCCTTGGTTCAACAGTTCGCCCAGACCCGGTTCAACGATCGGCGATTTGCCGGCATTGATCAGGTCGATCTTTTCCTTGGAGATGTCTACGCCGACCACGTCGTGGCCACGGGCAGACAGGCAACCGGCACAGACTGCGCCAACGTAACCCAAACCAAATATGCTGATGCGCATCGCATTTACCTCGTTGTCATTGAAGACGGTGTTAATTGTGCCAATAGATGGCCGGAGTTCATGTTTGCAAGCGTCACTAATGCCACGGAAGTTGGGCGAATAGACGCCGACTTACCGCGTACAGGCATGTTTAATAGTGAGTGACTAACTATTGCACTCAAGTTGTGCGCAACGTGGCCTTGTTATTGGGGCTTGCCCTCAAATGCAGCCAGTCTTCCGGGGGGAAGGATCTGACGCCGGCGCCGTAGAGCCTTGATAGAGGCGGTTAGCCCTTGGATATCAATCTCTTAAGCGTTGGCACCGACACATTTGGGTAAGCGCTGCCTTGGCCTATAGGGGATAGCAAATCATCCTTATCGCCGCCCTCAACTCATCTCAATTGATGATATGACCCGTGAGTCAAAGTTGATGAGGCAACTTTGCTACTTCCTTGGGTCGGTATGTAAGTCATCTCTTACAGGAACAGAGAATTTCGTTACCGGTGGTATGAGCAGTGGTTTTGGGTGAAGTTCCTGGCCGCTCATCCTGTTTGCCGAAATTTTTTGAAATATTGGAATAGATGGCACTGGTACTATATTGATAGCACTTGCTATTTGAGCCAGTAGTTACAGGTAGTTGGCGCGATGGGATAGTTTTGTGCCACTACTGATTGAAAAAAGTGGTGCCACTACGAAAAAAAACGACGAATGTCGAGTGAAAGAATTGTTAGAGTTGCTTCATGATGTTTTTTGACGCCAAATTAATGACGCTTGTGATGTGAAATGCAATCAAAAATGTGGGAGGGGCTTGCTCCCTCCCACATTTGATCTTCTGTGTCTGTCTCGCCTTATTCCGGTGCGTGATCGCGCAAAAACACCAGGTTATCCGGCTTGGACTGCTCCGCATTGAAGCGATAGCCCTGCACATCGAACTGCTTGAGCTTGGCCGGATCGTTGATGCGCTCTTGGATCACGAACCGGCTCATCATGCCGCGGGCTTTTTTGGCGTAGAAACTGATGATCTTGTACTGGCCGTTCTTGAGGTCCTTGAACTCGGTGTTGATGATCCGCGCGTTCAGGGCTGTGCGCTTGACCGCCGAGAAGTACTCGTTGGAGGCGAGGTTGAGCAGCACGTCATCGCCTTGCTCGGCCAGCGCTTCGTTGAGCCACTCGCTGATGCGGGTGCCCCAGAACGCGTACAAGTCCTTGCCACGCGCATTCGCCAGTTTGGTGCCCATTTCCAGGCGGTACGGCATCATCAGGTCCAGAGGGCGCAGCAGGCCGTACAGGCCCGAGAGCATGTGCAGGTGGTCCTGGGCGTAGCTGAAATCGGCGTCGTCGAAGGTTTCGGCGTTGAGACCGGTGTACACGTCGCCCTTGAAGGCGAGCAGCGCCTGCTTGGCATTCTCAGGGGTGAAGGCTGGGGTCCAGCTGCCGAAACGCGCGGCGTTGAGGCCACCGATCTTGTCGGACACGTGCATCAGCTCGCTGATTTGCGCCGGGCTCAGCGCGCGCAACTGTTCGATCAACTCTTGGGAGTGGTCGAGGTATTGCGGCTGGGTGAAGCGCGGGGTTACCGGCTTTGACTCGAAATCGAGGGTCTTGGCGGGGGAAATCACCATCAGCATGAAGTCGTCTCCTGTAATCGTGGGCGCGATTCTAGGGGCTGGGGCGTTTTGACTCCACCTATGATGGCGATAGGTACGATCCGCTATGATGGCCGGTAACTATGGAAAGGAAGACCCCGTGTGCGATTAGCGCTTTTATTGTCGGCTTGTTTGCTATGTGTCACCGCCCAAGCGGCGCCGGTGGACATCGCCAGCCTGGACCGCGACACCTGGCCCGAAAAACTCAGCAGCCCGGCGCTGTTCGATGTGGCTTCGCGCGCGGAAATCCTGATGTTCTCCCGCAGCCTGCTGGCCAGTGAAGCCCTGGATGAGGCGGCGCTCAAGCAGCGCCTGGGCTTGAAGATCATCAACCTGGCCGCCATCGACGACCTGCGTCGCCAACTCTGGCAGCGCCTGCTGGAGAACTACACGGCCGCCCAACAGAGCTGCGAGGAGGATGCCTCGTTCTGCTACCTGGTGGAAAACATGGACGACCTGCGCGAGGAGGCCGGCAAGTTCGAGGTCAGCGCAGATTCCTTCTATATAGGCTGGGCCGCTCCCAGCCACGCTTTCCATGCGCGCTACCTGGACGAACTGCTGCGCAAGGCCGCGCTGTTCCCGCAGATCAGCAGCGAAGTCGCGCGCTTTGGCGACCATGAGCGCAATGGTGATGAATTCAACGACCGTCTGTTCCTGCTGACTTTTGACGGCGGCCCGGCGCCGGTGAGCGGCAATACCGACTGGCTTGTCGACTATTTGCGCAAACAAAAGCTGAGCGCCACGTTCTTCGCCCTCGGCAGCAGCCTGCAAGCCCGCGTGGAGCGCAGTTCCGCCGCCGAGGTGGAGGCGTTGTACCAGGGTCAGTGCGTCGGCACCCAGGGCTGGCAATACCGCTCACACAGCCATTGGGTGGACTGGCAAAGTTCGATCACCCGCAGCGCCGCGCTGGTGCAGAACCTGATGCCGGAAAACTATGTGCCGCTGTTCCGCCCGCCTTATGGTCAACGCCGGGCGGACAGCCAGGGATTCTTCCAGTCGCAGGGTGTGCAGGTAGCGTTGTGGGACATCGATTCCCAGGACGAGCCGGGCAAGCTCAAGGCCGAAGAGTCGGCGCAACGGGTGCTGACGCTGATGCTGTTGTGGCGCAAAGGGGTGATTGTGTTTCACGACACCCAGGACAAGGCGCGGGTGGCATTGCCGCTGTTGTTGCAGGCAACGGCGCAGAGTGGCCTGGGGTGGCAGGACTGCCGCGAGGCATTTCGTTGAGGTGCCCGGCCCTGTTGGGGTTGGGGTGTTTTCGGGGCAATTTTCTGCGACATTTCGATACAGGCCGACTTCCGACTTTAACGGGGTGCATGGTACTCGGCTAGTGCTATTCGTCATCCTGAAAAATAAACTTCAAAAAAGCGTCAAAGTGCTTTTTCCTGTCATGGGTTTTGCGGTATTACGAAGTCAGACCGCCGAAACCTGCAACACAGGTGGCGTCTTACAAGACTCCTCATGTGGGCACTGCGCTTGACGTCACTCAAGGTGCAGTCGGTGGTCGAATCGAGGCGCAGCACCGCCCAGGTATTGCGTCGAATGGCTCCCACAAAGGTGACCGAGTATGGATGATCATGGACGTAACCCTTCTTCCGACCAGCCAATCCTTTATGTGCTTGATACCAATGTACTGATCCACGATCCAAACGCACTGCTGAACTTTGAAGAACACCACGTCGCCATCCCGATGATCGTGCTTGAGGAGCTCGACAAACTCAAAAGCGGGCACCACAGCGTCGCCGCCGAATGCCGCCAGGCCATTCGCCTGATCGACAAGACCCTGGGTGAAGCGTCGCCTGAAGATGTTGAGGTCGGCGTGCCGATCCAGCGCGGTAAAAGCGGACCCAAAGGCTTGCTGTCGATTCTGATGAGCAAGCGCGGCGAGCCCAACAGCCTGCTCCCGGAAAACCTCAACGACAACAAAATCATCAACCAATTGATCGACCTGCACGCACGCGACAAGGACCTGCGCCTGGTGCTGGTGACCAAAGACATCAATATGCGCCTCAAGGCACGAGCGTGTGGGATCGCTGCCGAGGACTACAGTACCGACCAACTGGTCGACGACGTGTCGATGCTGTCGCGTGGGTATCACACGGTGACAGGCTCGTTCTGGGACCTCGTCAGCAAGGTCGAAACCCGTCAGGACCATGGCCGCACCTGGCACCAGGTACAGTTGATCGACAACCTACCGGCCGTGCATATCAATGAGTTCATCATCGACGAACAGGGCTTCGTGGGCTGGATCAAAGAAATCCAGGTCGACAAGCTGCTGATCCTCGACCTGCATCAGGAACCCCTGTTGCACCAGGAAGCCTGGGGCCTGAAACCGCGTGATGTCTACCAGAGCCTGGCGCTGTATGCGCTGCTCGATCCGGACATTCACCTGGTCAACCTGACCGGCGCCGCAGGCTCGGGTAAAACCATCCTCGCCCTGGCGGCCGCCATCGAACAGACCATGGTGACCAAGCGCTATCGCCGCATCATCGCCACCCGCAGCGTACAGGGCCTGGACCAGGAAATCGGTTTCCTGCCCGGCACCGAAGCGGAAAAAATGGAGCCGTGGCTGGGGGCGATCACCGACAACCTCGAAGCCTTGCACATGGATGACGAAAACACCCATGGCAGCGTCGACTACATCCTCAGCAAAGTGCCATTGCAGTTCAAATCCCTCAACTACATCCGAGGTCGCAGCTTCCAGCAGAGCCTGATACTGATCGATGAATGCCAGAACCTCACGCCGCACCAGATGAAAACCATCATCACCCGTGCCGGCGCCGGTTCCAAAGTGGTGTGCCTGGGCAACCTGGCGCAGATCGACACGCCTTACCTGTCCGCGACCAGCTCCGGGCTGACCTACCTGACGGAACGCTTCAAGGATTTCCCGAACGGCGTGCATATTGCGCTGCAAGGGGTGCCTCGCTCGATTCTGGCTGAATACGCCGAATCCCATCTCTGACCTTAAATACAGACTGAAACGGGCGACCCTGGGTCGCCCGTTGTGTTATCAGGCCATTTAGGTGCTGGGCGTAAAACGCTTTGGCGCGATCGGGAGCGTCCACGTACAGTGCGGTCTCAATGATTCGTTTGAGTTGAGGCATGGCTTGCTCCTTGTTGAAGAGTTGCTCCCTGAGATGGAATTCACAGCATGGTCACGGTTCTACTACGCAATATCGATTTGAATCTGTTGGTGGTGCTTGATGCGCTGCTCACCGAAAAGCACGTTACCCGTACCGGCGCGCGCCTGCATTTGAGCCAGCCGGCTATCAGCCACTCCCTGAGCAAGTTGCGGGTGCTGCTCGATGATCCGATCCTGATTCGCGAGGGCAACGAGGTTGTGCTCAGTGCTCTGGCCCAGAATATTCAGACGCCGCTGCGGGAGATTCTCAGCGGGATCGAGACGCTGTTTGGCAAGTCCATAGAATTTGACGCCGCCAGCTCCCAGCGTACGTTCCAGCTGGCGATGTCGGATTATGGCGCGGCGATTATCTTGCCCAAGTTGCTGGTGCGACTGCGCAGCGAGGCGCCGAACACGACCCTGGTGGTCACCCAGGGCAGTCGGCATGCGATGTTCGAACAAGTGGCACAGGGCAAGATCGACCTGGCCCTGGGAGTGTTTCCCAGCCTGACGACCGACGTGTCGATGGAGGTGTTGTTCGAGGAGAGTTTTTCCTGTCTGCTGGACCGGCGCACGCTGCCCAAGGACGGTGTGCTGGACTTGGAGAGCTACCTGGAGCGCCCCCATATCCAGGTGTCCATGGACGGTGGCGCCAATGGCGAGGTCGACAGCCTGCTGCGTGCCGAAGGCATGCGCCGACGGATCGCCGTCAGTGTGCCGCACTGGCGCACGGCGCCGAGCCTGCTGCACCACACCGACCTGATTCTCACCGTGGCGACACGTACCCTGGAAGACACCTTGCTTAACCCGGACCTGGTGCAACTGTCGCCACCGTTCAACATTCCGCGCTTTCCGTTTGTGCAGATCTGGCACCAGCGTTTCTGTGACGATCCGGCACATGCCTGGTTGCGCGAACAGGTCAAGCAAGTGGTGGCTCATACCGTGCAGGTCGACTGATCCGGTCGCAGGTGCAAGTTCTGACCGCCCATTGGCTCGTCATGAGCTCACCTCTAAGTTAATGACTGACTAGTTGACGTTCACGTGCGCGTGGTAATTAGAAAACCGCCTATAACGACGACAGCGCCGACCACTTTGTTTATATTCAGAGATTGTTTTGGGAAGCCCATCAGGCCGAAATAGTCAATGGCTATTGATACAACCAATTGTCCTACCAGTACCGCCATGATGAAGTTGAGCGCACCCAGTCGGGGCGCCATTAACAAGGCGACGGTAATATAAAATACGCCGGCGACTCCGCCCATCCAGATCCACCAGGGGCCCTCTTGGATGGCTGCAAGATTGGGACGCGGGGCTTTCGTCACAATAATGATGAGAATAAGAACCGCCAGGCTGACCAATAATGAAACTGCGGTCGCCCACAAAGGGTGGCCCAGCAGATTACCCAGTTTGGCGTTAGTCCCGGCTTGCAGGGGAACGGCGAAGCCGGCGAATAAACTGAGCAGGATGAAAGGCAGTAAGGTCATGACGTCTACGTTCCGATTTTTTTAAAGTTTTACGGTGGTTGGTTTGACGGCGCCAATTCTTTGTTCTGATGGCGCGTATTCGCCACACTGATCGGGCAATTAGCTATTAGTGATCAAGCAATCAAGCGTGCGCGATCTTGAGTGGCGGGTTTACAATCGCGGCTCAAGATCAGGAGTATCGCTGTGCTGACTCATCTCGATTCCCAAGGCCGCGCCCATATGGTCGACGTCACCGACAAGTCCGTGACGTTCCGTGAGGCGGTGGCCGAAGCGCGGGTGCGCATGTTGCCCGAAACCCTGCAAATGATTGTCGACGGCGCCCACCCCAAGGGTGACGTGTTTGCCGTGGCTCGCATTGCCGGGATCCAGGCCGCGAAAAAAACCAGTGACCTGATCCCCTTGTGTCATCCGCTGATGTTGACGGGCGTCAAGGTCGAACTCAGTGCCGAGGGCGCAGACTCTGTGCATATCGTCGCGCGCTGCAAGCTCTCCGGGCAGACCGGTGTGGAGATGGAAGCATTGACCGCTGCCAGTGTCGCGGCGCTGACCATCTACGACATGTGCAAGGCGGTGGATCGCGGCATGACCATCGAAACCATCCGCCTGCTGGAGAAACTCGGCGGTAAAAGTGGGCATTTCAAGGTGCAGGAGCAATGAGTATCAACGTACTGTTTTTTGCGCGCTACGCCGAAGCGGTGGGCTTTGATTCGCTGGAAATGGAAGGCGACTTCGCAACTGTCGACGCGGTGCGCCTGGCATTGGCCGCTGATTCGGAATTTGCAGTCCTCAAGGAGAAGAGCCTGATGTGCGCGCGCAATGAGCAATTGTGTGCCCTCGATGAACCGGTGCAGCCGGGTGATGACGTCGCCTTTTTCCCGCCTGTTACAGGAGGCTGAGCATGGCCATCCGTGTGCAGGTCGAGGCGTTTGACCCCGGCGCCGAAGTCAACGCGATGCACGCGGCCAATGTGGGCGTGGGCGCGGTGGTGAGTTTTGTCGGCTATGTGCGCGACTTCAATGACGGTCGCGATGTGTCAGGGATGTTCCTTGAACACTACCCCGGCATGACCGAAAAGGCCCTGGCCAAGATCGCCGTGGAAGCCGAGCAGCGCTGGCCGTTGCTCAAGCTGGAGGTGCTGCACCGCGTCGGCGCGCTGGAGCCGGGCGAACCGATCGTGTTTGTCGCGGCTGCCAGCGCCCATCGTCAGGCGGCGTTCGATGCCTGTGCGTTTGTGATGGACTATTTGAAGACGCGGGCGCCGTTCTGGAAGAAGGAAAATACCAGCGAGGGGCCGCGTTGGGTTGAGGGGCGCGACAGCGACCACGCTGCTGCTGATCGCTGGAAATAGCACCGCCCCTCCCACATTTTTACCGCATTCCAGGCCTTAAGGGCGTTTGCGTTCTACGGCCCGCAACAGATGCGTCGGCGGCGTTTCGCAGCTGATCTTGCGCCCCAGCAGCGTCTCGATCGAGGGCAACTGGTACGAGTCATCTTCCCCGGCAAAGCTGATCGATACACCCGCGGCGCCCGCACGACCGGTACGGCCAATGCGGTGCACGTAGTCGTCCGGTACTTCCGGCAGGGTGAAGTTGATCACGTGGCTGATGCCGTCGATGTGAATCCCGCGCCCGGCCACGTCGGTGGCCACCAGCACGCGAATCTTGCCTTCGCGAAAGCCTTCCAGGGTCTTGATGCGCTTGTGCTGCGGCACATCGCCCGACAATTGCGCGGCATTGACGCCATCGCGCACCAGGCGCTCTTCGATGCGGCGCACTTCGTCCTTGCGGTTGGCGAACACCATCACGCGTTCCCAGCCGTTGTCGTTGATCAGGTTGTAAAGCAGCTTGTACTTGTCCGCGCCGGCCACCGCATAGATGTGCTGTTCGACGTTTTCACTGGCGACGTTCAGCGCTTCGATCTCGACGATGGACGGGTCGGTGGTCCACTGCTTGGCGAGGTTCATCACGTCTTCGGTGAAGGTTGCGGAGAACAGCAGGGTCTGGCGCTCGGCCTTCGGCGGAGTCTGGCGAATGATCTGGCGTACCTGTGGGATAAAACCCATGTCGAGCATGCGGTCGGCTTCGTCCAGTACCATCACTTCGACCATGTCCAGATGCACGTCGCCGCGTTGGTTGAAGTCCAGCAGGCGGCCCGGGGTCGCCACCAGGATGTCGCAGTGACGGGCTTCGAGGTGCTTGAGCTGCTTGTCGAAATCCATGCCACCGACGAACGTCATCACGTTGAGGCCGGTGTACTTGGTCAGGTCGGCGGCGTCCTTGGCGATCTGCACCACCAGCTCCCGGGTCGGGGCGATAATCAGCGCGCGCGGTTCACCCATGTAGCGTTCTTTGGGTGGCGGCGTCTGCAACAGCTGGGTGATGATCGAGATCAGGAACGCGGCGGTCTTGCCCGTGCCGGTCTGGGCGCGGCCGATGGCGTCTTTGCCGGCCAGGGTGAAACCCAGCACCTGCGCCTGGATCGGCGTGCAGTAAGGGAACCCCAGGTCCTGAATGGCGTGCATCAGTTCCGGGGCCAGCTTGAAATCATGGAAGCGGGTCTTGCCTTCCTGGGGCTCGACGACGAAGTCTTCGAGTTTCCACGGGATAACGACGGGTTTCGGTGCTCGTTCGCGGCGCGGCTTGGGCGCGGGTGCGGCTTGAACCTCGGCAGGTGTCGCCGGCTCGGGTGACGTCACTGGCAGTGTCGTCGGCTGGGCGACAGCTGCGGTCCGGCCTGGCTGTTGACCGTCAGTGCGGTTGCCGGACGCGGGAGTGGGAGCACTGGAATCAGGCGCGAGCGGCTCAGCTTCGTGTTTGCCGAACATCTTCTTGAGTGCTTTGAGCACGGTGATCTCATTAATTGGTTAAGGAATGTACGCCGGCCAGTGTAATGCAAGAATCGGGCGCGGCGTAGTGCGTCTGTCATACAGCTACATAAACGCGGGTTTCAGCGCAGGCGCTCGGCCAACCAGGTGCCGATATCGCGTATCTCCTCGGGTAACACTTCGTGGCCCATTGGGTATTCCTGCCATGTCACGGTGACACCACGGCTCTTCAAATGCTCGTAGGCCGTGCGGCCCATGGCGTTCTGCACCACATCGTCGTACTGGCCGTGCAGGCACAGCGTTGGAATGCGCTGCTGGCTGGCCGATAAGTCCAGCTCATTATCGAAGGTGGGCGCGTAGGTGGAGAGGGCAATGACGCCACCCAATGGACCTTCCCAATTCATAAACGCAGTGTGGAAGACCACGGCGCCGCCCTGGGAAAACCCCGCGAGAAAAATTCGCGAAGCGTCTATTCCGGTTCTCTTCTGGGTCTCGATCAAATCCGTAAGGGTCTTGGCCGACACTTCCAGCTCTTCCAGGCTGATCGAACGTGCCGGGCTCATGGCCTTGATGTCGTACCAACTCGGCATCTCGTAACCGCCATTGATGGTTACCGGACGGGTCGGTGCCTGGGGCAAAACGAAGCGGGTGCTCAGCAGGGTTTCCTGCAGGGCCTCGGCCACCGGCAGGAAATCGTAGCGATCGGCACCCAGGCCATGCAGCCAGATGACGCAGGCGTCTGCGGGCTTGGCGGGCTGAAGAATCAAGGGTTCGGTCATGTCTGCTCCATAAGTGTGCGTGCGCTCCGATTAAGTGCGACGGAACGGTGCGTGCGGTGTTGATCTGTTACGAGAATGTCGCAAGGTTGAATCTTTTCCTCTTGACCTTAGGCTGAATCGACTCGGCCGCCACTCTGGTACGGGCCTTGCTATGTGTTGGTCGATGTCAGAACTATCCACAGACGGTAACACTATCAGTGACTGTCGTTTGTGGGATAGCCGCTGGAATTATTGCGACAGCCTCATGCCGCTTGACCCTAAAAAAAGCCAACACGGGTCAATATCGCCTCATAAGGGTGCGCTGAGGTTCGAGCTCCGACACAACAAGAGCAAAACTGGAGGTTTGAATGAAGGTATTGAAATCCACCCTGGCCATCGTTTGCGCGGCTGCTGTACTGGGTGTCAGTGGTTTCGCCCAAGCCGGCGCCACCCTGGACGCCGTGCAGAAGAAAGGCTTTGTGCAATGTGGCGTGAGTGACGGCCTGCCGGGTTTCTCGGTACCGGATGCCAGCGGCAAGATCCTGGGGATCGACGCTGACGTATGCCGCGCTGTCGCCGCTGCCGTGTTCGGCGACGCGACCAAGGTCAAGTTCAGCCAGTTGAACGCCAAGGAGCGTTTCACCGCGCTTCAGTCGGGCGAAGTCGACATCCTGTCCCGTAACACCACCATGACCAGCTCCCGCGACGCCGGCATGGGCCTGAAATTCCCGGGCTTCATTACCTACTACGACGGCATCGGTTTCCTGGTTAACAACAAGCTGGGCGTGAAAAGTGCCAAGGAACTGGACGGCGCTACTATCTGCATCCAGGCCGGTACCACCACCGAGCTGAACGTTTCCGACTACTTCCGTGGCAACGGTCTGAAATACACCCCGATCACCTTCGACACCTCCGACGAAAGCGCCAAGTCGCTGGAATCCGGTCGTTGCGACGTGCTGACCTCCGACAAGTCCCAGCTGTTCGCCCAGCGCAGCAAGCTGGCTTCGCCGAAGGACTACGTGGTACTGCCGGAAACCATTTCCAAGGAGCCCCTGGGCCCGGTCGTGCGTAATGGCGACGACGAGTGGCTGGCTATCGTGCGCTGGGTAGGCTACGCCATGCTCAACGCTGAAGAAGCGGGTATCACCTCGAAAAACGTTGAAGCTGAAGCCAAGTCCACCAAGAACCCGGACGTCGCGCGTCTGCTCGGTGCCGACGGCGAATACGGCAAAGACCTGAAAGTGAAGAAAGACTGGGTCGTACAGATCGTCAAGCAAGTGGGTAACTACGGCGAAGTGTTCGAGCGCAACCTCGGCAAGAGCACTCCGCTGGAAATCGACCGTGGCCTGAACGCGCTGTGGAACAACGGCGGCATTCAATACGCACCGCCTGTGCGCTGATCGCTGATGGTTCTGTCACCCGGTGGGCCAACCGCCGGGTGATGTTCTGTTCCATTCTTTCCGGGGCACTTCATGCAAAATCAAATCGGCGCACCAAAGCAGAAGCTCAGCTTCAGCGATCCCAAAGTGCGTGCGTGGCTCTTCCAGATCATCACGATTGTGGCGGTGGTCTCGCTGGGCTGGTACCTCTTCAACAATACCCAGACCAACCTTCAACACCGGGGCATCACCTCGGGTTTCGACTTTCTCGAGCGCAGTGCCGGCTTCGGCATCGCGCAGCACTTGATCGACTACACCGAATCGGACAGCTACGCCCGCGTCTTCGTGATCGGCCTGCTCAATACCTTGCTGGTGACCTTTATCGGCGTGATCCTGGCAACGCTGCTCGGCTTTATCGTCGGCGTGGCGCGGCTGTCGCCGAACTGGATGATCAACAAGCTGGCGACGGTGTATGTGGAAGTGTTCCGCAACATTCCGCCGCTGCTGCAGATCCTGTTCTGGTATTTCGCGGTGTTCCTGACCATGCCGGGGCCGCGCAACAGCCATAACTTCGGCGATACCTTCTTTGTCAGCAGCCGTGGCCTGAACATGCCGGCGGCGATGGCCGCTGATGGGTTCTGGCCGTTCGTGGCAAGCATCGTGGTTGCCATTGTGGCGATCGTGCTGATGACACGTTGGGCCAACAAACGCTTTGAAGCCACCGGCGTTCCGTTCCATAAATTCTGGGCGGGCCTGGCGCTGTTCATCGTGATCCCGGCACTGTGCGCGTTGATCTTCGGCGTGCCGCTGCACTGGGAAATGCCCAAACTGCAAGGCTTCAACTTTGTCGGCGGCTGGGTGCTTATCCCTGAACTGCTGGCACTGACCCTGGCCCTGACGGTATACACCGCTGCGTTCATCGCTGAAATCGTGCGTTCGGGCATCAAGTCCGTCAGCCACGGCCAGACCGAAGCGGCCCGTTCCCTGGGCCTGCGCAACGGTCCGACGCTGCGCAAGGTCATCATTCCGCAAGCCCTGCGGGTGATCATTCCGCCGCTGACCAGCCAATACCTGAACCTGGCGAAAAACTCGTCGTTGGCCGCCGGTATCGGTTACCCGGAAATGGTTTCGCTGTTTGCCGGCACGGTGCTCAACCAGACCGGCCAGGCCATCGAAGTCATTGCCATCACCATGAGCGTGTACCTGGCGATCAGCATCAGCATTTCCCTGCTGATGAACTGGTACAACAAGCGCATTGCGCTGATCGAGCGGTGAGGAAACGCACATGAGTTCTCATACTTTCAAACCGGATATGCCGCCGCCGAGCAAAGTCTTCGGCCCGGTGGCATGGATGCGCGCCAACCTGTTTTCCAGTTGGCTCAATACCCTGCTGACCTTGCTGTCGATCTACCTGGTGTACCTGGTGGTGCCGCCGATCCTGCATTGGGCCATCCTGGATGCCAACTGGGTGGGCACGACGCGCGCCGATTGCACTAAAGAGGGCGCTTGCTGGGTGTTTATCCAACAGCGCTTCGGGCAGTTCATGTACGGCTACTACCCCGGCGACCTGCGCTGGCGCGTGGACCTCACCGTGTGGCTGGCGATTGTCGGCGTGGCGCCGTTGTTCATCTCGCGCTTTGCGCACAAAGCGATCTACGGCCTGAGCTTCCTGGTGCTGTACCCGATCGTTGCCTACTTCCTGCTGCACGGTGGCGTGTTCGGCCTGGCCAACGTGGCGACCAGCCAATGGGGCGGCCTGATGCTGACCCTGGTGATCGCCACCGTCGGCATCGCCGGCGCCTTGCCGTTGGGCATCGTGCTGGCATTGGGACGACGTTCGAACATGCCGGCGATTCGTGTGGTCTGTGTGACCTTCATCGAATTCTGGCGCGGCGTGCCGTTGATCACGGTGCTGTTCATGTCCTCGGTGATGCTGCCGCTGTTCCTGCCTGAAGGCATGAACTTCGACAAGCTGCTGCGGGCGCTGATCGGCGTGATCCTGTTCCAGTCGGCCTACGTGGCCGAAGTGGTGCGCGGCGGGTTGCAGGCGATTCCCAAAGGTCAGTACGAAGCGGCTGCGGCAATGGGCCTGGGCTACTGGCGCAGCATGGGCCTGGTGATTCTGCCGCAAGCCCTGAAGCTGGTAATCCCGGGCATCGTCAACACCTTCATTGCGCTGTTCAAGGACACCAGCCTTGTGATCATCATCGGCCTGTTCGACCTGCTCAACAGCGTCAAGCAAGCCGCCGCCGATCCTAAATGGCTGGGCATGGCCACCGAAGGCTACGTGTTCGCCGCCCTGGTGTTCTGGATTTTCTGTTTTGGTATGTCGCGCTATTCCATGCATCTGGAACGCAAGCTCGACACAGGCCACAAGCGTTAGGAGTTCTTTTTATGAGCGAAGCAATCAAACAGCCTGTGAGCCCTGAAGGCATTATCCAGATGCAGGGCGTCAACAAGTGGTACGGCCAATTCCACGTGTTGAAAGACATCAACCTCAACGTCAAGCAGGGCGAGCGTATCGTGCTGTGCGGCCCGTCGGGTTCGGGCAAGTCCACCACCATCCGCTGCCTCAACCGCCTGGAAGAGCACCAGCAGGGCCGCATCGTGGTCGATGGCGTGGAGCTGACCAACGACCTCAAGCAGATCGAAGCGATCCGTCGTGAAGTCGGCATGGTGTTCCAGCACTTCAACCTGTTCCCGCACCTGACCATCCTGCAGAACTGCACGCTGGCGCCGATGTGGGTGCGCAAGATGCCCAAGCGCAAGGCCGAGGAAATCGCCATGCATTATCTTGAGCGTGTGCGCATTCCGGAGCAGGCCCACAAGTTTCCGGGGCAACTGTCCGGCGGCCAGCAACAACGCGTGGCGATTGCCCGTGCCTTGTGCATGAAGCCGAAAATCATGCTGTTTGACGAACCGACTTCGGCGCTGGACCCGGAAATGGTCAAGGAAGTACTCGACACCATGATCGGCCTGGCCGAAGACGGCATGACCATGTTGTGCGTGACCCACGAAATGGGCTTCGCGCGCACCGTGGCCAACCGCGTGATCTTCATGGACAAGGGCGAAATCGTCGAGCAGGCGGCGCCGAATGACTTCTTCGACAATCCGCAGAATGATCGGACCAAGTTGTTCTTGAGCCAGATTTTGCATTGATCGATGGATGATGTTTGAAAATAAACCCGGCCTTGGCGCCGGGTTTATTTTTGCCTGCTCAAGAGGCCTTGAGTGCCTCGGGTTCGGTGTTTACGGTATGAGTGAATCCACGCATGTCAGCTCCTTCGGCCAATACCTTGGCGTCGGCGAGTAAATGCGGATATCTATCCAGCAGCCGCATTAACAGTACCAATGGTTTGGGAGGGAGAAGCTCACCGCGCTCATAGCGTGAAAAAGCGTTGTGACCGCCTCCGGATAACAGTTGCACGGTTTCTTTTTGCGTAAGGTGCAGCTTGCGACGGATGCGCTTCATCTCAGAGCCGATCATCCTCCTGGCTGCGTGGATGAGTTCATCACCTGCTTTCGCATGGCGCTCTGAGCTATCTGGGTCATACATGCCGTCGCTGCATGCGTGGCATTCCCAGCCAGAAAGATCATCGACGCGACGTTCCATACCTTTGACGCTGAGGGTCTCGCTCCGCCCCTCGAAGCGAGTCATTCCGTCGAGCGATCCGCAGATAAAGCATTGTTGAGTTTTCATGAGTCGCACTCCTTGAAGGAGATCACCGGTGGGATACCGCCTGAGCGATAAGTAACTTTTATGTAAATCTCCATACCGCGTGAACTGATGTGATACACGTCCTGCCAGATTCTATGGTCTGCATAGGTAGTCATTGATTTGTACAACATGCCCGTTTGCAATTGAAAAATGACGTCTTGCATCTCGTGGATATCAAGGCCGAGTTTCCGTCCGGTGTTCCTTGCGGTTGAGGTAAATGCCTTCTCCCCAAGGCCTGACATCCGCCTTGATCACAGCCAGATCGTAATGAGGTGTGTACTTTTCCATAAGACACCTGAGTCCAATAATTACCCTCTAAGGGTAATTTTACCAATCGAAAATACTGCTCCTTTGCCTGCCCAAAAACCCTAGCGCCTTGCCTTTGTAGGAGTCTCCGAATAGCCTGTAGGAAAATTCATCCTATGATTGGACGAAAGCGCGAAACCCATGACAGACATCGCCCCTTTGATCAAACGCTCGCTGGTCGATCAGGCTCTGGAGCAACTGCGTCTGCGCATCACCCGAGGTATGTGGGCGGTCGGTGAGCGCTTGCCCACCGAACCCGAGCTGTCCGCCGAGTTGGGCATCAGCCGTAACACCGTGCGCGAGGCCATGCGCGTGTTGGCGTTTTCCGGGCTGATCGAAGTCCGCCAGGGCGATGGCAGTTACCTGCGTTCGATGACCGACCCGTTGGGCGCGATGCGGGCGTTGTCCCATTGCTCCCTGGCGCAGGCGCAGGAAACGCGGCAGATCCTGGAAGTGGAGGCCATCGGGCTCGCGGCGTTGCGTCGCAGCGATGCGGACCTCGTCGCGTTGCGCCAGGCGCTCAAGGCCAGCGCCGTGCTGTATCACGGTGATCTGGAGGCGTATATCAGCGCCGACCTGGTGTTCCACAAGCGCCTGGTGGACGCTGCGCACAACCCGGCGTTGAGCGAGCTGTACCACTATTTTTCCGCCGTTGTCGGTGCCCAGTTGCGCCAGACCCTGACGGTTTCGCCGCGTCGCCAGGCGGTGTTCGACCTGCATATCGAGTTGCTCGATGCGGTGGAACAACAAGACCCGGAACGCGCCAAATCCCTCTGCCGACAGTTGATCCATGAACCGTGAAACCAAACCTGTACAAGAACTCGATGAGCTGTTGATCGATGCCGAAGCCGACGACGATGCCGTGCAACAGGCGCATCCGCCGGTGCTTCGCCCGTGGTTGTTGTTGCTGGGCCTCGTGCTGGTGGCCCTGAACCTGCGTCCGGCGTTGTCGAGCCTGTCGCCGTTGCTCAGTGAAGTGTCCGACAGCCTGGGCTTGTCGGCCGCCAGGGCCGGTTTGCTGACCACCTTGCCGGTGCTGTGCCTGGGGCTGTTTGCGCCCGCCGCACCGAGGCTGGCGCGACGCTTTGGTGCCGAGCGTGTGGTGCTCGGCATCCTGCTCACGCTGGCCACCGGCATCATCCTGCGCAGTGCGTTCGGCGAAGTGGGGCTGTTCGCCGGCAGTCTGATCGCCGGCGCGAGCATCGGCATTATCGGCGTGTTGCTACCGGGCATCGTCAAGCGTGATTTCGCCCGACAGGCCGGTGCCATGACCGGTGTCTACACCATGGCCCTGTGCCTGGGCGCGGCGCTGGCGGCCGGGGCTTCGGTGCCGCTCAGTGATTATTTCGCTGGCAGTTGGGCGCTGGCCCTGGGGTTCTGGACGGTGCCGGCGCTGCTGGCCGCGTTGTTCTGGCTGCCGCAGGTAGGGCACAGGCATGGGGCGCACCGCGTCGCCTATCGTGTGAAGGGGTTATTGCGCGATCCGCTGGCATGGCAGGTGACCGTGTACATGGGCCTGCAATCCTCCCTGTCCTACATCGTGTTCGGTTGGCTGCCGTCGATCCTGATCGGTCGCGGCCTGAGTGCCACCGAAGCGGGGTTGGCGCTGTCCGGCTCGATCATCGTGCAGTTGTTCAGCTCCCTGTCTGCGCCCTGGTTGGCCACGCGCGGTAAAGACCAGCGCCTGGCCATTGTAGTGGTGATGCTGCTGACGCTGGGCGGCCTGTTCGGTTGCCTGTATGCGCCGCTGGACGGCTTGTGGGGTTGGGCGATCCTGCTGGGGCTGGGCCAGGGCGGTACGTTCAGCCTGGCACTGACCTTGATCGTGTTGCGCTCGCGCGACGCGCATGTTGCGGCCAACCTGTCGAGCATGGCCCAGGGCTTCGGTTACACCCTGGCCTCCATGGGGCCGCTGGCGGTCGGTGTGCTGCATGACTGGACCGGCGGCTGGGGCGCTACCGGCTGGGTCTTCGGCGTGATCGGGCTGGGTGCGATTGTCGCCGGTTGCGGTGCCGGACGTGCGTTGTACGTGGGCGTGACCAGCGAGAAGGTCTAGCGCTACAAATACACCACTTCCAATGTGGCGGAGCCGTCCATGGGCGTCTCCACGCTCAGGTCCAGGTTCTGCCGGGCATTGATCACGGCTTCCAGAGTCAATGTGCTGGTCAGGTTCTGGATTGCCGACGGGCCGGCGTTGCTGCCGGCGACCTCCGTGAAACCCAGCAAACTGCGCGAGCCGATGTCGATCGGGTTGCTGTTGGACGTGCGCCAGGCCAGGCCGCCTGTGGTCGACTCGGTGCCGTAGATCACCGGCAGGGCATCGGCCACGGTTTTCCGAGGGTCGAATTTCACCGAGTACACGCCGATCTTGTTGCCTGCGCTGTCCAGGCCCAGCCCGTAGTAGATCTCGCTGTTGACGTGGGCGGTGCCGTCGCGGTTGTCGCGCATGCGCAGGGCATAGCGGCCAGGGGCGTTGCAACTGACGGTCAAGGTCAGCGACTTGAGCGGCAAGCGCGTGCCGGTCGACTGGTTGAGGTCCTGCCGGGAGATCTTGCCGAAGTCGATCAACCCACCGCCGGACAGCACTGGGGTGCAGGCCATGGGGGTGATCAGGCCGCCGACGGTCAGTTCGACGGTGGAAGCGGCCTGGGCCGATGCACTGGCGGCCAGCCAGGCGACGGTCGCCAAAGCGCTCAATAACGTTTTCATGGGTGTGCGCCTACAGGTAGTGGATGGACAGGGTCACGGAACCGTCGATGGGCATCTCTTCTGCCAGGGGCAGGGAGTTGGACGGAGCAATGGTGGGAGCCAGGTGCAGGTCGGCGTTCAGTTGCTGGAGCGGCGCCGGGGTCAATGAATTGGGGCTCAGCGAGAACGAGGAAAGGTAGTAGTGCGACAGCAGGCTGGTCGGCGCCCAGGTATCGGGTGCGGTCGAACCGATGGGATACCTGCCCGCGCCATCGGCCACGATCGAGGCCAGACTCAACGACAGGTGCCCCAGCTTTATGGTGTCGTTGATCAGCCCCAGGCCAAACCTGAAGGCTTGGTCGCCACTGTCGGAATTGGAGCCGAGGCGGTTATCCCTGGGCGCCAGAGCCAGCAAGGTCGTGGCTTCGCAGATGATCGACAGGTGCAGAGTGTGGGTGGGCAGGTGGGTGGGTTGATCGACATTCAGGTCCTTGGCCGCAATCTTGCCCAGGTCATAGATGCCGCCATTGGACAGGCCGGGTTCGCAGGCACTGGGGGTAATCAGCCCGGTCACGCTGAGGTCGACGGTGGAGGCGGCATGGGCCGTCAAGGCAGCGGTCAGCCCTGTGAGGGCCAGCACTGGCGTCAAAAAAGGTTTCACGTGGATGCTCCTATAAATAGTGAATTTCGAGTGTGCCCGAGCCGTCGAGCCGTACCTCGTTGCCCAGGTCCAGCGAATTCAATGGCGCGATTACCGCTTCCAGACTCAGCGTGGCGTTGAGATTCTGGATGGCACTGGGGCCGTCGGTACTGCCGGCAGTGGCGCTCAAACCCAGGTAGCGATTGGCGCTCACTGCGCTGACGCGGGTGCCGGCGCTGCTCCAGGGCAGCCCGCCGGTGGCGGAGTCGGTGGTAAACACCTGGGCGAAGCTGTCGGCGCTGATGCGTGTCGGATCGAACAACAGCCGATAGCGGCCGATCTTCTGTTGGCGAGCGTCCAGGCCCAGCCCGTAAACGCTTGGATCGGCGAGACCGGTGGCCGAGCCTTCGCGGTTGTCTTGCATACGCAGGGCGAACGCGGTCGGCGCGTCGCAGGTCACGCCCAGCGATAACGCGCGTGGGGGCAGGGCGGTGTCCTTGTCGACGTTCAGGTCGCTGACCGACAGCTTGCCCAGCTCCACATGGCCACCGTTGGAGAGCGTGGGCGTGCAGGCCGCCGGGGCAAAGTGCGCCATCAGGCGCAGTTCGCGCGAGCGGCCGGCGACGATGGCGTCGAACAGCCCGGCGGTGTCCCAGGTCACGGCATCACGTACCCGCGCGGCGTCTTCGCTGGCCCAGGCGCTGATGTCGAGCTGCAGCGACAGGCTGCGACCGGTCACGGCCATTCCATTGCGCATGGGCACAACGCCGTGGTCCGGCTGCCAGGCCAACTGGGCGCTGGTGGCGGAGGGCGCTTGCCCGGCGCCGGCAATCAAGCCCAGTTCGACCGCCTGGCCGTCCACTATTGCTTCGCTCACTCGCAGGCCATAACTGCCGCGTTCAGTAAAGCGAAAGCGCTCCGGCCCCGCCCCTGGCCCGCGATAAAACAGGCTCAGGTCGGTGGCTTGCGCGCAGTTGAGCGTCAGGCTCACGCGCCGCTCGCCGAGCAAACGCTCAGGAGCTGGCACCAACGCCACGGCGCGGTTCATCAGGCCGAAGTCCAGTTGTGCCTGGCTGAGGTTGAGCCGGCAGTCTTCGGCGCTCCAGGCAGGGTTGCCCAACAGTAGAAAAACCAGGGGATACAGCGCCTGCTTCAGGCTCATCGCACATGTCCTCATGGCTGTTCGCACCGGGCCGGTGCGGTTTCGAAATACACCTCGGGGTCGGGGTCCTGCGGTAATGCATAGCTCAGGCGGCAACGCGGCTGGCCCGCCGCTTTGATCCACAAGGGACGTGGGTCGAGTACGTCGGGCAGGAACACTTGGCTGCCTTCCTGCACCAGGGTGACGAATTCGCCATCGGCGGTACTGACGCTGGCGCCGCGTGGTATTGGCGCGCCGTCGGCGTCGGTCACCTGTAGCAGGGCACGACGGGTGATGGCGACGCCAAACTGCACCTTATCTACCGCACCCCGTCCGGCGGCGATAACCGCCAGGCCGTTGTGGATGTCGGCATTGCGCGGCAGTGAGCGGGTGTGCACTTCCACCGGACTGCGGCCATAGGCGCTGAGCTGTGGCACCACGGCCTGGCCTTGCCAATCGGTCCATACCGGGCCACTCGGGGTGTTGATCTTGATCCCGGCCATGTCACCCACCGACATCAGCGCAAAGGTGTCGCGCACCGGATATGGCGAGAAGGTCACGCCGTCCCCATGCAGCACGATGCCGCCACGGGCACCGCCCTGGTAACTGGCGCTGCGGTCATCGGCGCGGGTGTAGCTGAAATCCAACTGGCTGTACCACGGCAAGGCCGACACACCGAGCGAGGCTTCGACTTCGCGGTCACGGCTGTCACGTTCCACACCGACGCGGTAGCTCAATTGATCGTTGAACTGCTCGCTCACCCCCACGCCCACGCGGTGTTCGCCGCCCGTGTTGCGTGCCCAGGCCCGGGCACGACGGGTTTCCCCCAGCGGCAGGCTGAGGTTGAGGTAAAGGCTGTTGTCGTTCTGTTGGCGGCCACCCACTTGCCACTCGGCGCTGGCCGACACCGATACCCGGCCGAGCTGCGTGCCCCAGGAGGCCAGCGCGCGGCTGCTGCTTTCACCGTTGTACGATGCCGTGCGTGACACCCCGGCACTGAACGCGCCCAGCGCCGGGTGCGCCCAGGAGGCGGTCAGGCTTTGCTGGTCGCGGTAGCGCGAGCGTTGTTGGTCGCGGCCGACGTAGGTCGAGTCTTCCAGGTTGCGGTAACCCTGGGAGCGCCATGAACCGGACGTGCTCATCGACCAGCTGTCGCTCAAGCGCTGGGACCACGACACATCCGTTTGCACCCCGCGATCACGCCCTTCACGGCTGGCCTCGGCACCTTGGGCGGTCAACTGCAACTGGCTGTCCTGCCACGGCAACCAACTCAGGTTCACCCCCGCCGCACGATAGGCATCCGCCATCAGCACGCCGCCGCCCACACTGACTTGCGGGTGCACCGCGCCGCTCCAGCCGGCGCTGACCACCCAGGGTTCCTGGCCGTCGCTGTCGCCGATCTGGCGCACGCGCCCGGCCGCCACCGAGTAGCCCGGTGCCGGCAAACCCAGGCCGAGCATGCCGGCGGGCACGGTGAAGCGGCGTTGTTCGCCGGTGGTTTCCTTGACCGTGACTTCTACGTCGGAGCGGCCGTTGAGGCGGCGCACATCGGTCAGGGCGAAGGGACCGGCCGGCACCACGGTGGAGTGGATCAACGCGCCGTTCTGGCGGACCTCCACCTGGGCCGGGCTGTTGGCGATACCGGTGATCGTCGCCCCCTGGTTCTGATCCTGCAGTGCGGTCTCGGTCAGTACTTGCGCACCGGTGATCTGCGTACCCGCCAGCACCGGGTTGTACAGGCTGATCTGCCCGGCCTGCAGCACCGCCTGGTGCTCGGCGAACGTGCGTTGGGCGTAGGCGTCCAGGTGGGTGGTGCGCGAGCGGCTGTCTTGCCAAGTCTTGACCTGACGGCTGCGCACGATCCAGTCACCGGCATTGAAGCCCACTTCGGTGTTGGCCGAGCCGAAGCGACTGCGGTTGTCGCCCATTTCGTTATAGAGCCCGGTGAGGTCGTAGTTGAGCAGGCCCGCAAAGCCGCCGGTCTGGTAGCCCGAGATGTCCTGTTGTGCGGGGCGCAGCGCGTCGGTGGGTACGATGAGTGCCAGGCCCAGGCCGGCGGGGTCCTGCTCGATGACGGTTTGCGGGTAGCGGTCGATAAAGGGATGGCAGAGCGGGTCGCCTTCGTTATCGGGCACGCTCAGGTTGCCGGCATCCAGCAGGGCGCGGTTGAAACACAGCCCGCCCTGGCGATTGAACTCTACGTCGACGCGGCCACGACGATGGCCGTTGACACTCAGGTTGACGGCGTGCCGGCCGGCCGCGAAGTGCGGGGCTTGCAGCAGCAAATTGGCCAGTTCCGGGTCGATGCCGCGCCGAGACAGGGTCTGTGGATCGAAAGACCCGACACTCGGGTTTTCATTGGCCAGCAGCGTACCGCCAGGCCATGCGCCGCCAACAGCCAGCGCCAGCCCAGCGAGTATCCTGGCGACTTGGCGCGGTGAAACGTCGGGCACTGTTCTGCCGTCGCGGTCAGTGGTTGCTGTGCTCACAAGGTTGTACTCAACTGTCGGTGGCCTGCCCACTCTGCGGTGGCGTCAGGCCGTTGGGTGGCGTTGGCAGGCCACCTTATTTCTAGAGGGCGATCGGTGCTTCGTAGGGCGCCACGGCAAAGCCGTACACCGTGGCCGGCTGCAGTTGCACGCGGCTCGCCGCGGCGCCGCTGGTCGTGACCGTCAGGGTTTCCCCAGGCAGTACATAGGTGCGCGGCAGCAGCGCCGAACCGCCGCCGGGCAGCAGTCGCAGTTCCTGGGCCAGGCGCACCACATAGGGGCTCGGGTTGTGCACGCTCAACTGGTCGTTGTTCAAACGCCACTCCAGTCCGGTCCAGGGCGTGCGGTTGGGCGCCAGGCCTTTGGGATGCACGATCACCGGCAGGTTCTGGCGTACTGTCACCCCCACTCGCGCATGCCCGGCCTCGGCCGCCGCACGGCCCTGGGGCATGCCTTCGAAAATCACCCGTTTGAGGCGTTGAGTGGTCAGGGGCTCGGGCGATTGCAGGATGAAGCGGATCAGTTGGCTCTTGGCCGGTTCGACCCTGGCCAGCGGCGGGGTGACGAACAGCAGCGGTGCCGGGTCTTCGGGAATGTCTTCAAGGGTTACGTGCAACAGCGCCAGCTTGTCGTCGGTGTTGGTCACCGTGACCGAGGCTTCGCCGTCCGCCTCGTTGACGATCACCACCGAGGTGTCCGGCACCATGCCGTCGGCCAGTACCCATGTGGGGACGCCGAATGCCAGGGCAAGCGCGCCGAGGTACACACCGGCGTGGCGCACCCAGGTGAAGGCGCAATTGAAAAAGGGCAGGGGAGGCATGGTTACAGGTACCTCAGGTCGAGCACGATGGAGCCGTCCAATGGCACTTCCTGCTTGAGGGTCAGGTAGGCGGCCGCATTGATGGAGGTGTTGATCTGCAAGGTGGCGGTCAGCAGGCGATGGGGCTCAGGCACCAGGGTGCCGAGGTGGGCGAACCCCATGTAGTTGTCGGGGTAGGCGTTGGATTCCGGGAACCAGGTCAGGCCCTCGTTGCTGGAAGCCAGCACCAGCACGCGCTTGCCGTCGCCCATTGCATCGCGAAAGGCGAGAGACACGGTGCCCAGCCGTTCGCTCGGCGCGTGAATATTGTGGCCCAGTCCGTAATAGAAACCGGGTCCCAATGAGGAGTCGGCGCGATTGTCCAGGCCCACCAACACAAACAGCACCGGTTCGTTACAGCTCACGTTCAAGTCCAGGGACTGAGTCGGCAAGGCGCTGTATTCGTACTGGTTGAGGCTGCTGGCCGGCACCTTTCCGTGGTCGACAATGCCGTTGGCCGACAGCGTCGTCGTGCAGGCGCTGGGGGTGATCAGGCCGGTGACGTTCAGCTCGGTGCTGGAGGTTGCCAGCGCCAGCGACTGGGCGCCGAGCAGGTAAAACAGGGCAAGAAGGCGTGAAGAGTAGTGCTTCATGGGGAAGGTTTACCGGTTGCCTGGTTTATCGTTTGCGTACGGGACGAGGGCAGGCGTGAAGGCCTGCCGTTGTTCGAGTCAGGGTGTTACAGATAACGCACGGTGATGGTTGCCGAACCGTCGATGGCGACTTCGTTGGTGAGGGTCAATCCGCTGGCCGGGGCGATTGCCGAGGAGATGCTCAGGTCCGAGGTCCACACCTGCACCGGGATCGGCGCATCAACGCCCGTTGCGGCGGGCGCAAGGAGTTCGACGGGCGTCAATGCGCGGCTGCCGACCCAGCTGATACCGCCATCGATGGAACTGATGGTCCTGACCGGCACACCATCGGCGATTGGGTTTAACACTCGCAGCGACATGAGGCCGAGCTTTTCCGTATCGTTGATCAGGCCGAGTCCGAAGTCGTACTCGTCGTCACCGTGGTTCGAGCCGGCGCGGTTGTCGTCGGCGTCCAGCGCTATCAACGTGGCTGCATCACAGGTGACGGTGAGTTGCAGGGTTTGCGGGTCGAGCCAGGTCTCTTTGTCGACGTTGAGGTCCTTGGCCGAAATTTTGCCGTAGTCCACCGAGCCGCCGTTGGACAGGACGGGCGTGCAGGCGCTTGGGGTGATCAGGCCTTTGACGGTCAGGTCGACACTGGACGCGGCAAAGGCGCTGCTGCTGCCGGCAAACAGCAGGGCGGCGGTCAGGGTTTTGAAGGCAATGTTCATCGTGGAGCTCCGGGAATAGCGATTAGGGGGAATAAGGGTTACCAATACTTGAGTTGCAATGTGGCCTGGCCGTCGATCGGCACCTCGTCGAGCAAGGTCAGGTCCGTGGCGGGCACGATCATGGTGAACGCGCGCAGGCGAGCGTTCAGGGTTTGCACGGCCATTGGCGTGTACGGGCCGCCGGGGGCGGAGAACGAAGTCAAGGCGGCGTGCCCGAGATACGCCGAGGGGCTCCAGTGGGCCCCACCGTCGCGTGACAGAATGGTTTGCACCGGTACGCTGTCGGCCACCGGGTCGAATAGCCCAAAGGCCACGCTGCCGAGTTTCTGGTCATCGTTGACGATGCCCAGGCCGTGATGCGCCGGGTTGATCGCCGAGCTGCCGGCGCGGTTGTCGATGGTGTTCAGGGTGAAAAACGTCGCGCCTTCACACACCACTTGCAGGGTCATTTCGCCGACTTGCAGGCTGGTGGGTTTGTCCGGATGCAGGTCCTTGGCGGTCAGTTTGCCGTGGTCGACCACGCCGCCATGGGACAGGTTGGGCGTGCAGGAAGCTGGGGTAATGGTTCCGTGGACGCTCAGGTCGGTATTGCTGGCGGCGACGGCGCCGGATGCGCAGGCCGCCAACACAATGGCGAGGGCGGCCGGGGTGGTTCTGTCCATGGGCACAAGTCCTTGTGGGTAAGCGTTCTGGCCCTGCGCTAAGACAGGGATGTGTCAGCCCCGGCGCGCCGTCCTGAGGCTGAGCGACGGCAACTGTAGCGACGGCCCTGTCGTGTGTGAATGCAACTATTACGATAGTGGGTGGCGATACCGCCGAGCGACGGAAAAGACACCCTTCCCTGTAAGAGAAACGGTATTGTCGTAGTTGTTGTATCGCCCTGAGTTATTCATTCGGATACGTTCCTTTGCTCTTCAATAACCTCCATCCATTTAAATGAATGGAGGCGCAGGCCCTTGCGCGAAAAAATCGAGTGAGGTCGACCGTCCGGTCGGCAACCGTCGGCCACCCGTGGGCCGGCGCGCTGATCTTTTTGCACGAGGTAGCTATGCAGGACCCCACTGCTGGCTGTAGTCCACACAGCACATCGCCAATACCGTCGCATTGGCAGACTCTGCGGGTATTACTGGCCGACGATCACCGTGCCTATCGGCTGTTGATCGGTTCATTTCTGCGCACGCTGGGGCTGGCCCATGAAACGGTTGGGGATGGCCAGTCGGCGCTGGAGGCCTTGGCGGCGCGTCCGTTTGATCTGCTGATCAGTGATTGCCGCATGCCGGTGATGGACGGTTACGCCCTGACCCTTGAACTGCGTCGCCGTGAAGGTCTGGCCGGCACCGCGCGGTTGCCGGTGATCGCCTTGACCGGATGCCTGGGCGCGGAGCAGATCCAGCGTTGCGTGGCGTGCGGCATGGACGACTGGATGCTCAAGCCCATTACCCTTGAACGATTGCGAGAGGTGCTGCTGTATTGGCTGCCCAACCCCAACGTGCGTCCGCACCGGCCAAGACGCCCGGTGGATTTGGCACGCTTGCATGGCAAGCTCCCAACTCGTGCCAGTCTGATCGCGACCTTCGGTTTTTGGGAGGTGGTGGAGCCTTTGTTGTTTTGTTTGATCCAGGAGGCTTACGAAGACCTGGCAGCGCTGAAACAGGCGCTAAACGATCAAGATATCGTCATCACCACCCAGCGCTTGCATCGGCTGGTGGGAGGTATGGCATTTTTGGGCGATACGGGCCTGGAACAGCGCGCCATGCACCTGATTGAGCGTATACAACGCACCGGCGTGGCAGCCAACGCATCGCTGCTTGCGCGTTTTGAAAAGGACATCGAACATTATTTGTCGTACTTGGTCAGTCTCTAGTGGGCTACGAGAAAATGCAGGAATTTTTCCATCTGATAAGTAGGATGTTTCTGTACGACTGGTCCTTTTATTTTGTAGGTGTAAGTTGAACGTACGTAAATACGGGGTGTGGTGAAAACCTGTGCGCGATCACCGGTTGTTGTCCAAGGTTTGCCGGGGTATTTTCTGAGATTCAAGTTGCCATCATGGAAAATACGATGCTTCGGATAATTATTGCCGACGATCACCCCATTGTTCGTGTTGGGCAGAAAGTGGTAATCGAGGCCGGTGGTGTATACAAAGTCGTGGGCGAGGCCAATGGCCCTGACCAGTTGCTGGCGTTGGTGGCGAGTACACCGTGCGATGTGATCGTCACGGACTTCGCCATGCCCGGCGACCAGCAAGCGGATGGGTATGGTTTGTTGGGCTTGTTGCAGCGTCAATACCCGACATTGCCGGTGATTCTGGTGACGATGTTCGCCAATGTCGCCACGCTGCGTTCGGCGTTCGCCCATGGCGCGCGGGCGATTGTCGCCAAGAGTGCCTCGGCGCGGGAATTGCCTTTTGCGTTGAGAGCGGTGGTCAGCGGGCGCACCTTTGTCAGTGAGTCCCTGCGTGTACAGATGGAGCTGGCCGGCAATTCAAAGAACGACGCGTCGCCGCAGCTGTCGGGCAAGGAACGCGAAGTGGTGCGCATGTTGGCCAGCGGCATGACCGTCAGCCAGATCGCTGCCCAGGTCAATCGCAGTATTTCTACCATCAGTAAGCAGAAAAGTACCGCGATGCATCGTTTGTGTATTTCCACCGATGTGGATTTATTTGCCTATGCTCGCGAGGTAGGCATGGTGCCTTAGTCAGGGTGGGTATAAGACGGTTGTTGTGTAAGTCGAAAGGTATTCATGTTCGTATTTATTGTATTGGGTGCGACGCGCTAATTCTTTAATGTGTTGTCTGGTTTCTGACGTTCATGTAGCGCGAGTGAGTCATTCTGTGGGGTGGAAACTATTTGGTGTGGCAACGTTTTCGAACGCCACGGCAAGGCACCCTCGTTAATGCCGCAGTGAGTGATACGCCGCCTTCAACCAAGAGCAAAGACAGCAAGTGGTTGCAAGAAAACGTCTGAAAAACGGATATCCTTTTGAATAAGGGGGAGAGTATTAAATGAGTAACAAGCGTTGTGCCGGCGTCGCCGTAGGAATACTGGTGGTATTTATGGGGTTGAATGCTCAGGCAGTCGATCTTTTTGTTAAAGGTTCTATCGTGCCGCCCAGTTGCAGCTTTAACCTCACCCAATCGACTTTTGACTATGGTCGAATTCAATTGAGTTCGTTAAGTGCGACTCAATTTACCAAGCTGGAAAGGCAAAGTACTCCTTTTACCATAGAGTGTGACGGGGATACGTTGGTTAGTATCAAAACGCAGGATAATAGAACTTCCAGTGTCGTGCCTGGGATGATGAAGGTGGCGTTTAATTCAACGTTCACGGATGTCTATAATTACGGGCTTGGTGTTTCCGCCAATAATGAAAAAGTGGGTGGGTATATCCTGCACATGGGCAATAGCGTGGCGGATGGAAAAGCCGTTCGTGTCCTGAGGTCGAAAAACAATGGCGTATCCTGGTATGCCGGGGATGGGTATATAGGACAGGCGCCACACCTGACGAGTTGGGCGCCATCGGGTAATGTGGTGCCGGTAAAGCTCACCACCGTCTCGGGAGACCTGGCGGTTCAAGCGGTAATTAATAAAACCTCTGAGTTTACTGCGGGCAGTGACATCAGCCTGGACGGTAACGTGGTACTTGAGTTGAACTACCTCTAAGTTGTCATCTCCTGTCACGCGTGTGGTGGGCCTATTAGATGAGTCGAGTTAACACGTTGTCGGCCCATGTCTGTCGAGGCTGTTAACTAATCGACCGCAAGCGAGCATTCTCATGCAAAAGTTTCATGTACTTACGGCCGCGGGTTTATTACTGGCGGGTGCTTCCAATGTATTTGCCGCCTCCAGTGTGGACTTGAGCGTTACTGGCACTCTTACTCCATCGGCCTGTACGCCTGCGTTGTCCAATGGCGGTGTGGTGGATCACGGCAAGATATCGGTCCAGGACCTCGACAGGCTGACTACACAACTGCCGGACGCCACGTTGACGTTGACCATCAATTGCGACGCGACGGCGCTGATTGCCATCAAGGCGATGGATAATCGCTCTGGGACCGCTGCGCCGGATTGGACTGGGCCGTCGCCTGTTTCATATTTCGGGCTGGGGTTGGCGTCTGGCGGCGAGAAAATCGGCGGGTATAGGCTTGGCACAAGTAACGCGACAGCCGACGGCGTTGCGCGCGCCGTGATCGAGTCTACGGATGGCCAGACCTGGTTCGAAACCTGGAGTTCAAGCTGGCAGCCGAACTGGATGCGCACGGTGAACGGGGGAAGCACCCAACTGCCGGCGCCACTGCCGTTGCAGGCCTTCAAGGCTGATCTGTTGATTTCCACCTATATTGCTCCGAAAAGCTTTTTGCCTATTACCGAAGACATCCGGATCGACGGCAGCGCCACCCTGGACATCGTCTACCTGTAAGGCGCAACGCCCGCGCTATTTTTGTCATGAATGCCCATGGCCTTCACAGCCTGCACCGACTATCGTGCAGGCCTGACAAAAATGTTTACGGAACCTGCCCCATGAGTGATGCCCACAGCGCCCTGATCACCCGCTTCTACGAGGCGTTCCAACGCCTGGATGCCGAGGCCATGGCGGCCTGCTACACCGACGATGTGCTGTTCAGCGACCCGGCCTTCGGTGAACTGCGTGGCCGGGATGCCGGCGATATGTGGCGCATGCTCACCACCCGCGCCAAGGATTTCTCCCTGACCTTCGACAATGTACGCAGCGATGATCGCAGCGGCGGTGCGCATTGGGTCGCCACCTACCTGTTCAGTGCCACCGGCAACAGGGTCGTCAACGATATCCAGGCGCGCTTTGTGTTTCGTGACGGCAAGATCTGCGAACATCACGACAGCTTTGACGTGTGGCGCTGGTCGCGCCAGGCATTGGGCACCAAAGGCCTGCTGCTGGGCTGGACGCCGCTGGTGAAAAACGCCGTGCGTGCCCAGGCGCGCAAAGGCTTGAAGGCATTCCAGGCCAGTCGTTGATAAGCTTGGCGTTCCTCTGGACTGTTGAATCCGCCTGTGACTGATCCTGTCGAACCCAACCCCTGGTTTGTGTACCTGGTGCGCGCCGCCAATGGCGCGCTGTATTGCGGCATCAGCAACGACCCGGTGCGCCGTTTTGCCTCGCACCAGAGCGGCAAGGGCGCACGGTTTTTTTTGTCCAGCCCGGCGGTCGCGCTGGTGTATACCGAGCGGTGCGCGAGCAAGGGCGAGGCGCTGCGCCAGGAACGGCTGATCAAGAAATTGAAGAAGAGCGCCAAGGAGTGCCTGGCGGCGAGCGGGTCATTGATCTGACTGATGGGCGCCCATCACGCCGCCGCAGCCGATTGCGCGCTAAGCTGCGGGTTCATCATTGGAGTGGACCCCGGCATGTCTGAGCTAATCCTGCACCACTACCCCACGTCTCCCTTCGCGGAAAAAGCTCGGCTGCTGCTGGGCTTCAAAGGCTTGTCCTGGCACTCGGTGCATATCTCGCCGGTGATGCCCAAGCCGGACCTGACCGCCCTCACCGGAGGCTACCGTAAAACCCCGGTGCTGCAGGTCGGCGCCGATATCTATTGCGACACTGCATTGATCGCCCGCCGCCTGGAACAGGAAAAAGTCGCGCCGGCGCTGTTTCCGCTGGGCCAGGAAATGATCACGCAAACCTTCGCCACCTGGGCTGACAGCGTGGTGTTTGCCCATGCCGTGAGCCTGGTGTTCCAGCCGGAATCGGTGGCGGTGCGTTTCGGAAAATTGCCGCCGGAAGCGATCAAGGCCTTTCTCGCCGACCGCGCTGCGCTGTTCAGCGGCGGTACGGCGAGCAAACTCCCGAGTGAATTGGCCAAACATCAATGGCCGGCGATCATGGCGCGGTTGGAGCAGCAACTGCAGCGTGAACCGGGTGACTTCCTGTTCGGCGAGCCGTGCATAGCCGACTTCGCCCTGGCCCACTCGTTGTGGTTCCTCAAGGCCACGCCCGTGACCGCGCCGTTGGTGGATGCGTATCCGGCCGTGTCGGCGTGGTTGGGACGCGTGCTCGGTTTCGGCCACGGCACCGCCAGCCAGATGAGCGCTGAGCAGGCCCTGGAAATCGCCCGCGAGGCTACCCCCGCTGAGTTGCCCGAGGAGGTATTCGAAGACTTGAATGGTTTTAAGGCCGGGCAACAGGTGACCATCAGCGCGATCGATTACGGGGTCGATCCGGTCGCCGGCGAGTTGCTCTTTGCCGGTCGCGAAACGCTGATCCTGCGCCGCACCGACCCACGCGCAGGCACTGTGCATGTGCACTTCCCACGCTTCGGTTTTCGCCTCCAGGCGCAATAAACCAAAAATATTTGCAGATAAAGGTGAGGTAAACCTGTGGCCCACCCGTGTAGTGCTTGAAACTGCGATTTATTCGCATTAACAGCGTTTTCTACACGGGTTCTCACAGCATGAAGTCGATGGCGGGCGGTTTGGTTAAACAGTGGTTGGGCGCGTCGGTACTGGTCGTATCGGGGCTGGCGTTGCTGCCGCTGTGCGTGGCGCAGGCGCAAGAGCAGCAAATTGCTCAATTCACCTTTGCCCTGGCTGCCAAGCCGTTGCCCCAGGCTCTTAGCGATTTCAGTCGGGTCACCGGCATCAGCGTGATCTATACCGATGAAGCGCCTTATGGCCTGAGCGCACCGGCGGTCAGCGGGCAGATGAGCGCGGCCCAGGCCCTGCAACGCCTGCTGGGTAACTCCGGCTTTACCTTCCGCCAGATCGACGCCCGCACCCTGGCGCTGGAGCCCGTGCCCACCGACGGTACGCTCAACCTGGGCGCCACCACCATCAGCGGTGTCGGCCAAACCCAGGACAGCACCAGCTACCAGCCGCCGCCCACCAGTTCGGTGATGCGCTCCCATGCGCTGCTGCTGGAAACCCCGCAAACCGTCAATGTGGTCCCGGCCCAGGTATTGCGCGACCAGACCCCACGCAATCTGGATGACGCCCTGGGCAATGTCAGCGGCATCACCCAGGCCAACACCCTCGCCAGTACCCAGGACGCCGTGATGCTGCGCGGCTTTGGCGACAACCGTAACGGCTCGATCATGCGCGACGGCATGCCGGTGGTGCAGGGCCGTGCTTTGAATGCCACGGCCGAGCGCGTCGAAGTGCTCAAGGGGCCGTCGTCGCTGCTGTATGGCATCCAGGACCCCGGCGGCGTGGTGAATATCGTTAGTAAAAAGCCCGAGTTGACCCAATCCACGTCCCTGACCGTGCGCGGCTCCACCTTCGGCGACGGCAAGAACGGCAGCGGCGGCGGCCTCGATACCACCGGCCCGATCGGTGATTCGGGCTTGGCCTATCGCCTGATCGTTGACCATGAGGACGAAGACTACTGGCGCAACTTTGGCACCCACCGCGAGACGCTGGTGGCACCGTCCCTGGCCTGGTACGGCGACAGCACCCAGTTGCTGTTCGCCTACGAACACCGTGAATTTCTCTCGCCATTCGACCGTGGTACCGCCATCGATCCCAAGACCAACCACCCGTTGGACATCCCCGCCACACGGCGCCTGGATGAGCCGTTCAACAACATGGAAGGGCGCTCGGACCTGTACCGCTTCGAAGCCGATCATGATTTGAAGGACGCGTGGAAAGCTCACTTTGGCTACAGCTGGAACCGCGAAACCTACGATGCCAGCCAGGTGCGCATCAGTGCGGTGAACAGCAACGGCACATTGACCCGCAGGATGGACGGCACCCAAGGCGCAATCACCACCGACCGTTTCGCCACCGCCAGCCTGGAAGGCAAGGTCAACGTGCTGGGCATGCAGCATGACCTGGTGTTCGGCCTGGACGACGAATACCGCAAGATCTATCGCGCCGACCTGATTCGCCAGGGCTCGCGCGCCAACTTCAACTACAACGACCCGGTGTACGGCAACGAAGTGGCGGGCACCACGGTCAGCGCCGCCGACAGCGCCCAGACCGACCTGTTGCGCAGCGACTCGCTGTTTTTCCAGGACGCGATTCACCTCACCGACCAGTGGATCTTTGTGGCTGGCGCGCGCTACCAGATGTACGACCAATACGCCGGCAAGGGCGTGCCGTTCAAGGCCAATACCGACGGCAAGGGCCAGGCCTGGGTGCCGCGCGCAGGCTTGGTGTACCGCTACACCGATCAATTGTCGTTCTACGGCAGCTACACCGAGTCGTTCAAACCCAACTCCACCATCGCCGCCCTGGCCGATGGCAGCACCTTGACCGGCGATCTGACGCCCGAGGAATCCAAGTCCTGGGAACTGGGCGTCAAGCTCGACATGCCGGGGCGCATCACCGCCAGCGCGGCGTTGTTCAACATCGACAAGCGCAATGTGCTGGTCTCGGTAGGTTCCGGTGCCAACACCATCTACAGCATCGCCGGCCAGGTGCGCTCCCGTGGCCTGGAACTGGACGCCGGCGGGCAGTTGACCGACCAATGGAGCGTGATCGGCAGCTACGCGTTCACCGACGCCGAGGACATCAAGGACCAGGACCCGACCCTGCAAGGCAACCGCCTGCAAAACGTCGCCAAACACACCGGCTCGCTGTCGGCGGTGTACGACTTCGGCAACGTGTTCGGCGGCGACCAATTGCGAGTGGGCGCGGGCGCGCGTTATGTGGGCGAGCGCGCCGGCGATGCGGCCAACGATTTCGACCTGCCGGGCTACACCGTGGCGGATGCGTTCGCGACCTACGACACCAGAATCGAGGGGCAGAAGGTCAAGTTCCAGCTCAACGTGAAGAACCTGTTTGACCGCACCTACTACACCTCGGCGGCCAGCCGGTTTTTCGTGTCGATGGGCGATGCGCGGCAGGTGTCGGTGTCGAGTACGTTGCAGTTCTAAGGGGAATTGCGAGAGCGGTGAGGCCCCAATGTTGGATCAAGCCCGCTCGCCACAACAGGACGGAGCTGTTAGCGTTGCCCGCACTGATGACTTGCTGGAACACAATACCGATGCACTCTGGACGATGGCTACACCTGCTGTGCATGAGCTTTTTACTCGCGGGTTGCGCCAGCGTTTCGCCAAGCTCCACCGCAACGCTCGATCAACTGCTGGCCGACCCGGCGCTCAACGGCGCCACCGTCTCCCTGATGGTGCGCGACGCCCGCAGCGGCAACACCCTTTATCAACACAATCCGCGCACGCGGCTGGTGCCGGCGTCCAACCTCAAATTGCTGACCACCGCCGCCGCGATGGAGGTGCTGGGGCCGCACTACCGGTTTTCCACGCAATTGCGCAGTAACGGTGTGCGGCAGGGCGAGCGCCTGACTGGCAACCTGTACCTGCGCGGCCTGGGCGACCCGACCACGCAATTGGCCGATTACCAGGCGCTGGCCGCGCAACTGGCGAGCCAGGGCGTGCGTCAGGTGCAGGGGGATCTGGTGTTGGATGACACTTGGTTCGACGCCGAACGCCTCGGTGTGGACTGGGCCCAGGACGATGAAAGTACCTACTACGGCGCGCAGATTTCGGCACTGACGGTGTCGCCCGATACGGATTTTGATGCGGGCACATTAATCGTCACGGCCAAGGCCCCGGTGATAACCGGCCAGCCAGTTAACGTGGGGGTGAGCCCGGCAACCGATTACGTGCAACTGAGCAATCGCGCGGTCAGCGGCCCTGGCGATACCTATGGCATTACCCGCCGGCATGGCACCAACCTGCTGCAACTCACCGGCGCGCTGGCGCCGGGCACGCAAAGCCGACAGTGGGTGAGCGTATGGGAGCCGACGCAACTGGTCGCCAACCTGTTCGAACAGGCGCTGGCGCAGCAGGGCATCAAGGTCTTGGGACGACGCGTGATCGGTGGTGCAACCCCGGTCACCGCCACGATTCTGGCCGAGCACCAATCGGCGCCGTTGCAGGCACTGATCACGCCGCTGCTTAAACTGTCGAACAACAACATGTCCGAAGTCTTGCTCAAGGCCATGGGGCGCAAGACGGCGAATGCGGGCACCGCGCAGGCGGGCGTGGCGGCGGTGGCGGCGTTCATGAAACGCCAGGGCATGGACCCGGCGACGCTGAGCCAGGTGGACGGTTCGGGCTTGTCGCGGCGCAATCTGGTGTCGTCGCAGACCCTGACCGACCTGTTGCTGGCCGCGTCCAGACAGCCCTGGTTCGACGCCTGGTACAACGCCCTGCCGATTGCCGGCAACGCCGACCGCATGAGCGGGGGCGGCCTGCGTTATCGCCTGCGTGGCACGGCCGCCGAAAACAACCTGCACGCCAAGACCGGCTCGATGGCCGGCGTCTCGTCGTTAAGTGGCTACATCACCGATGCCGGTGGGCGACGCCTGGTGTTCTCGATGGTGAGCAACAATTACCTGAGCGATGCCGCGCCGATCCACGCCCTGGAAAACCGCCTGGCCGTCGCCCTGACGCAGTGGCACGACTGATTCAGGGCTGATAGCCCATGCGCCAACTCACGGCCCGGGTCGCCGCCAGCAAGCGCTGCGCCGCCGGGCCATCTTCGTCGGCATGGAACAGCGAGGTGGGGCCGACCACGGTCATCACCGCCGCAACGTGCCCGACGGCGTTGAACACCGGCGCCGACAACGCATCCACGCCCGGCATCAATAACCCGTGCACAAAGTGCAGGCCACGGCTGCGGATCTGTGCACAGGTGGTGGCGTAGGCCTCATCGTCCGCCAGCGCATGGGCGATGCCCGCCTGGACCTCACGCTCGCGCAGCTCCACGGTTTCCCGCGACGGCAGGAAGGCGCTGAACACCAGCCCGGTGGACGAACTGAGCAGCGGCAGCACCGAGCCCAACTGCGTCACCACCGTGACCGCGCGCACCGCCGGTTCGATGTGTACCACGGTCGCACCCTGGTTGCCCCAGACCGCCAGAAAGCAGGTTTCATTCAACTCGTCGCGCAGCTCGGCCAGGGGCAGGGCGCCGACTTTCAGCACGTCCATGCTGCCCAGTGCGGCCAAGCCTACCCTGAGCGCCTCGCGGCCAAGGCCGTAATGGTTGGTGGCGGTGTTCTGTTCGGCGAACCCCGAGGCGATTAACGCCTGCAGATAACGGTGCACCTTGCTCGCCGGCATCTGCACATGTTCAGCCAGGCGCGACAGCGAAGTGGCCGGTGACAATTCGGCCAGGGCCTTGAGGATATCGGTGCCCACTTCGGCCGAGCGGACTTTTTGTTTGCCTGTGTCGCGGGGCTTTTCCATGGAGGGGCGAGAATCCGAGAGATGAATGGGCGTCTTTATAGCTTGACGGTCGATAGCGATCAAATTACGTTAAGCGTAACTGGATTACGATAAAAACAACTTGCACGCAGAGGACGCTCCATGAACCTCGAGTACCTGTCGGGCTTCGGCAATGAATTCGCCAGCGAAGCCCTGCCCGGCGCCTTGCCGGTCGGCCAGAATTCCCCGCAAAAAGCGCCCTACGGGCTGTACACTGAACTGTTCTCCGGCACCGCGTTTACCATGGCGCGCAGCGAAGCCCGGCGTACCTGGCTGTACCGTATCCAGCCGTCGGCCAACCACCCGGCGTTCGTCAAGCTCGAGCGGCAATTGGCCGGTGGGCCGTTGGGGGCGGTGACACCTAACCGACTGCGTTGGAACCCTCTGGACATGCCGAGCGAGCCGACCGACTTTATCGATGGCCTCGTCGGCATGGTTGCCAATTCGGCGTCGGAAAAACCCTCGGGCATCAGCATCTATCACTACCGCGCCAACCGTACGATGGAGCGCGTGTTCTTCAACGCCGATGGCGAGTGGTTGATTGTCCCGCAGCAAGGTCGCCTGCGCATCGCCACCGAACTGGGTGTGCTGGACGTGGAACCCTTGGAAATCGTCGTGCTGCCGCGCGGGCTCAAATTCCGCGTCGAACTGCTGGATGCGCAAGCGCGCGGTTATGTCGCCGAAAACCATGGCGCCTCGCTGCGCCTGCCGGACCTGGGCCCCATCGGCAGCAACGGCCTGGCCAACCCGCGCGACTTCCTCACGCCGGTCGCTCATTACGAGGACCTGAAGCAGCCTACGACCCTGGTACAGAAATTCCTCGGCGAGTTGTGGGCCTGCGAGCTGGATCATTCGCCGCTCAATGTGGTGGCCTGGCACGGCAATAACGTGCCGTACAAATACGACCTTCGCCGCTTCAATACGATCGGTACGGTGAGTTTCGATCACCCGGACCCGTCGATCTTCACCGTACTGACCTCGCCGACCAGCACCCATGGCCTGGCCAACCTTGATTTCGTGATCTTCCCGCCACGCTGGATGGTGGCCGAGAACACCTTCCGGCCGCCGTGGTTCCACCGCAACCTGATGAACGAATACATGGGCCTGATCCAGGGCGCCTACGATGCCAAGGCCGAAGGCTTCCTGCCCGGCGGTGCGTCGCTGCACGGTTGCATGAGCGCCCACGGCCCGGACGGCGAGACCTGCACCAAGGCCATCAATGTCGAGCTGGCGCCGCACAAGATCGATAACACCATGGCCTTCATGTTCGAGACCAGCCAAGTGCTGCGTCCCACCCAGTTCGCCCTTGACTGCCCGCAACTGCAACCTGCCTATGACGCGTGCTGGGCCGCGCTGCCCGTCACCTTCAACCCGAACCGGAGATAACCCATGACGCAACAGACGCTAGCCCGCAGCTGGGTGGCTTCGGCCAACGGTCACCCTGATTTCTCGCTGCAAAACCTGCCGCTGGGTATCTTCAGCATCAACGGCTCGGCGCCGCGCAGTGGCGTGGCGATTGGCGATTGCATCTTCGACCTGCTGGCGGCGCTGGACCTGTTTGACGGCGAGGCCCGCCGCGCCGTTGAAGCGACTGCCGGTGGCCAGCTGAATGCCTTTTTCGAACTGGGCCGTGGTCCGCGCGTGGCCTTGCGTGAACGCCTGCTGCAATTGCTGGCCGAGGGCAGCCCGTTGCAAGCCCGAGAGGCGCAGGTGCTGCACCGCGCTGCCGATTGTCAGATGCACGTGCCGGCGCGGATCAACGACTACACCGATTTCTACGTCGGCATCGAACACGCGCAGAACGTCGGCAAGCTGTTCCGCCCCGACAACCCGTTGCTGCCCAACTACAAATACGTACCGATTGGCTACCACGGCCGCGCGTCGACCATTCGCGCGTCGGGCGCCCAGGTGCGTCGCCCTAAAGGCCAGACACTGCCCGCCGGCCAGGCCGAACCGACCTTCGGCCCGTGTGCGCGTCTGGATTACGAATTGGAACTGGGGATCTGGATCGGCCAGGGCAATGCCATGGGCGACTCGATCGCCATTGGCGACGCGGCCGAGCATATCGCCGGGTTCTGCCTGCTCAATGACTGGTCGGCACGCGATATCCAGGCCTGGGAATACCAGCCGCTGGGGCCGTTTTTGTCGAAAAGCTTTATCACCACCATCTCGCCCTGGGTGGTTACGGCCGAAGCGCTGGAGCCGTTCCGCAAGGCCCAACCGGCGCGTCCCGAGGGCGACCCGCAACCGCTGCCATACCTGCTGGACAAACGTGACCAGGCCAACGGCGCGCTGGATATCGAGCTGGAAGTACTGCTGACCACTGCCGCCATGCGCGAACAGAACCTGCCGGCCCATCGCCTGGCACTGAGCAACAGCCTGCATATGTACTGGACCGTGGCGCAACTGGTGGCGCATCACAGCGTCAACGGCTGCCAGTTGCAGGCCGGTGACTTGTTCGGCTCCGGCACGTTATCCGGGCCGCAAGCGGGACAATTCGGCAGCCTGCTGGAGATGACCGAAGGCGGCAAGAAGGTGATCGAATTGCCATCCGGTGAGGTCCGCAGGTTCCTTGAAGACGGCGACGAAATCATCCTGCGCGCGCGTTGCAGTCGTGACGGTTTTGCCTCGATCGGCTTCGGCGAATGCCGGGGTACCGTCATTGCGGCACGCTAAGAGGGCTGGGTGATGGAACTCTATACCTACTATCGCTCCACCGCGTCATACCGGGTACGCATCGCCTTGGCGCTCAAGGGGCTGGACTTTACGGCGGTGCCGGTGAACTTGCTGGTGCCGGCCGGTGGCGCCAACCGTCAGCCGGAGTACCTGGCCATCAATCCGCAAGGCCGTGTGCCGGCTTTGCGTCTCGATGAGGGTGAGTTGCTGATCCAGTCGTCGGCGATCATCGAATACCTGGACGAACGTTATCCACAGGTGCCGTTACTGTCCAAGGACCTGGCTACCCGTGCCCATGAGCGCGCGGTGGCGGCGATCATTGGCTGCGACATTCACCCCTTGCACAACTCCAGTACCCAGAACCTGCTGCGCCAGTGGGGGCATGATGAGGCGAAGGTGCTGGAGTGGATCGGCCATTGGATCAGCCAGGGGCTGGGCGCGGTGGAGCAGTTGATTGGCGACACAGGGTTTTGCTTTGGCGAACCGCCGGGGCTGGCGGATGCGTTCCTGATACCGCAGTTGTATGCGGCGCAGCGCTTCAAGGTGCCGTTGGCGGCGTATCCGCGTATTGGGCGGGTGGCGGAGTTGGCGGCGCAGCATCCGGCGTTCATCCAGGCGCACCCCGCCAACCAACCGGACACCCCATAACGCTCAAGGCTTGCATTGAACAAAATGTGGGAGGGAGCAAGTCGCGGCGCCCCTCCCACATTGGATTTTCGCCACCTACCCATAAAAATAAACAGGTACCTTGCGATGCACACTCAGATTGCCAGCTTTCGCGCGGCACTCGATGCCCGTCCGGTATCGCGCTATCAGTGGTTGATCCTCCTGTTGCTGGCGCTGCTGCTGGTGACCGATGGCTATGATGCCCAGGTGCTGGGCTATGTGGTGCCGGCGCTGGCCAAGGACTGGGGCCTGGAAAAAGCCGCGTTCGGTCCGGTGTTCAGCGCCAACCTGTTGGGGCTTACCTTGGGCTCGCTGCTGGTGACACCCCTGGCCGACCGGTTTGGTGTGCGGCGTATCCTGCTGGGCTGTGTGTTGATCTACGCCAGCCTCACTGTGCTGATGGTGTTCGCCCACTCGCTGACCTCGTTGATGGCCGCACGATTTATCTGTGGCATTGGCATGGGCGGCGCGATGCCCAGTGCCATGGCATTGATGTCGGATTATTCGCCGCCACGCCTGCGCACCTTGATGGTGACCCTGGCGGCGTGCGGGTTCTCATTCGGTGGCGCGGCGGGTGGGTTTGTGGCGGCGGGATTTATCGACCGCTTTGGTTGGCAGGCAGTATTTCTGGCGGGCGGCGTTACACCGTTGCTGTTGTTTCCGTTCCTGGCGTGGCTGCTGCCTGAGTCGTTGCCGCGTCTGTTGCGCGACGCACCGCCGTATCTGCGATTGCGCAAAGTCACTTCGCGCCTGTTGCCCGATTGGCAACCGCCACTGGCGAGCGCGGCACAAAACACGCCGCGGCTGGGCAGCAAGCTGACGGTGGTGGAGCTGTTTCGCAACGGCTATGCACGCCCGACCTTGCTGATCTGGTCGACGTTCTTTGTCAGCCTGATCCTGCTGTATTTCATGATCAGCTGGCTGCCGTCGCTGTTGCTCGAAAGCGGCCTGGCACTCAATGAAGCCAACCTGGTGACCTCGATGTTTCTGTTTGCCGGCACCCTGGGTGCGATCGGCATGGCCTGGTTTGCCGACCGCCTCAAAAGCAAGGTGCGGCTGTTGTCCGGCGTGTTGGCGGCAGCGGCGGTGTGTACGATCCTGCTGGGGCTGAACCACGACAATCGGCACTATCTGGTGGCCTGCGTATTCGCTGCCGGCTTCTGCATCATCGGTGGGCAGTTGACCCTTAATGCCTTCGCCAGCAATTTCTACCCTGCGCATGTGCGCGCCACCGGCACGGGGTGGGCATTGGGTGTGGGCCGCTTCGGCTCAATCCTGGGGCCGTTGTTCGGCAGTCTCTTGCTGGCGATGCATATCCCGGTGCAGCAGATTTTCTTTTTCTGTGCGATTCCGGCGGTCATTGCCGCGCTGCTGATCATCCAGGTGCGCTCGCCGGTGGCCGAGGTGCCAAAGTCGCCGTTGCCCGGTGATATCCTCAGGGCGCCACAGGCCTAATGCACCACTGAATTGGGCGGCAAGTGCCCCAGCCGCTCGGTCAGGCGCAGGCGCTGGATCGGGTCTTCGCTGAGCAACAGCGCGTGTTCCAGGTCGAAACGTTCGGCGTTGGGGCAGTCCAGGCGTTGGTACAGGCTGGCCCGCGCCAGGTAATCGGCGGCGTTGGCGCTGCCCAGTTCCAGCACGCGTTCGGCGTCGATCAGGGCGGCCAATGGGTTGTCGTTGGACAGGTGCAGTTGGCGCAAGTTACGTGACAGCCGTTGCAGGATCGCACGCGGTTCGGCCGTCAGCACATGCTCGGCCTGCAACTTGAGGTGAGGGCCGTATTGGCGCTGCAGCAGCTCGCGGCAATCGTTGGGGTAAAGGCGCCTGCCGCCGCAAGGGTCCAGCAGGTGATCGGCGCCGGGCACCCGCAGCAGGAAATGCCCCGGGAAATTCACGCCGACCATGGGGATGTCCAGGCGTCGCGCCAGCTCCATGGCAATCAACCCCATGGCCAGGGGTTGCCCGCGTTTGCGTTGCAGCACTTTGTCGAGCAGGGCGGCGGCGGGGCGCAGCGGGGTGAAATCATCCTGGGCGAACCCGAGGTCATTCATCCGGCGCAACAACGGTTGGCCCAGCTCATCCGCCGGCAACAGCGGCATGCCCAGGCTGACCTGCTGCTGCAACAAGGCCAATTGCTGCAGGACCAGCTGCGGTTGCACGGCCGGGTCGTGCTCGGCGGCGATCCAGAGCGCGGCTTCGAACAGCGCCGGTGGCGAGCGTTGCAGACAGGCGAAAAAGGCTTGGCGGGACTTCATTGCGTTCTCCGACAGATGCCCTCGTTTTAGCCTTGCTGGGAATATTCGTCCAGTGCTGTACGTAATATCCCACTCACTTATGTCGCAAGCCCCATAAAATCTGTCGGCTTATTCCTGCGCGCTTCGAGCAGTTTTCCGCCGCAAGCCTATACTTGGGCCACTACCAGAAGTGATTCGGGAGCTTGACGATGTTTGCGCTCATGCACAGCTCCCGCCTTGAATCGCTGCACCTGAGCATCGATCCGGTTACCGGGCTCAAGGCGGTCATCGCCATTCACAACAGCCGCCTGGGGCCTGCCTTGGGCGGCTGTCGCTATATTGCCTACCCCGACGACGACAGCGCCGTGGCCGATGCCGCGCGCCTGGCCCAGGGCATGAGCTACAAGGCGGCCCTGGCCGGGTTGCCGGTGGGCGGTGGCACGGCGGTGATCCTGCGCCCGCCCCATGTGGAAAGCCGCGCGGCGTTGTTTGAAGCCTTCGGGCGTTGTGTCGAACAACTCAATGGCCGCTACATCACCGCCATCGACAGCGGCACCTCGGTAGCCGACATGGATTGCATCGCCCAGCACACCCGCTTCGTCACCAGCACCACCGCCGCCGGCGACCCTTCGCCCCATGCGGCGATGGGCGTGTTCGCCGGCATCCGTACCACCGCCATGGCGCGCCTGGGCAGCGACAACCTCGAGGGCCTGCGCGTGGCGATCCAGGGCCTGGGCAACGTCGGATACGCCCTGGCCGAACAGCTGCACGCCGCCGGTGCCGAACTGCTGGTCAGCGACATCGACCACGGCAAGGTGCAACTGGCCATGGAACAACTGGGCGCGCACCCCATCGCCAACGACGCCTTGCTCAGCACCCCCTGCGACATCCTTGCGCCCTGCGGCCTGGGCGCGGTGTTCAACCGCACCAGCGTCGGCCAACTGCGCTGCGCCGCCGTGGCCGGTTCCGCCAGCGCGCAACTGACCAACCTGCAAGTGGCCGACCAACTGGAAGGTCGCGGCATCCTCTACGCCCCCGACTATGTGATCAACTCCGGTGGCCTGATCTACGTCGCGCTCAAACACAGCGGCGCCGAACTGCCGACCATCACCGCGCACCTGTCCAACATCGGCAAGCGTCTCACCGAAATCTATGCCCACGCCCAGGCCGAAAAACGCTCCCCCGCACGGGTCGCGGACGAACTCGCAGAGCGTCTGCTCTACCAATGAACAGGCATTAAAAAGGCCCTGGATCCAGTGATTCAGGGCCTGTTCAATTCGGGCTTTATTCCGCCGCTGCGTTGAGCAACTCGGACAACGCGTCCGGCTGGCTCTTGAACGCCTTGGCAAATACATCGCGGTTTTTCGCCATGTAGATCCCCGCTTCCTCCACCTGCTGCTCGCTCAGGGACGGCACGGCTTTTTGCAACACTTCTGCCAGCAACTCAGCGAGTTCAAGCATCTTGTCATGACGGTCAGCTTCGGCTTTATCCATGAACAAACGCTCCAGATCTCGGCTGCTGCGGTATACCACTTCGACGGCCATTCACCACCTCACATGCCTTCACGATAGTTGTCTTTTGCTACTACTGTATCGATATACAGCTAAAAGGATATGCCAAACGCCGGGGTTTGGATAGTAGGTTTTTAATGTAGTTGGGAAATGGGGGTTTGCTACACCGGAAATTTCTCATATCGCTGGGCTTTATTGTGGTGAGCGAGCTTGCTCGCGCTGGGCTGCGCAGCAGCCCCAATTCAGGCGAAGGTGTTTTTCCAGAGAGATCACGTTGCAGGGTTTGGGGGCGCTTCGCACCCCAGCGCGAGCAAGCTCGCTCACCACAGGTTAGGCGTTGGTGTTGATCAATCTGTGCCTCATATCACCCTGCCATCATCTTATACCCGCCTCTGGCCTTTTTTCTGCATGCAGAACAACCGTCACGTCCAACCCGCATTATCCGGTCGAACCGACCTAAGGAAGCACCTTCGTGAAAATCAACTGGGCCGAAAAGCTGCGTCAGCAAGTTCATGGGCTGGCCGAGTCGCTGGGCAATCTGTTTGTGGAGACGTTCCACTACCTGGCGCTGTTCGCCATTGGTGCGGTGACCGCCTGGGCGGCGGTGATGGAATTTTTGGGGATGCTGGAGAACGGGCACATCAAGATCGATGACATCTTGCTGCTGTTCATCTACCTGGAATTGGGTGCGATGGTCGGGATTTATTTCAAGACCAACCACATGCCGGTGCGCTTCCTGATCTACGTGGCGATTACGGCGCTGACGCGGCTGCTGATCTCCAACGTGTCGCACCACAACCCGCCGGACCTGGGCATCATCTACCTGTGTGGCGGCATTCTGCTGCTGGCCTTCGCGATCCTGGTGGTGCGCTATGCGTCGTCGTCGTTTCCGTCGGTGAAGGTTGAAGGCCCGCGTCGCAAGGGCGAGGCGAGCCTGGAGACCGAGAAGGGCGAGCTTTAAAGCCCGACGCTGAAGGGCAGGGGACGGCTGGGTGGCCGTTGCAACAGTTTGTGACTGTCGCCATCGGTCATCACCGCCAGGATCTCCATGGCGCTGTGGCCCTGCTCGATGGCGATGCCGAACTGGATGCTCTGCACCAGGCGTTTGAGCCGTTGCGGGTCTTTGCGTTGTTCGGCGCTGATCATGCGCTTGGCCACCACGCCGGTCTCATCGGAGAGGGTGAGCATGATGCTGCCGTCGAGCCGTTGAATGCTCAGGTTGACCCGGTATTTTGGGCTGAAGGTGTCCGTGATGATCTGAAAAGGATTGTCCATGGTGCGTTACCGCCTGATAAGAACATGCAGTCATTGACGACCGGTGTCGGGATTAGTTCGCGTTGCCTGACCACCGGCCAAAGTCCGTTTCCCTCAGAAGCTCTACAGCAAGGGGCGTGCCGTACAGCGATCCGCCTGGCGATGAGCACTCAATGTGGGAGGGGGCTTGCTCCCGATAGCGGTGTATCAGCAATGAATATTGGCCTGTGCGACCGCAATCGGGAGCCAGCCCCCTCCCACATGGGGGCTGCGTTGTGACGAAGGCCGGTGGGCTATTTCAGGGCAACACGAAAAAAACGATCGCAGACAGCGCAGTCAGCACTCCACCCAGCTGACCGCCAGGCCGCCCCGTGACGTTTCTTTGTATTTGTCATGCATGTCGGCGCCGGTGTCGCGCATGGTGCGGATCACCCGGTCGAGGGAAATGAAGTGTTTGCCGTCGCCGCGCAGGGCCATTTGTGTGGCGTTGATCGCCTTGACCGCCGCAATGGCGTTGCGCTCGATGCACGGCACCTGCACCAGGCCGCCGACCGGGTCGCAGGTCAGGCCGAGGTTGTGCTCCAGACCGATTTCGGCGGCGTTTTCCAGTTGCTCGGGCGTGGCGCCGAGGATCTCCGCCAGCCCGGCGGCGGCCATGGCGCAGGCCGAACCGACTTCGCCCTGGCAGCCCACTTCGGCACCGGAGATGGAGGCGTTTTTCTTGCACAAAATGCCAACGGCGGCTGCGGCCAGGAAGAAATTGACTACATCGTCGTCGCACGCGTCGGCGTTGAACTTCATGTAGTAATGCAGCACCGCCGGGATGATCCCTGCCGCGCCATTGGTCGGCGCGGTGACCATGCGCCCACCGGCGGCGTTCTCTTCGTTGACGGCGAGGGCGAACAGGTTGACCCATTCCATGGCCGACAAGGTCGAGGTGATGACATTGGGTTTGCCGATTTCCAACAGGCTGCGGTGCAATTTCGCCGCGCGCCGTGGTACATCCAGGCCGCCGGGCAAGATGCCTTCATCGCGCAGGCCTTGCTCCACGCATTCGCGCATCACCGACCAGATATGCAGCAGGCCGCTGCGGATGTCCTCCTCGCTGCGCCAGGCGCGTTCGTTGGCCATCATCAGTTCGCAAACGCGCAGGCCGTGTTTGTTGCACAGTGCCAGCAGTTCCACGGCACTGGAAAAGTCGTAGGGCAACTCGACATCGCTGGTCGGCGCGATACCCGACGCGGCTTCGGCCGCTTCGATGATGAAGCCGCCGCCCACCGAGTAGTACGTCTGCTCGCTGAGCAGGCCGCTGTCGCCATAGGCGTGCAGGGACATGGCGTTGGGGTGGTAGGGCAGGCTTTCGTCCAGCAGCAGGAGGTCGGTGTGCCAGTTGAAGGCAATGTCTTGTGTGCCGGCCAGCAACAAGCGGCCGGACTCGCGCAACCGCTGGATGCGTGTGTTGATTGAGGTGGGGTCGACACGGTCCGGCCATTCGCCCATCAGGCCCATCAGACAGGCGCGGTCGGTGGCGTGGCCGACGCCGGTGGCGGATAACGAGCCGTATAGGCGCACTTCGACGCGGACAATATCGCCCAGCAGGTGCTGATCGCTCAGGGCCTGGGCAAAGGTTGCCGCCGCCCGCATGGGGCCGACGGTATGGGAGCTGGACGGGCCGATGCCCACCTTGAATAGATCAAAAACACTGATAGCCATGCTAAACCCTTCCAAGCAATGGAGTAGAAATCGCTGCCATTTTTTGTCGAGCGAGCGCAATTGGCGCGATACTGAGCCGCTGGATCGGCGCTGACCAACGAATTATCCTAAGACACCCTTTAGCAGGACTAAACTCTATGACGCGCCCCCTTCATGGTCAGACTTACGTCTGGCTGCACGTGTTTTCCTGCGCAGCGCGGCATTTGTCATTTACCCGTTGCGCCGAGGAACTGCACATCACACCAGGGGCGGTGAGCCAGCAAATCCGCCAGTTGGAGGAGCGTTTGGGCTTTCGGTTGTTTCATCGGCGGGCCCGCGGCGTGGAACTCAGCGCCGAGGGGCAACGGCTGGCGGCGACGGTGGGAGAGGCTTACGGCAGCATCGATGCCGAGTTGCAGCGGCTCGATGCGGGCATGATCAGCGGCACCTTGCGCCTGCGTTCGATCCCGTCGTTTCTCGGCAAGTGGCTCACCCCACGCTTGCCGCGTTTGCAGCAACGTTTCCCGGATATCCAACTGCGCATGGTCGCCGAGGACAGCAGTATTGCCCTGCACGAGGGCGATTTCGACCTGGCCGTCGACTTGAACGACGGCAGCTACCCCGGCCTGTTATCCACCGCCCTGCTGGATGAGCAGATCTTCCCGGTGTGCGCACCGAGCCTGCTGCGTGGCCGCCCGCCCTTGCATGGTCCGGCCGACCTGGTGCATTTCCCGCTGCTGCACGACATTACCGCCTGGCGTGGGAGTTATGAGTACGCCGAGTGGGAGTTTTACCTTAACGCGATCGGCCACCCCGACGCTGATGTGCGCCGCGGCCACACCTTCAACCGCAACCACCTGACCATCGAAGCCGCCATCGCCGGCATGGGGGTGGCGATTGCACGACGCACCTTGCTGAACGATGAACTGGAGCGCGGCACCTTGATCGTGCCGTTCGGCCTGGCGGTGCCCAACCATAAGCGCTATGTGCTGCTGTATGCGCCGGGCGCGCTGAGTCATCCGGGCGTGCGTGCGGTGCACGACTGGCTGGTGGAGGAAGCGGAGATTTTTCGCGGATTGCATCCCTTGGGAGAGGGGCAATTGTAAGGTCCGCGGGGCGTAAGAAGATGTAACTAACTCCCCACCCTAACAGCGTTTTTGCTTGTCGTCAGGCTTAATTTGTAATGTAGGATTTATCTTTGCAAAGGGGTTGAATTGTTTCTGCAGGTGCTCAATTGTGTAATCAAGAGGTCATGGTTTCACCACCCTGGTGTCGCAGTTGTGACCTCTCGCGAGCTAGCTGAAATAAGGGAAGAACTATGCAAATCCAAGTCAATAGCGATAACCATATTGAAAGCAGCATCCGACTGGAGGAGTGGGTACGTACTACCATTGAGAGCACGCTCGAACGTTATGAAGAAGACCTGACCCGTGTGGAGGTCTATCTGCGGGATGAGAACGGCGACAAGCCCGGTCCCCACGATTTAAGTTGCCGCCTGGAAGCGCGGCCAAAAGGCCATCAGCCGCTGTCGGTATCCGCCAAGGGCGATACCCTGGAACAGGCAATTGACAGTGCGGCAACCAAGCTCGAACACGCTTTGGAGCATCTGTTCGGCAGACTGCAAGGTAAACCTCGCGCTGCCGGGAAGAACCAGCCGATCAACAAAGTGAATGAAGACGCGCTGGAAGAGGAATTCCTGGAAAACGAAAACGCTGTGATCAACGGCTGATCGATTTTTAACCTCCTACAAGCGGGCCTGCAAATGCAGGCCCGTTTTCGTTCAGCGGCCGCCTCGGAAAAAGTGCCGGCTCAGCACTGCCAGGCCGCCAGCCCCCAACCCTGCAAACAACATCGCCCAACCGGCGCCATGTCGCAGTGCCGCCCGGGCCTCGTTGAAGGTCAGCCCCGCCGAATCCAGTTTGCCGGCGGCAATGCTTTGGCTGATGGCCGGCCAATCCATGGCGGTGCTGTCGGGTATCACTGCCGCCAGTTGATGGCTGATCCCCAGCAACAGCACCAGGCCCATCAATGCGATGTTGAGCGCCAAGGTAATCAGTCGCGCACTGAGGTCGATGCCCGAGGCCATGCCGGCGCGATCCGCCGACACCGAACCGGTGGTGGTATTGGTGGTGGGCGAATTGGTCAGCGCCAGGCCCACGCCGGCGATCACGCAACTGAGCAGCACCAGGCCGATATTCGGTTGTTCGACCCCGTTGGCCGCCGCCATGGCCAAAAAGCCCACGCCCATCGCGCCCAGTCCCAGGGGAATGATGCGTTCAGCGCCATAGCGCAAGGCCAGGCGCTCGGCCAATGGTGGTACCAGCAAGGTGGGCAAGGTGTAGGCGAGCAGGGCGCCGCCGGTGGTCATCGTGTCGTAGCCCAGGCCCGCCTGGAAGTACAGCGGCAGATAGATCATGAATGGCCAGAAGCTGAAGTTCATGCCGATCGAACCCATCAACGCGCCGTTGAAGCGCCGGATGCGAAACACCGAAAAATCGAACATGGGGTGCGCGCTGCGCCGCTCAATACAGATGAACAGCAGGAACCCAACCAGCGCCAAACCCGCCCAGGCGAGCATGGTCGGTGTGCCGAAGCCGCGCTCGCTGCCTTGGGTGATGAAGTAAACCAAGGCAAACACTGACAGCGTCAACGTGAGCATCCCCGCGATGTCCAGCCGGTGCTCGGCCGGGTCGCGGGACTCCACCACACTGACGCGCAGCAGCACCAGGGTGAACAGGGTCAGCGGCACATGCACCAGGAACACCCAGCGCCAGTCCGCCACCGCCAGGATCAACGCGCCCACCATCGGCCCGAAGCCCAGGCCCACGCCAGCAATCACGCCCCAGATCGCAAACGCTCGTGCCCGTGCCGCCGGTTCGCGGAACAGGTGCGACAGGATGGCGAACTGGCAAATCATCATGGCACCGCCGCCGATACCCTGGACGAATCGCGCCGCGATCAGCGTGGCGGTCGAGTCGGCCAGCCCGCATGCCAGCGAGGCCAGGGCAAATACCCACAGGCACAGTACCAGCATGCGCCGCCGGCCAAAGCGGTCGGCCAATGTACCCGCCGCCATCAGCACGCTGGTACATGCCAGGGTGTAGGCGTTCATGATCCATTGAGCGTCTTGAAAACCACTGCCCAGTTGTTGCTCCAGGGTGGGCAGGATCACCGGCACGCTGGAGATTTCCAGGCCAAACATCAGGGCCACCAGGCACACGGCGGTGAGGGCGAGATTATTCCTGGCGGTGCTTGGGGCGCGGGTGACCGATAACGTCGTGGCGGGTGGCATGGGATTCTCCTGTCGATAATGGATCGGTTTATTCTCAGGGGAATCTGGTTCTTTATTTGTGATAAGTTTTCCGCTTATAGGGGAATGCAGGGCGACAAATAAACCATGGCTACTCCGCGTTTTGATGGCGTTGAACTCTTTTTACACATTGTCGAAAGCGGCAACCTGACCGAGGCCGCCGAACGGTTGAACCTCACGCGTTCCGCGGTGGGTAAAGGCTTGGCGCGATTGGAGGCGCGGTTGGGCACGTGCCTGTTGCAGCGCTCCACCCGTCGCCAGCGTTTGACCGAAGACGGGCAGGCTTACTACGAACACTGCCTGCGCGCGCTGGCGGAACTCGAGGCGGCCGAATCCGTGCTGGAAAGCGGTCGGCAACAGCCACGCGGGCGTTTGCGGGTGAGCTTGCCGCTGGCTTTCGGGCACCACTATGCGGCACCCGCGCTGTGGAGCTTGATGGATCGCTATCCCGCCTTGGAGATTGAGATTTGCTTCGCTGACCGGTTGGTGGACCTGGCGCAGGAGGGGTTCGACGTCGCCGTACGCATCGGCCCGCTGCCCGACACCGACCGCCTGAGCGCGCGGCGCCTGGGTGAACAGTCGGTGTGCCTGGCGGCGGCGCCGGCGTATATGCAGCGCGTCGGCCCGATTGAATCCATCGAAGACCTGGCCACCCATCGCGGCATCGCCTACCGCCACAACACCCCGCACCGTTCCCGCGTAGCTTCGCCGTTGCTGATGGATGATCTGCAGGCAGTGGCCGACGCCGCTATCGCAGGCGTCGGCCTGGCCTGGCTGCCGAGCTGGCTGGTTGCCCACTATGTGCTGCGCGGGCAATTGGAAGCGGTGCTGCCGGGCTACCGCGAGCAGCCGTCACCCATTCATGTGATCTGGCCGACAGCGGCGCATATGCCGGCCAAGACGCGCTGTGCGATCGACGCGTTGGTGGCCGGCACGCCCAGTTGCCTGGCGGGGAGTTGATCAGAACGCAACGGACGTCTGCACATACACCGTACGCGGTTCCCCCACATACTTACCCTTGTTGTTATCGTCAAACGAACGCGTGAAATACTGCTTGTTGAGGATGTTCTTCACCCCCACCGCCACATTCAAGTCCGACAATTGCGGGCCGAAGTCATAGGCCGCGCGGCTGTTGAACAGCATGTAGCCGGGGATGCGCCCGTTGGCGCCGTCTGCGCTTTCGGCCTGGGTATTGGCGTTGTCGGCGAACTGGCTGCTTTGGTAGCTGCTGTCGAGGTTGAGTTTCCAGCGGCCTTCGGTGTAGCCCACGCCGAGGGTGCCTTTGTGCTTGGACGAGAAGGGCACGCGGTTGCCTTTGTTCGGGCCGTCTTCGCGGATGGTGGCGTCGACATACGCGTAGGTGGCGTACACATCGAAGCCGGCCAGCGCCGGGCTCAGGCCGTCGAGTGCGTAGTTGACGCTGGTCTCGATGCCCTGGTGGCGGGTTTCGCCGCGGGCGATCACCGAGTCGTTGGTCTGGTTGCTTTCGTACTGGTTGTCGAAGTTGATCAGGAATGCGCCGATTTCCGCGCGCAGGCTGCCGTTGTCATAGCGCGTGCCCAGTTCCCAGGTGCGGGCTTTTTCCGGTTTCACTTCGCCGCTGGTCACGCGGTTGGGCATTTGGCTGTACTGCACGCTGCCGAACGAGCCTTCGGTGTTGGCGTAGAGGTTCCAGTCGTCGGTCAGGTGGTACAGCACGTTCAGCGCAGGCAGCGCGGTGTTGTAGTCGCCCTTGTATTTCACATTGGTGAGTTTGTTGGTCTGCTGGGACTCGATCATCTCGTAGCGAATGCCCGGCGTGAGGGTCCATTTGCCGATATCGATGCGGTCGTCGATGAAGAACGCATTGGCTTCGGTGCCGCCACGGGTGTCGCGGTCGTTGCGGCTGTCGGTGCTGGGCAGTTGCTGGTTGTTGGCGGAAATGGGCGTGCGGTAGCGCAGTTCGTGGCCGGCCTCGTTGATGTAGCGATAGCCCACGCCGACTTCATGGCTGGTAGGGCCGAGATCGAAGCCCTGGGCGAAACGGGTTTCCAGGCCGCGTACCCAATATTCACGCGGGGACAGCGAGAGGAATGTGCCCTGGTCCAGGTAGCCGCTGCGCAGGGTCTTGGTGAAGAAACTGTTGACGGTGAACTCGCGCCGGTCCTGCTCATAGCGATAGCCGACGTTGAACATCGTACGGCGGCCCCAGAATTTGTCGTAGGCGCGGGTGGACTGGTACGGGTCGGCCTTGTAGTCCGCCACGTTCAAACCACCGGGCATGTCGGCCTGACCTTCGTAGTACTGCGCCATGGCGTTGAAACTGTTGGCGTCGTCGAGCTGATATTTGCCCTTGAGGATCAGGTCGTCGATGTGTGTATCGCTGCGCTCGCGCCAGTCACCGCCGCGGGTGCCGGAGTACAGAATCGCGCCGCCCAGGCCGTTGTCGGCGGTACCGCCGGCCAGCAGGTTACCGGTGGTCTTGAAGCCGTCGTGGCTGGAGGACGGGCTGGTTTCGGTCTGCAAGCCGCCCTTGACGGTGGGCGCGTCCGGGATCGCACGGGTCACGAAGTTGACCACGCCACCGACGTTCTGCGGGCCGTAGCGCACGGCGCCGCCTCCGCGCACGACGTCCACCGCATCCATGTTGCCCATACTGATCGGCGCGAACGATAGCTGCGGCTGGCCGTATGGCGCGAAGGGCACCGGGATGCCGTCCATCAGCACCGTGGAGCGCGACGCCAGGCGCGGGTTGAGGCCGCGAATGCCGAAGTTAAGCGCCATGTCGTGGCTGCCGGTGCCGTTGTTGTCCGGCGCGTTGACGCCGGGGATGCGGTTGAGCACGTCCTTGGCCTGGGTGGCGCCTTGGCGTTCGAACTCCTCGCGGCGGATCACGTCACGGGCGCCGGGGTGTACGAACACATTGGTCTGCGCCGCATCGCCGAGCCAGTCGCCGACCACGCTGGAGGTGGCCAGCTCAACGCTCGTGGATGCATTGGCCGGTTGCAGGCTGAAGGCGTTGTCGCCTTCGGGCCGGGCTTGCAGACCGGTGCCTTCCAGCAGTTTTTGCAGGCCGTCGGCGGCGCTGTAATTGCCGGACAAACCACGGCTCTGCAAGCCCGCCGTTACGTCGGAACCGAAGGAAATCAGCACGCCGGCTTCGCGGCCAAACTGGTTCAGCGCAGCCTCAAGCGAGGTCGGGGCGATGTGATAAGGCTTGGCGTCGGCCGCCATCACGCAAGGCAATACCGTGAAACTGAGGCTGGCGCCCAGGAACAGTTGGCGCAAGGTGCGGGCGATAAGGGTCGGCTGCTGGGGCATGAAGGGCGGTCCTGAGAAGGAAGGATCAAGGTGGCTTTCCTTCTCTGTCACGCGAGGCTGGGAAAACGGCTCACTGTTTTTTAAATGGATTCAGACGCGTGCCTGGACGGTCACCCAGTAGCGGGTAAAACGTCGCACTTTTACCGGCAGGCTGACCTCCAGCAGGTCGAGAATGCGTTCGCTGTTATCCAGCGGGTAGCTGCCGGAGATCAGCAGGTCGGCCACCTGCGGGTCGCAATTGAGCTGGCCACGACGGTAACGGCCCAACTCGCCGAGGAAGTCTTCCAGGCGCATATGCGCGGCCACCAGCATGCCGTCGGCCCAGGCGCCGCTGTTGGCCTCGGTGGAGCGCGGCGTGTCCCAGCCTTTAGCGGTGAAATTGACCTGGCGCCTGGCCTCTACCCTGAGCGGCGGGCCGCTGTAATCGTTGGGCATCACCTCGACCTGGCCGGCGAGTGCCGCCAGTTGGGTGTGGTCATTGAACTGGCGCACATTCAGGCGCGCCGCCTGGCTGGTGAGCAGGCCCTGGCCGGTGAGCACCTGCAGTGGCGCGTTGCCGGCGATGCCGCTGAGCATGATCTCGCCTTCGAGCAGGCGGATCAGGCGCTGGCTGCCGTCGAAATGCACATCCACCGCACTGCCGGTATTGAGCTGCAACTGGCTGCCGTCGGCCAATTGCACCTTGCGCCGCTGGCCCACCGGGCTGCGGTAGTCGGCGCTCAGCGGTGGCAGGATATGTTGCTGGCGCAGGCTCCAGGCCGCGGCAGAACCGGCGCCGAGGATGAGCAGCAGCTTGAGCGCCTGGCGCCGGCTGGTGGTGGTCGGCGCATTCAAGGCGGCCTGGGCCAGGGGCGAGGGCATGCCGCGCAGACGTTGGTTGACGTGCTGGATATGGTCCCAGGCGCGCTGGTGTTCGCTGTGGGCATTCAGCCAGCGCTGCCAGGCTGCGTGCTGGCGCGGGTTGAGTGCGCCTTGCTGCGTTTCCATCAGCCAGCGCACGGCTTGTTCGGCGACCTGGTTCGAGACATTCATAGGGCGAAGTAGCAGCGCAGGGCGGCTTTATGCAGGTGGCGTTTGACGGTGGCGATGGAGATACCCAGTTCGGCGCCGATTTGCGCGTAGGTCAGGCCATCGAGTTGCGCCAGCAGGAAGGCGCGCTTGACCTGGACGGGCAGGCCGTCGAGCAGTTGGTCCAGCTCCACCAGGGTTTGCAGGATGATCGCGCGTTCTTCTTCCGACGGCGCCACGCATTCGGGCATCTGCGCCAGGGCGTCGAGGTAGGCGCGTTCCAGGTCCTGGCGACGGTAGAAGTTGTACAGCACGCGCTTGGCGATTGTGGTGAGGAACGCGCGCGGTTCGATCAACGTGGGAACTTCGCGGGCAGTGAGCACGCGGATGAAGGTGTCCTGCGCCAGGTCGGCGGCGCTTTCCGGGCAGCCGAGTTTGCGTCGCAACCAGCCGGTAAGCCAGTGGTGATGGTTGTTGTACAGGACTTCGACGGTGTGGGACGGGCTCAACAGGAACACTCCACAAGCCTCGACAAGCTTTAGAGAACAAGAATTGTTCGCATTGTAGGGTGCCGGACCAGGTTCGGCAATCCGCTTGGCAGGGTGATTCATCCGTTCTGTTTTGCTTGTGAGAATATTTATCATTAATATTGCGCACTGATCACCCTGGCGCCTCCCGTATGAAAAGCAAACCCTCATTGCCCCTTGCTTATCGCTTCGCCGTCGCCTCGCGTGTGCTGGCCGCGGTCGTCGGCGGCTATCTGATGGCGTCCCTGGCCAGTATCTGCCTGGCATTGTGGCTGCCCGCCTCCCGAGCGGATGCAGTGATCACCGGGATGCTGAGTTCGTTTGCGTACTACCTGTTGGCGGTCTTGTGGTGCTTTGCCTGCCGTACGGCATGGCGCGCCTGGGCTGGCGTCATGTTGCCGAGCGCGGCGTTTGCCACCCTGGCGGGTGTAGGCGTGTGGATGACGCGAGCATGAAAGAGGGATTTCGCCAAGCCATGGCCTGGTTGCACACCTGGGTCGGATTGGTTTTTGGCTGGCTGCTGTTTGCGATTTTCCTGACGGGCACGCTGACCTATTTCAAGCAGGAGATCAGCCATTGGATGCAGCCGGAAGTGCAGGCCTATCCGCGGGACGATGCGCGCAGCCTCAGCGTCGCGCAAAACTACCTGCAACACGTCGCGCCCACCGCCGCGCGCTGGTTCATTATCCTGCCAAATAGCCGCGACCCCGGCCTGTCGGTGATGTGGCAAGACAAGCTCGACCCCGGCAAGCGCGGCAATTTCAGTCGCAAAACCCTCGACCCCGTCAGTGGGCAAGCGGTGGCGGCGCGTGAAAGCAAGGGCGGCGAGTTTTTCTACCGTTTCCACTACGAGTTGCAAATGCCTTACCCCTGGGGGCGCTGGCTGGCCACCGTCGCGGCAATGGCGATGTTCGTGGCACTGATCACCGGCATCATTACCCACAAGAAAATCTTCAAAGACTTTTTCACCTTCCGTCCCCGCAAAGGCCAGCGTTCCTGGCTCGACGGGCATAACGCGGTGGGTGTGCTTGTGCTGCCATTCCACCTGATGATCACCTACAGCAGCCTGGTGATCTTTATGAACATGGTGATGCCGGCGCCGATCCTGGCTGCCTATGAAGGAGATACACGCGCCTTCTTCAGCGAGTTATTCCCCGCCACCGACAACGCACCGGCTCAGGGTGTGCCGGGCAAGTTGCTGGCGCTGCTGCCGATGTACGAGCAGGCGCGGGCGCAGTGGGCGGGCGGAGAAGTCGGGCGTATCGCGGTGAATAACCCGAGTGATGTGAACGCGTCGGTCAATGTGTTCCGCGCCGGTTCCGACAACGTGGTGCATGACTTCGGCAGCGTCGTGCAATTCAACGGCACTACTGGCCAGTTGCTACGGGTCAGCGGTGAACCGTCGCTGCCGACGGTCATCGCCGGCGGGTTCTTCGGTCTGCACATGGGCCATTTCGCCGGCCCGGTGTTGCGCTGGTTGTACTTTATCTGCGGCCTGGCGGGCACGGCGATGATCGGCACCGGGCTGGTGCTCTGGCTGGGCAAGCGCCAGCTCAAGCACGCCAAGACCGCTGTGATGCCGTTCGAGCTGCGGCTGGTGGAAGTGCTGAACGTTGCCAGCATGTCCGGGTTGTTGATCGCCATCGCGGCGTTCTTCTGGGCCAACCGTCTGCTGCCGGTAAGCTTCGCCGAGCGTTCCGGCTGGGAGGTGCAGACCTTTTTTATCGCCTGGGGCCTGAGCCTGTTGCACGCCGTCCTGCGTCGTGGTCGCCAGGCGTGGGTGGAGCAATTGAGCTTCGCTGCGCTGCTGTTTATGGCGGTGCCGCTGCTCAATGCCCTCACCACGCATCAACATCTGGGCGTATCCCTGGCACGGGGCGACTGGGCCATGGCCGGCTTCGACCTGACCTGCCTGGCCAGCGGCGTGTTCCTCGCCTGGGCGGCCTGGAAGATGCAGCACCGCGCGGCGCCGCAGCCCAAGGCGCAACGCATGCCTGCGCTGCCGCTCAAGCAGGAGGCGAACTGAATGTTGCTCGCGCTCTTGATGTGTTATGCCGGGTTCACCGCGTTGTGCCTGACCACAGACCGCCATCACGGTGAACTGCTGCACAGCAAGCCAACGCCGCGTCGGCGCCTGGGGTTGCGTGTGGCGGGAGGGTTGCTGCTGGCCCTTGCGATCGGGCCCGCCGTGAGTGCTACCGGTTGGGCCCAGGGTCTGGTGGAGTGGTGCGCGGTGTTGATGCTCAGCGCACTGCTGCTGGTGCTGTTGTTGCCGTATCGGCCAAGGCTGGCCTTGATCCTCGCGGGTGTCGGCCTGCTGACCAGCCCCGTCGTGGCCTTTGCCGTCCTCTGAGCCCCGCCATGATGATCAGCCCCCCATCCGAACCCCAGGACAGCCCGCAGGCTGACGCGACGGGCGGGCGTGCGTATTTCCTGCAGGTGTTTTTGTCCCAGCGTTCGCAGATGGAGGCCCTGGTGAGCCGACGCGTGGGCTGCCGCGCCACGGCGGCCGACCTGGTGCAGGACCTGTTCCTGCGCTTCTGGCGCCGGCCGCTGGTGCAGGTCGAAGAGCTCAGCACCTATCTGCTGCGCTGCGCCGGCAATATCGCCATCGACCACCTGCGCAGCGAAGGCGCGCGGGCGCGCAGCAGTGAAGGCTGGTTGCCCGAGCAGCAGGACAACCAGGGCTGCGAACCCCAGGCCGCACTGGAGGCAGGCAACGATTTGCGCCATGTCGAAGCCGCCTTGCGCAGCCTGCCCGAGCGCACACGCCAGATTTTCCTGCTCAACCGTATCCACGGCCGCAAGTACGCGCAAATCGCCAAGGCCATGGGGCTGTCCCAAAGCGCCGTGGAAAAACATATGATGCGTGCCCTCGAAGCCTGCAAGGCCAGCCTTCGTGAGCCATCGCCCCCACGCACGCCAGGGAAAGCACCGTGACCGTCACTCCCACGCCCGATCAGGAACACGCCGCGCTGGCCTGGTTGAGCCTGCTGCACGACCAGCCCAGCAGCGGCGACCAGGCCACGTTCAGCCGTTGGCTGCGTGCCGATCCCGCCCATGCCGAGGCATATGCCCAGGCTCAGGTGTTGTGGGAATTGAGCGAGCAACCCGCGCGTAGGCTGGCGGACGAAGAAGCCCTGGCGCTGCAGGGCTACCTCAATGCGATGAATACGTCCAAGCGCTCGCGTGCAGTGCGCGGGGCCGGCGCTTTGGCCATGGCGGCGTGCCTGCTGCTGATGGTGTCGATGGGTGCCGGTTGGCAGCCGTTGCGCTGGGTCGATGACTTGGGCGCCGATTACGTCACGGCGCCGGGGGAATTGAAGACTGTCACCCTGGCCGACCAGTCCCAGGTCACCCTCGACGCCGATAGCGCGATTGCCGTGGATTTCAGCCATGGCGAGCGGCACATCCAACTGCGCCGTGGCGCCGGTTTTTTCAGCGTGAACCACACCGGCGAGTCCTTTGTAGTGGAGGCGGGCGGTGGGCAAGCACGGGTGTTGGGGACGCAGTTCGAGGTGCGCCTGCAGCCGGTGGGGGCCGAGGTCACAGTGCTGTCGGGGCGAGTGGGCGTGACGCCGTCGAAGCAGGCCCGGCAGCAAATCCTCACGGCAGGCCAGCAAGTGGCCTACGCCGAGGGTATGGCTGGGCCACTGCAGGCGGTGGACAGCCAATCGCGCCTGGCCTGGCGCGATGGCTGGCTCAACTATTACAAGGCGCCGTTGGCCGATGTGATCAAGGATTTGGCTCGCTACTACCCTGGCCGCATCCTGCTGCTCAACGAAGAGATGGGCGCCAGGCGCGTCAGCGGCAGTTTCCCGAGCAAAGACCCGCAAGCGGTGTTGAACGCGTTGCAGGCGGTGCTGGGGTTTGAGCAGCACAAGCTGCTGGGGCGGATGATCGTGGTGCGCTGACTACTTCAGCGCCGCCATGATCGCATCCGGGTTGTAGTCGCGAATCAGCGTCCCGTTCACGTCCACAAACGGAATCCCGCCGCCGCCCAGCGCCTCATATGTCTTGCGCGCCTGGGCGTCCTTCTCGATATCGAACGCCTGGTAGGGAATGCCTTTGTGGTCCAGAAAGCGGCGGATCTGCTTGCAGTAGCCGCACCACTCGGTGGCGTAGAGCACCACGCGCGCCGAGGTGCGTACCGGCTCCGGCGCCACCTGCGAGGGGTTGAACACCCGCTCGATCTTGCCCCAGTTCTGGATCGCCACCACGACCAACAACACCAGCAGGACTTTCTTGAGTACCCCGCCCAGCATCAGTTACGGCGCTTGAGCTGATCGGTCAATTGCGTCGGCAGGCCCTTGATGATCAAGGTGCCGGCAGCTTCGTCGTATTCGATCTTGTCGCCCAGCAGGTGTGCTTCAAAACTGATCGACAGGCCTTCGGCGCGGCCGGTGAAGCGACGGAACTGGTTGAGCGTGCGCTTATCCGCCGGGATTTCCGGCGACAGGCCGTAGTCCTTGTTGCGGATATGGTCGTAGAACGCTTTAGGCCGATCTTCATCAATCAACCCCGACAGTTCTTCCAGGCCCATGGGCTCGCCGAGCTTGGCCTGGCTGCTGGCGTAGTCCACCAGGGTCTTGGTTTTTTCGCGGGCGGATTCGTCCGGCAGGTCTTCGCTTTCAACGAAGTCACTGAAGGCCTTGAGCAGGGTGCGGGTCTCGCCGGGGCCGTCGACGCCTTCCTGGCAGCCGATAAAGTCGCGGAAGTACTCCGAGACCTTCTTGCCGTTCTTGCCTTTGATAAACGAAATGTACTGCTTGGACTGCTTGTTGTTCTGCCATTCAGACACGTTGATCCGCGCGGCCAGGTGCAGTTGGCCCAGGTCAAGGTGACGGGACGGGGTCACGTCCAGCTCATCGGTCACCGCCACGCCTTCGCTGTGGTGCAGCAGGGCGATGGCCAGGTAATCGGTCATGCCTTGCTGGTAATGGGCAAACAACACGTGGCCGCCGGTGGAAAGGTTGGATTCTTCCATCAGCTTCTGCAGGTGTTCGACCGCGGTGCGGCTGAACGTGGTGAAATCCTGGCCACCGTCGAAATACTCCTTCAACCAGCCGCTGAACGGGTGCGCGCCGGACTCGGCATGGAAGAAACCCCAGGCCTTGCCTTGTTTGGCGTTGTAGCTCTCGTTGAGGTCGGCAAGCATGTTCTCGATGGCGGCCGATTCAGACAGCTCCGAATCGCGGGCGTGGAGAACTGCGGGTGTGCCGTCGGGTTTTTTGTCGATCAGGTGGACGATGCAATGACGGATCGGCATGGGCTTCTCGGCTGGTTGAAGGGGAGCGGTTGGCCTCCCCGAAAAGTCGACAAGTGTACCGCACCCATTGGCCAAGACACCCCTCGAAGGCGGTTTTGGCCTTCCTCTGACGAGGCATATGCCTTTTTTTCACGGTTTAGAGCGATAAAGCTGACCAAATGGGTAGGTAGAGGCGGATATTTCCCCGTCTCTGTGCTAGTTTTGCCCCGTCTTACGCCGCGTCTCGGCGTTAAGCGTGCATTCAGCATCTGTCAGGTCGAACCAATCCCCGTTTCAAGCATCTATAACCCCGATCTCCGAGGTTATAGCCAGGGGTGCCAGACCTAGACGGTCGGGCTCGATGGCTGACACTGCACTCTGCAATCCATATGAATTTGATAGGGAAGGAACACCACAATGGCTATTACTAAAGACCAACTGATCGCTGACCTGGCTGAAGCAGTAGACGCACCGAAAACCACCGTGCGCGCTCTGCTGGACCAACTGAGCCAAGTTGTTGCTGATCAGCTGGAAAACGGCGGCGAAATCACTCTGCCAGGTATCGGCAAACTGAAAGTGACCGAGCGTCCTGCCCGTACTGGCCGTAACCCTTCGACTGGCGCTGCCATCGAAATCGCTGCCAAGAAAGTTATCAAGCTGGTTGTGGCCAAAGGCCTGACCGACGCTGTTAACAAGTAAGACGCAGCAAAAAAAACCGTGCTCCGGAGTCATTCGGGCACGGTTTTTTGTTGCCTGCGATTCGGTGTTATCGCACCCAGCGCTGGCGCCAGATCTGCTGTTCGTTCTTGGTCTGGAAGGTCCAGGCGACGAAACGGCTTTGCTTCTGGCCCTGGGACATTTCGACTACCTGGCTTTCCAGCACGCCGGCTTTTTTCAGGGCGGTCTCGATCGCGGGCAAGTTCGACGCTTTTGACACCAGGGTGCTGAACCACAGCACCTTGTGGGCAAAATGCGCGCTCTCGGCGATCAACTGCGTCACAAAGCGCGCTTCGCCACCTTCACACCACAGCTCGGCCGATTGGCCACCGAAGTTCAGCACCGGCAACTTGCGTTTCGGGTCGGCCTTGCCCAGGGCGCGCCACTTGCGTTCGCTACCCTTGGTGGCTTCGTCCATGGACGCGTGGAACGGCGGGTTGCACATGGTCAGGTCGAAGCGCTCGGCCGGCTCCAGCAGACCCAACAGGATGTGCTTGGGGTTGGGCTGCTGGCGCAGCTGGATGACCTTGCTCAGGTCGTTGGACTGCACGATGGCCTTGGCGGCGGCTACGGCGATAGGGTCGACTTCCGAACCGAGGAAATTCCAGCGGTATTCCATGTAGCCGATCAGCGGATAGACGCAGTTGGCGCCCATGCCGATGTCCAGCACCTTGACGATTGAACCCCGCGGGATCTTGCCGTCATTGGTGCTTGCCAGCAGGTCGGCGAGGAAATGCACGTAGTCGGCACGCCCCGGCACTGGCGGGCACAGGTAATCCGCCGGGATATCCCAATGCTGGATGCCATAGAACGACTTGAGCAACGCCCGGTTGAATACCCGCACCGCATCCGGGCTGGCGAAGTCGATGCTTTCCTTGCCGTAGGGGTTGAGAATCACGAACTGCGCCAGTTCCGGCGTGGTCTTGATCAGCGCCGGGAAGTCGTAACGGCCTGTGTGGCGGTTGCGCGGGTGCAGAGTGGCCTCTTTGCGCGGGACCACGGGCTTGGCCGGGGTTGCGGTTTTAGGCTTCTTGCGCGGAGGTTTGGGTGTGCTGGGGGCGGTCATGATGATTCTGGTGTTGGCTCAAAGTGGCGGGCATTGTCACACATTCCCGAGGAGAACTCGGTCAAATGTGGGAGGGGGCCCCCGATAGTGGAGGGTCAGCCAGTTTATAGGCAGCTGACATACCGGAATCGGGGGCAAGTCGAATCGTCGCACCGCCCCTCCTACATTGACTGTATTGCCAGCAAGGGATTGGGAATATCCAGGCAAAAAAAGAGACCCGAAGGTCTCTTTCTCCACGCGAATCAAGCCTTACAGGCTGGAAATCCGCGCATGTTGCTCGGCCAGCTTGCCCAAAGCCTGTTCGGCCTCGGCCAACTTGGCGCGTTCTTTCTCGATCACTTGCGCCGGCGCCTTGTCGACGAATGCCGCGTTGGACAGCTTGCCGCCCACGCGCTGCACTTCGCCTTGCAGGCGCGCAATCTCCTTGTCGAGACGGGCCAGTTCCGCGCCCTTGTCGATCAGGCCGGCCATTGGTAGCAGCACTTCCATGTCGCCGACCAGTGCGGTGGCGGACAGCGGTGCTTCGGCGCCTTCGGCCAATACGGTGATCGACTCCAGCTTCGCCAGCTTCTTGAGCAGGGCGTCGTTCTCGCTGAGGCGACGCTGGTCCTCGACGCTGGCGTTCTTCACGAACACCGCCAGTGGCTTGCCTGGCCCGATGTTCATCTCGGCGCGGATGTTACGCGTGCCGAGCATCAGGGTCTTGAGCCATTCGATATCGCTTTCGGCCGCCTCATCGATACGTGCCTCGTTGGCCACCGGCCAAGGCTGCAGCATGATGGTCTTGCCTTCGATACCGGCCAGCGGCGCGAGGCGCTGCCAGATTTCTTCGGTGATGAACGGCATGAACGGATGCGCCAGGCGCAGCGCCACTTCCAGTACGCGCACCAGGGTGCGACGTGTGCCGCGCTGGCGTTCGACCGGCGCGGTTTCGTCCCACAGCACCGGCTTGGACAGCTCCAGGTACCAGTCGCAATACTGGTTCCAGATGAACTCGTACAAGGCCTGGGCGGCCAGGTCGAAACGGAACTGGTCGAGCTGGCGGGTCACTTCGGCTTCGGTGCGTTGCAGCTGCGAGATGATCCAGCGGTCGGCCAGGCTCAGTTCATAGGCTTCGCCGTTCTGGCCGCAGTCTTCGCCTTTATCCAGCACATAGCGCGCAGCGTTCCAGATCTTGTTGCAGAAGTTGCGATAGCCTTCGACGCGGCCCATGTCGAACTTGATGTCGCGACCGGTGGACGCCAGTGAGCAGAAGGTGAAGCGCAGGGCGTCGGTGCCGTAGCTGGCGATGCCGTCGGCGAATTCGTCGCGGGTCTGCTTCTCGATCTTTTTCGCCAGTTTCGGCTGCATCAGGCCCGAGGTGCGTTTGTGCACCAGGGTTTCCAGGTCGATGCCGTCGATGATGTCCAATGGGTCCAGCACGTTGCCTTTGGACTTGGACATCTTCTGGCCCTGGCCATCGCGCACCAGGCCGTGCACATACACGGTCTTGAACGGTACCTGCGGGGTGCCGTCTTCGTTTTTCACCAAGTGCATGGTCAGCATGATCATCCGGGCAACCCAGAAGAAGATGATGTCGAAGCCGGTGACCAGTACGTCGGTGGAGTGGAATTTCTTGAGGAATTCAGTCTGCTGCGGCCAGCCCAGGGTCGAGAACGTCCACAGGCCCGAACTGAACCAGGTGTCCAGTACGTCGTTGTCCTGTTGCAGCGCCACGTCCGCGCCAAGGTTGTGCTTGGCACGCACTTCGGCTTCGTCGCGGCCCACGTAGACCTTGCCCGACTCGTCGTACCAGGCCGGAATGCGGTGGCCCCACCACAGTTGACGGCTGATGCACCAATCCTGGATGTCGCGCATCCACGAGAAGTACATGTTCTCGTACTGTTTAGGCACGAACTGGATACGGCCGTCTTCCACGGCGGCAATCGCAGGCTCGGCCAGCGGCTTGGTGGACACGTACCACTGGTCGGTCAGCCACGGCTCGATCACGGTGCCGGAGCGGTCGCCCTTCGGCACTTTGAGGCCGTGGTCATCGACGCTCACCAGCAAACCGGCGGCGTCGAAGGCGGCCACGATCTGCTTGCGCGCTTCAAAACGGTCGAGGCCGGCGTATTCGGCCGGGATCTGGCCGTCGATGCTCTCGTTCAGCGTACCGTCCAGGTTGAACACCTGGCAGGCCGGCAGGACGGCGGCATTTTTGTCGAAGATGTTCAGCAACGGCAGGTTGTGACGCTTGCCGACTTCGTAGTCGTTGAAATCGTGGGCCGGGGTGATTTTCACGCAGCCGGTGCCGAATTCAGGGTCGCAGTAATCGTCCGCGATAATCGGGATGCGACGACCAACCAGCGGCAATTCGACGAACTTGCCGATCAGTGCCTGGTAACGCTCGTCGTTCGGGTTAACCGCGACGGCGGCGTCACCCAGCATGGTTTCCGGGCGGGTGGTGGCGACGATCAGGTAGTCGTTGCCTTCGGCGGTTCTGGCGCCGTCGGCCAGCGGGTACTTGAGGTTCCACAGGAAACCTTTCTCGTCGTGGTTTTCCACTTCGAGGTCGGAAATTGCCGTGTGCAACTTGGTGTCCCAGTTGACCAGGCGCTTGCCGCGGTAGATCAGGCCGTCTTCATGCAGGCGCACGAAGGCTTCTTTCACGGCTTCGGACAGGCCGTCGTCCATGGTGAAGCGCTCGCGGCTCCAGTCGACGGACGAACCCAGGCGACGGATCTGACGGCTGATATTGCCGCCGGACTGGTCTTTCCATTCCCAGACTTTTTCCAGGAATTTCTCGCGACCCAGGTCGTGACGGTTCTGGCCGGTGGCTTCGAGTTGACGCTCCACCAGCATCTGCGTGGCGATGCCGGCGTGGTCGGTGCCCGGCTGCCACAGGGTGTCGCGACCCTGCATGCGGCGGAAACGGATCAACGCATCCATGATCGCATTGTTGAAGCCATGGCCCATGTGCAGGCTGCCAGTGACGTTCGGTGGCGGGATCATGATGGTGTAGGACTCGCCCGCACCTTGCGGAGCGAAATAGTTCTCGGACTCCCAGGTGTTGTACCAGGAAGTTTCAATAGCGTGCGGCTGGTAGGTCTTATCCATGCGCGGCGGGACCCTAGTTGGCATTTATTCAGGAAAGCCGGCAAGTATAAGGGGTGAGGCAGCTGCAAGCTATAAGCTGCAAGCTGCAAGCAGCAAGCGGGTCGCAGTGCTCTCACTTGCAGCTTATAGCTAGTTACTTGTGGCTGCGGCGATCAGACGCTCCATCCGCGCATCCATCCGGCGCTTGATTTCGGTTTCGATATGCGGGGCAAAGTCGTCGATCACGTCTTGCATGATCAGTTGTGCGGCGGCGCGCAGTTCGTTGTCCAGGTGCAGCAGCAGGGCGTCCTGGGTTTTCTCGGCGGCGGCGGCAACGGGGGGCGCTTCTACGGCGGGCGGCTCGACCGGTGCGGGGGCTGGCTTGCCGCCTACCATGTCGAACAACAGCGGAATCTGTACCTCGCCATCGGCCTGTTCGGTCAACAGCGGCGGTTGCAAGTCGTCATCACCCAGCAACTTGCGGATCGACTCGAGGTCGTCCAGCAGGTGGTCATCTTTTTTTACGGGGTTGGAAGTGTCCATCGTGTGCTCAAAGTCGTTGTAGCCGGTGATCTTGCAAAGGATAGCCCTGTTCGCGGTAGAAACGGAAACTCTCCCGCGCGGCCTGACGAATAGCCGGATCTTCCACCACCACTTCCGCCACGCGGGCGAAGGCCTTGGCAAAGGGCGGTACTTTCAGGTCCAGGTTGACCAACAGGTCATGGTGGTCGCCGCAATGGTCGCCCAAACCCAGCACGATCAGGCCTTCGGGTTCGGATTCCGCGGGGCCGTGGGGCACGAAGCTTTCACCCTTGAAGCGCCACAGGCGGGCATCGAGCTCGTCGCGTTGGGTGGCATCGCTGCAATGCAGGTAGATGCGGTGGCCCATGCGCCAGGCTTTTTCGGTGAGCTTGCAGGCAAAGTCCAGGCGCGCGAGCGGGTCGGCGCTGGGCAATATATAGAAGTCGACTTGGGTCATTGCGGTTCCTGAAGTCCGGGGCGGTTATCGAAGCAACCGCCCCGGGGGCTTCATTGTCAGGCCTTGGCGCGATCCAGCAGGTACTGGGTCAGCAGTGGAACCGGACGGCCGGTGGCGCCCTTGTCCTTGCCACCGCTGGTCCAGGCGGTGCCGGCGATGTCCAGGTGCGCCCAGTTGAAGTTCTTGGCAAAGCGCGACAGGAAGCAGGCGGCGGTGATGGTGCCGGCTTTCGGGCCGCCGATGTTGGCGATGTCGGCGAACGGGCTGTCCAGCTGTTCCTGATACTCATCGAACAGCGGCAGTTGCCAGGCGCGGTCGTCGGCGGCCTTGCCGGCGCTGAGCAGTTGCTCGATCAGTTCGTCGTTGTTGCCCAGCAGGCCTGAGGTGTGGGCACCCAAGGCAACGACGCACGCGCCGGTCAGGGTCGCGATGTCGATTACCGCCTGCGGCTTGAAGCGCTCGGCGTAGGTCAGGGCATCGCACAGCACCAGGCGGCCTTCGGCGTCGGTGTTGAGGATTTCTACGGTCTGGCCGCTCAGGGTGGTGACGATGTCGCCTGGGCGAGCAGCGCCGCCGCTCGGCATGTTCTCGGCGCAAGCCAGGATGCACACCAGGTTGATCGGCAGCTTGAGTTCCAGCACGGCACGCAGGGTGCCGAACACGCTGGCGGCGCCGCCCATGTCGTACTTCATCTCATCCATGCCCAGGCCTGGCTTGAGGCTGATGCCGCCGGTGTCGAAGGTGATGCCTTTACCCACCAGGGCGTAAGGCTTCTCGGACTTCTTGCCGCCGTTGTATTGCATCACGATCAGGCGTGGCGGCTGGTCGCTGCCCTGGCCCACGGCATAGAACGAGCCCATGCCCAGTTCCTTGATCTTTTTCTCGTCCAGGACTTCAACTTTCAGGCCCTTGAATTCTTTACCCAGTGCCTTGGCCTGTTCGCCCAGGAAAGTCGGGTGGCAGATGTTCGGCGGCAGGTTGCCCAGGTCGCGAGTGAACGACATGCCGTTGGCAATGGCGGTGGCGTGGGTCACGGCGCGCTGGACTTCAGCCTGTGCGGCCTTGATGGTCAACAGGGTGATTTTCTTCAGCGCGCGGGGTTCGGCTTTCTGGCTCTTGAACTGGTCGAAGGTATAGCCGCCATCTACCAGCGACTCGGCCAACAGGCGGGTCTTGCCGTAGCTGTCACGGCCTTTGACGACGACTTCGTCGAGGGCCAGTACCGCGTCGCTGCCGCCCAGGCCCTTGAGGGTGCTGAGGATGGCGCTGACGATCTTGCGGAACGGGCGGTCGCCCAGCTCGGCGTCCTTGCCCACGCCCACCAGCAATACGCGGTCGGCCTTGAGGTTGGGCAGGCTATGCAGCAGCAGGCTCTGGCCGACTTTGCCGGCTAGGTCGCCGCGCTTGAGCACGGCGCTGATGGCGCCGCCGCTGAGCTCGTCGACTTGCTTGGCGGCCACGCCAAGCGTGCGGCCTTCGCCGATGGCGACCACGAGGGTGGCGGTCTTCAACGTTTCGGGGCTAACGCTTTTTACAACCAATTCCATGTTCGGGTCCCTTATAAAGGTCTGTGAGCCTGGCGTGTGTCCCCAGGCTTTAAAGCGTGGCAGCCTTTGTAAACCGCCAGCGACAAAGGCCGCAGTTTGAACCTCGCCGGCGGAGCCTGACAACCCTTGGCGCAGCCTTTGTGCATACGCGTGAGGTTGCGCAGTGACAGGCGCGGTCAATCACAGGATAATGCGCCATCTTTTTAGCCGGCCCTGTGTAAAGGGGCTGACTCGGTATGCTTGCTTGTTTGGCCGCCTTAGCCTGACAACCCTGGAGTGTCTGGTTTGATTGTCTTCCGTTATCTGTCCCGCGAAGTCCTGTTGACCCTGAGTGCCGTGAGTGCGGTATTGCTGGTCATCATCATGAGTGGTCGTTTCGTCAAATACCTGGCCCAGGCCGCTTCCGGCGCCCTGGATCCGGGTTCGCTGTTCCTGATCATGGGGTTTCGCCTGCCGGGCTTTTTGCAGCTGATCCTGCCGCTGGGCCTGTTTCTCGGCATCCTGCTGGCCTACGGCCGGCTGTACCTTGAAAGTGAAATGACCGTGCTCTCGGCCACCGGCATGAGCCAGCAGCGCCTGCTGGGCATGACTATGATCCCGGCCGCCGGCGTTGCCCTGGTGATGGCCTGGTTGAGCCTGAGCCTGGCGCCCCAGGGTGCCATGCAGTTCCAATTGTTGCTGAACAAGCAGGATGCGATGACCGAGTTCGACACGCTCGAGCCGGGACGCTTCCAAGCGCTCAACGACGGTACGCGGGTGACCTACACCGAAACCATGACCGATGACCGCGCCAACCTCGGCGGTGTGTTTATTTCTCAGAAAAATCAGGGCGAGAACCAGAAAGACCGTGGTATTTCAATTCTGGTGGCCGACAGCGGGCGCCAGGAAGTGCGCCCCGATGGCAGCCGTTACCTGGTCCTGGAAAACGGCTATCGCTATGACGGCAGCCCTGGTCTGGCGGACTATCGGGCGATCAAGTACGACACCTATGGCGTAATGCTCGCACGGCCGGATATCAGTGAAGAGGTGACCGACCGCGACGCGCTGCCGACGGCGTCGCTGTTCGGCAGTCAGGAGCTGCGCTCCATCGCCGAGCTGCAATGGCGCATTTCCCTGCCGCTGCTGGTGTTCATCGTGACCTTGATGGCCGTGCCGCTGTCCCGGGTCAACCCGCGTCAGGGCCGTTTCCTCAAGCTGTTGCCGGCCATCCTGCTGTATATGACCTACCTGACATTACTGACTTATGCCCGTGGCTGGCTGGAGAACGGCAAGACCCCGCTCGTGCTCGGCTTATGGTGGGTTCACGCGATATTCCTGACAGTTGGCTTGGCTCTACTTTATTGGGAGCCGTTGCGCTTGAAGATGCAGAGTCGTCGCAGTATGAAGGAGATGGCTCGTGGTTAAGCTCGACCGCTACATCGGCAGCAGTGTACTGATCGCCATCCTGGCCGTACTTGGCATCATTATCGGCCTGGCATCGCTGTTCGCTATGGTTGATGAAATGAAAAGCATCAATGACACCTACACCGTATGGAACGTGCTGAACTACGTGCTCCTCACCGCCCCGCGACGTCTCTACGAGATGATGCCGATGGCCGCACTGATCGGCTGCCTGATCGGCCTGGGCAGCTTGGCCAGCAACAGCGAACTGACCATCATGCGTGCCGCCGGTGTGTCCATCGGCCGTATCGTCTGGGCGGTCATGAAGCCCATGCTGTTACTGATGGTCTGCAGCGTGCTGATCGGCGAATACGTGGCGCCGCCGGCCGAAGCCACAGCCCAGGCCAATCGCGCCCTGGCCCAGGGTTCGGGCGATGCGCAAAGCGCCAAGCACGGCTTGTGGCACCGCCAGGGGGATGAGTTCATCCACATCAACGCTGTTCAGCCCGGCGGACTGTTGATTGGTGTCACGCGCTACAGGTTCGACAAAGAGCGTCATATGCTGTCGTCCAGTTTCGCCAAAAGTGCGCAGTACAGTAATGAAAAATGGCAACTGACGGACATCACCACGACTTATTTCCGCAATGTCGGCCAAGGTACCCAGGCCAGCACCGAAGTGATCAACGTGCCGAGCGAAGAGTGGGGTATCTCGCTTAAGCCGGAATTGCTCAATACGGTGGTGATGATTCCCGAAAGCCTGCCGATCTCCGGCTTGTGGAGCTATATCCATTACCTCAAGGACCAGGGCCTGAACAACGGCCGCTACTGGCTGGCATTTTGGGTCAAGGTGCTGCAGCCGGTAGTGACCGCTGCGCTGGTGCTGATGGCGATCTCGTTCGTCTTCGGCCCGCTACGTTCGGTGACTCTCGGTCAGCGCGTGTTTACCGGCGTATTAGTGGGCTTTATCTTCCAGATCGCCCAGAACTTGCTCGGCCCCTTGAGCCTGGTGTTCGGTTTCTCGCCGCTGTTTGCGGTGTTGGTGCCCACCACCATCTGCGCCCTGGCCGGCTTCTGGCTGTTGCGCCGGGCCGGTTGATACCCCGCTTATGCACAAAAAATGCCCCGCTCGAATGAGTGGGGCATTTTTGTTCTGGTCAGCAAAGATGACGTCTGGCCCGAGCATCAGGTACAATTCCCGGCTATTTTTCAGCGGGCAATCTGCCTGCAGCCTTTTTGAGTGTTGATCCGTGAGTGATTTGAGTCATATCCGCAATTTCTCCATCATCGCCCACATTGACCATGGTAAGTCGACGCTGGCCGATCGATTCATCCAGATGTGCGGCGGCCTTGCCGAGCGTGAAATGGAAGCCCAGGTACTGGACTCCATGGACCTCGAACGCGAGCGCGGGATCACCATCAAGGCCCACAGCGTTACCCTGTATTACACCGCCAGAGACGGTATCAAGTACCAGCTGAATTTCATTGATACCCCCGGCCACGTCGACTTCACCTATGAAGTCAGCCGCTCCCTGGCGGCCTGCGAAGGCGCGCTGCTGGTCGTGGACGCGGGTCAGGGCGTGGAAGCCCAGTCCGTGGCCAACTGCTACACCGCGATCGAGCAGGGCCTGGAAGTCATGCCGGTGCTGAACAAGATCGACCTGCCACAGGCCGATCCGGACCGCGTCAAAGAAGAAATCGAAAAAATCATCGGCATTGACGCCACCGACGCCGTCGAGTGCAGCGCCAAGACCGGCCTGGGCGTCGACGAAGTGCTCGAACGCCTGGTCAAGACCATCCCCGCGCCCACCGGCAATATCGAAGATCCGCTGCAAGCGTTGATCATCGACTCCTGGTTCGACAACTACCTGGGCGTTGTTTCCCTGGTCCGCGTGCGCCATGGCCGTGTGAAGAAAGGCGACAAGATCCTGGTCAAATCCACCGGCAAGATCCACCTGGTGGACAGCGTCGGTGTATTCAACCCGAAACACACCGCCACCGTTGATCTGAAAGCCGGTGAAGTAGGTTTCATCATCGCCGGCATCAAGGACATTCACGGTGCCCCGGTCGGTGACACCCTGACCCTGAGCACCACCCCTGACGTCGATGTGCTGCCGGGCTTCAAGCGTATCCAGCCGCAGGTCTACGCCGGCCTGTTCCCGGTCAGCTCCGACGACTTCGAAGACTTCCGCGAAGCCCTGCAAAAGCTCACCCTCAACGATTCGTCGTTGCAGTACACCCCGGAAAGCTCCGACGCCCTGGGCTTCGGCTTCCGCTGCGGCTTCCTCGGCATGCTGCACATGGAGATCATCCAGGAGCGCCTCGAGCGCGAATACGACCTGGACCTGATCACCACCGCGCCAACCGTTATTTTCGAGCTGTTGTTGAAAAACGGTGAAACGATTTACGTCGACAACCCGTCCAAGCTTCCAGACCTGTCCTCTATTGAAGACATGCGCGAGCCGATCGTGCGGGCCAATATTCTTGTGCCGCAGGAACACCTGGGCAACGTCATTACCCTGTGTATCGAAAAGCGTGGCGTACAGCACGACATGCTGTTCCTCGGTACCCAGGTGCAAGTGACCTACGATTTGCCGATGAACGAAGTGGTCCTGGACTTCTTCGACCGTCTCAAATCCACCAGTCGCGGCTATGCTTCGCTGGATTACCATTTCGATCGTTATCAGTCGGCTAATCTGGTGAAGCTGGATGTGTTGATCAACGGCGACAAGGTCGATGCACTGGCACTGATCGTGCACAAGGACAACGCGCACTACAAAGGGCGCCAGTTGACCGAAAAGATGAAAGAACTGATTCCGCGCCAGATGTTCGACGTTGCGATCCAGGCCGCCATTGGCGGGCAGATCATTGCACGGACCTCCGTCAAGGCTCTCAGAAAGAACGTACTGGCCAAATGCTACGGCGGTGACGTAAGCCGTAAGCGCAAGCTGCTTGAGAAGCAAAAGGCCGGTAAAAAACGCATGAAGCAAGTGGGCAACGTGGAAATTCCACAAGAAGCCTTCCTTGCGGTGCTCAGGTTGGATAGTTAGGTCCTATGTCACTAAATTTCCCGCTGTTGCTGGTCATCGCCGTTGCCGTTTGCGGCCTCCTGGCGTTGCTCGATCTGGTGTTCTTCGCCCCGCGTCGGCGTTCGGCTATCGCGGCCTATCAGGGCAGCGTCAGCCAGCCCGATGCGGTGGTGGTCGAAAAGCTGAACAAAGAGCCCTTGCTGGTTGAATACGGCAAGTCGTTCTTTCCGGTGCTGTTCATCGTGCTGGTGTTGCGCTCGTTCCTGGTGGAGCCGTTTCAGATCCCTTCGGGGTCGATGAAACCCACCCTGGACGTGGGCGACTTCATCCTGGTGAACAAGTTTTCCTACGGGATTCGCCTGCCGGTGATCGACAAGAAAGTCATTGAAGTCGGCGACCCGCAGCGCGGCGATGTGATGGTGTTCCGCTACCCGGCAGACCCGAGCGTCAACTACATCAAGCGCGTGATCGGCTTGCCCGGCGATACCGTTCGCTACACCCACGACAAGCATCTGTACGTCAACGATCAACTGATCACCGACCAGATGATCGGCACCACATACGACCCGCAACTGGGTGATGTGGCGGTGTACAAGGAACAACTGGGCGCCGCTTCCGAGCACTTGGTGCACAAGGCCATGAGCCGCTCGATGCAGGGCGGCCAGTGGAAAGTCCCGGCCGGTCATTACTTCATGATGGGCGATAACCGCGACAACTCCAACGACAGCCGCTACTGGGACGATTCAACCATTCCCAAGGAGCTGCAGGGCATGGTCCCCGACGAGAATATTGTCGGCAAGGCTTTCGCGGTCTGGATGAGCTGGCCGGAACCCAAACTCAGCCACCTGCCGAACTTCTCGCGGGTCGGGTTGATCAAGTAATACAGACGGCGCTGTGAACACAGCGCCGAATGCTTTTCTGGGGTGGGGACAAATCGGTCCTGCCTCATGCAACACCCATCAGGATTTGAATTTGAACACTGCGTCAATCGTCGATGGCCGCCGGTGCCACCAACTCACTATGGATAAACCGTGACCGTTTCTCTCAGTCGTCTCGAGCGCCAGCTCGGCTACACCTTCAAGGACCAGGAATTGATGGTCCTTGCCCTCACACACCGCAGTTTTGCAGGGCGCAATAACGAGCGCCTGGAATTCCTCGGTGATGCCATCCTTAATTTTGTCGCCGGTGAGGCGCTGTTCGAGCGTTTCCCGCAGGCCCGTGAAGGCCAGTTATCGCGCCTGCGCGCGCGCCTGGTAAAAGGCGAGACCCTGGCCGTGCTGGCCCGTGGTTTTGGCCTTGGGGAGTACCTGCGCCTGGGGTCCGGTGAATTGAAAAGCGGTGGTTTCCGCCGCGAATCGATCCTGGCCGATGCCCTCGAGGCGCTGATCGGCGCGATCTACCTGGATGCCGGCATGGAAGCAGCCAAGGCGCGCGTCACCGCGTGGCTGACCTCCGAGATCGAGAGCCTCACCCTGGTCGACACCAACAAGGACCCCAAGACCCGCCTGCAGGAATTCCTGCAATCACGCGGGTGCGAACTGCCACGCTACGAAGTGGTGGATATCCAGGGTGAACCCCATTGCCGCGTGTTCTTCGTGGAATGTGAAATCACCTTACTGAATGAAAAAAGCCGAGGTCAGGGTGTGAGCCGTCGTATTGCCGAACAGGTAGCGGCCGCAGCAGCACTGATTGCCCTGGGCGTGGAGAATGGCCATGACTGATTCAACCGCAACACGCTGTGGCTATGTTGCCATCGTTGGCCGCCCCAACGTGGGCAAGTCGACGCTGCTCAACCACATCCTCGGCCAGAAGCTCGCGATCACCTCGCGCAAGCCGCAGACCACTCGCCACAACATGCTGGGCATCAAGACCGAAGGCAACGTGCAAGCGGTCTACGTCGATACCCCAGGCATGCACAAAGGCGGCGAGAAAGCTCTGAACCGCTACATGAACAAGACCGCTTCGGCGGCGTTGAAAGACGTCGACGTGGTGATCTTCGTGGTCGACCGCACCAAGTGGACCGACGAAGACCAGATGGTCCTGGAGCGTGTGCAGTATGTGACCGGCCCGTTGATCGTCGCGTTGAACAAGACCGACCGCATCGAAGACAAAGCCGAACTGATGCCGCACCTGACCTGGTTGCAGGAACAACTGCCCAACGCGCAGATCATGCCGATCTCGGCCCAGCACGGCCATAACCTCGAAGCCCTGGAGCGCGTGATCGCCGGTTACCTGCCGGAGAACGAGCACTTCTTCCCGGAAGACCAGATCACCGACCGCAGCAGCCGTTTCCTCGCCGCCGAACTGGTACGCGAGAAAATCATGCGTCAGATGGGTGCCGAGCTGCCGTACCAGATCACCGTCGAAATCGAAGAGTTCAAGCAGCAGGGCAAGACCCTGCATATCCATGCGCTGATCCTCGTTGAACGTGATGGCCAGAAAAAAATCATCATTGGCGACAAGGGCGAGCGCATCAAGCGCATCGGCACCGAAGCGCGCAAAGACATGGAGCTGCTGTTCGACTCCAAGATCATGCTCAACCTGTGGGTGAAGGTGAAGGGTGGCTGGTCGGATGATGAACGCGCGCTGCGTTCGCTCGGTTACGGCGACCTGTAAGCACGCCGCAAGACAAAATGCGGGAGGGGGCTTGCTCCCGATAGCGGTGGATCAGCCATACCTGTGGTGACTGAAATACCACTATCGGGAGCAAGCCCCCTCCCACATTGAACAGGCGTCGTTATCAAGATCGTGTTCCCTCAACGAGAACTCAATGTCTCAAGCTCCCCCCAGCCAACCCGCCTATGTCCTGCACAGTCGCGCCTACCGCGAGACCAGCGCGCTGGTGGATTTTCTCACGCCCCAAGGCCGCCTGCGTGCAGTCTTGCGCAGTGCGCGGGGCAAGGCGGGTACGTTGGCGCGGCCGTTCGTTGCATTGGATGTGGAGTTTCGCGGCAAGGGTGAGCTGAAAAACGTCGGCCGCCTGGAAAGCGTCGGCACGTCGGCCTGGCTCAACGGCGATGCGTTGTTCAGCGGCCTCTACCTCAACGAACTGCTGATTCGTCTGCTGCCCGCCGAAGACCCGCACCCGGCGGTCTTCGATCACTACGCCGCCACCTTGCTGGCCCTGGCCGAAGGCCGCCCGCTGGAGCCGCTGCTGCGGGCTTTCGAATGGCGCCTGCTCGACGACCTGGGCTATGGCTTCGAACTCGCCAACGACCTGCACGGTGAGCCCATCGCCGCCGATGGCATGTACCGCCTGCAAGTCGACGCGGGACTGGAGCGTGTGCACCTGCTGCAACCGGGCCTGTTCCAAGGCACCGAATTGCTCGCCATGAGAGAAGCGGACTGGTCGGCTCCCGGCGCGTTGTCGGCCGCCAAGCGCCTGATGCGCCAGGCCTTGGCCGTGCACCTGGGCGGACGGCCGCTGGTCAGTCGCGAGTTGTTTCGAAAGCCCTGACATCCCCGTGTATGCTGTGCACCGTTTCTTTCCCTTTTCAGGAGCGCTTCCGTGACCACCAGCAATCGCATTCTTCTTGGCGTCAACATCGACCACGTCGCTACCCTGCGTCAGGCCCGGGGCACTCGTTACCCGGACCCGGTCAAGGCGGCGTTGGATGCCGAAGAAGCGGGCGCCGACGGTATCACCGTGCACCTGCGTGAAGACCGCCGCCACATCCAGGAGCGCGATGTGCTGCTGCTCAAGGATGTGCTGCAAACCCGCATGAATTTCGAAATGGGCGTCACCGAAGAAATGATGGCGTTCGCCGAACGCATCCGCCCGGCGCACATTTGCCTGGTGCCGGAAACCCGCCAGGAACTTACCACCGAAGGTGGGCTGGATGTGGCCGGCCAGGAGGCGCGGATCAAGGCCGCCGTGGAGCGCCTGTCGAGGATCGGCAGCGAAGTGTCGCTGTTCATCGACGCCGACGAACGCCAGATCGAAGCCTCGCGCCGCGTCGGCGCGCCGGCCATCGAATTGCATACCGGCCGTTATGCCGATGCCACCACCCCCACTGAAGTGGCCGATGAACTGCAACGCATCATCGACGGCGTGAACTGTGGGCTAGGCGAAGGCCTGATCGTCAACGCCGGCCACGGCTTGCATTACCACAACGTTGAAGCCGTGGCCGCTATCAAGGGCATCAACGAGCTGAACATCGGCCATGCGCTGGTGGCGCATGCGCTGTTCGTCGGGTTCAAAGGCGCGGTGGCCGAGATGAAGGCCCTGATCCTGGCTGCCGCCAAGGCCTAAAACACAATGAGGATCGAGTGTGGGAGGCGCATTCCGGAATTCACCCATGCGGCAATGCGAAGCCTTACTGTTTAGCCGACGCAGGTGTATCGTATCCGCCCTTTGCAGGCCACTGGCCTGCCGCCGATACGTGAGGTTGTTGTGTCCCGATCCTTTTCCCGTCGACAAATCCTGGGTGGCCTTGCAGGCCTGGCCGTAGTGGGCGTCGGTGCCGGTGGCGCCTATCGCTATTGGCTGGGGAAAGTCGCCGAGGCGGAGGCGGGCCATGACTACGAGCTGATCGCCGCACCGCTGGACGTGGAGCTGGTGCCGGGCCACACCACCCAAGCCTGGGCGTTCGGCCCCTCGGCACCGGGCACCGAATTGCGTGTGCGCCAGGGCGAATGGCTGCGGGTACGCTTCATCAACCACCTGCCGGTCGCCACCACCATTCACTGGCACGGCATCCGCCTGCCACTGGAAATGGACGGTGTGCCCTACGTCTCGCAATTGCCGGTACTGCCCGGTGAGTACTTCGACTACAAATTCCGCGTGCCCGACGCCGGCAGCTACTGGTACCACCCCCATGTGAGCAGCAGCGAAGAACTCGGCCGTGGCCTGGTCGGCCCTTTGATCGTGGAAGAGCGCGAGCCCACCGGTTTCAAATACGAACGCACCTTGAGCCTGAAGAACTGGCACATCGACGAAGAGGGCGCCTTTGTCGAGTTCAGCATCCCGCGTGAAGCAGCGCGTGGCGGTACCGCCGGGCGCCTCTCGACCATTAACGGCGTGCCCCAGGCGGTCATCGACCTGCCTGCCGGGCAGATCACCCGCGTGCGCCTGCTCAACCTCGATAACACCCTGACCTACCGCATCAACATCCCCGGCGTCGAAGCGCAGATCTACGCGCTGGACGGCAACCCTATCGAGCCGCGCCCGCTGGGCAAGGAATACTGGTTGGGCCCGGGCATGCGCATTTGCCTGGCGATCAAGGCGCCGCCGGCGGGTGAAGAGCTGTCGATCCGCAACGGCCCGGTACGCCTCGGCACCTTCCGCTCAGTGGTCAACAACGATGCGCCGACCGCGTGGCCGCCGGCACTGCCGGCCAACCCAGTGGCCGAGCCGGACCTGGCCAACGCCGAGAAACTCAACTTCAATTTCGAATGGGTCGGCTCGGTGTCGGTCAACGTCGACAACGGCAAGCCGCCCAGCCTGTGGCAGATCAACGGCCAGGCCTGGGACATCACCGACAAGACCTGCGCCGACCGTCCAATTGCCAAGCTTGAGCTGGGCAAGAGCTACATTTTCGAACTCAAGAACATGACCCAGTACCAGCACCCGGTCCACTTGCACGGCATGAGCTTCAAGGTCATCGCCTCGAACCGCCACAAGGTGATCCCGTACTTCACCGACACCTACTTGCTGGGCAAGAACGAGCGCGCCCGTGTAGCGTTGGTGGCGGATAACCCAGGGGTATGGATGTTCCACTGTCACGTGATCGACCATATGGAAACCGGCCTGATGGCCGCCATCGAGGTGGCGTGATGCGTCAGATTCGTCCCACCGCGATCATCGACCGCAGCCGCGATCAGCATTTCATGCGCGAAGCCCTGGCCCTCGCCGCCCAAGGCGCCGTACTGGGTGAAGTGCCGGTGGGCGCTGTGCTGGTGCAGGACGGTGAAATCATCGGTCGCGGCTTCAACTGCCCCATCAGCGGCAACGACCCCAGCGCCCATGCCGAAATGGTCGCCATCCGCGCCGCCGCGCGAGCGATCAGCAATTATCGTCTGGTGGGCAGCACGCTGTATGTGACGCTGGAACCGTGCAGCATGTGCGCCGGCCTGATCGTGCATTCGCGGATTGCGCGGGTGGTGTATGGCGCGCTGGAGCCTAAGGCGGGGATTGTGCAAAGCCAGGGGCAGTTTTTTACCCAGGGGTTTCTGAACCATCGGGTGTTGTTTGAAGGCGGGGTGTTGGCTGAGGAATGTGGGACGGTGTTGAGCGAATTCTTCAAGGCCCGCCGGGCTAAGCCCCCGCTCTAAAAAACACTGGAGATCAAATGTGGGAGGGGGCGGGCCCCTCCCAGATTTAGATCTCTGTTGTTTCAGGGAGATCGGGGTTATTTCCTGGCGATGATGACGGCCCGCATCGGCGCCGGCAGCCCTTCAATCGTCTTGCTGTGATCTTCCGGATCGAGAAAATCGCTGAGCGACTGATACTTCATCCACGCCGTCCCTCGCTGCTCCTCTACCGTGGTCACGCTCACATCCACGCAGCGCACATCACTGAACCCGGCACGCCGCAGCCAGAGCATCAGCGCCGGCACCGATGGCAGGAACCACACATTACGCATCTGGGCGTAGCGGTCCTCCGGCACCAGCACCTGTTGCTGGTCGCCTTCGACCACCAAGGTTTCCAGCACCAGCTCGCCGCCCTTGACCAGAGTGTCTTTCAGCGCAAGCAAATGCTCGATCGGCGAGCGGCGGTGATAAAACACGCCCATGGAAAATACCGTGTCGAAGCCTTCCAGGTTTGCCGGCAAATCTTCGAACGGGAATGGCAAGTGCCACGCCTTGGGCTCAGACAGATAACGCTGCACCGCCTGGAACTGGCAGAAGAACAGCCAGTTGGGGTCGACGCCGATCACGCTGTCGGCGCCGGCGCCGAGCATTCGCCACATGTAGTAACCGTTGCCGCAGCCCACATCGAGGATGCGCTTGCCCGTAAGGTTCAAGTGCGGCGCTACGCGGGACCATTTCCAGTCCGAGCGCCATTCGGTGTCCACATGCACGCCGAACAGGTGGAACGGCCCCTTGCGCCAGGGGCTGAGCCCCATCAGGGCGGTGTGCATTTGTGCGCGGGTGGCGTCATCGCACTCGGTATCGAGGGTCAGGCCATTGAGCAAGTCGACGTTGCTGGGCTGAATCTTCGGCAGCGCATCCAGCGCGCTTTGCCAGCGCTCCAGGTCGCCGTGACCCTTCTCCATCTTGCTGTCGAGCTGCGCTTGCAGGCCCTGGGCCCAAACGGCCAGGGGAGTGCCGACCAAATGGCGGGCGAGGGGGGACAAATCAATCATGGCAAGGCAATCAACGAGGCAAAGTTAAGACACTGGAACCACGGCACGACTTTCGAGAACCCGGCCGCCAGCAGGCGTTCGCGATGTTCTTCGAGGCTGTCGGGCTTCATGACATTTTCGATGGCGCTGCGCTTCTGGGCGATTTCCAGTTCGCTGTAGCCGTTGGCGCGTTTGAACGCGATATGCAGATCGGTGAGCAGGGCATGTTCTTCAGCATCGTTGAAGCGCAGCTTTTCCGAGAGGATCAGCGCGCCGCCGGGCAACAGCGCTTGGCGAATGCGCCCAAGCAACGCCAGGCGTTCTTCCGGGGCGATGAATTGCAGGGTGAAATTCAGCGCCACCACCGAGGCCGGCTGGAACTGCAGTGCGAGAATATCGCCCTCGATCACCTCCACCGGCAGCAGCTCCTGGAACATCGAGTCCTGGCCATTCAGGTATTGGCGGCAACGCTCGACCATCGCCGCCGAGTTATCCACCGCGATCACCCGGCAGCCATCGGTACGCACATGCCGGCGCAACGCCTGGGTCACCGCGCCAAGGGATGAACCGAGGTCGTAGAGCACGCTATTGGGTTGGGCAAACTGCGCGGCGAGCACGCCAAGGTTTTCGACGATGGTCGGGTAACCCGGCACCGAGCGCTTGATCATGTCCGGGAACACCCGCACCACGTCCTCGTTAAAGGCGAAGTCCGGCACCTGGGGCAGGGGCTGGGCGAATAGGCGATCGGGTTCTTTGCTCACGGTTGTTCCGGCGACGATGGGGGAAAGGCCGGCATTTTAGCCAAGTTGGCCCTCGTGTGCGCGGGTTGTCTGATGGAAAGCCGAAGCGGTGATACCCCACTGCCCGAGCCAGTAGGTGGCGATCAACGCATACGGCGCTGCCTCGAACGCCACGACAAAACGATTAATACCGATCAACGTGTCGGAAAACACGAACGACACCGCGCCGGCTGCCGCCAATAGCGCCGAGCGTTTCGGCACATCACTGCCCAGGCGTGCCAGCGCGCGCCAGAGCATGGCGCTGATCACCAGCGCGTAAACCACCACGGGAATCAGCAAATTGCCGAGTCCGTGGAAAATCAGGATGCTCAACAGGACCGCACCCACGCCCAGTGCCAGTACCAACGGCAACAGGGCCAAGCGTCGGCAATCGCTGAAATAGGCTTTGAGGTAGGCCAGGTGCGCAAACAGAAACGCACCAAGGCCGAAGATAAACAGGTCGCCCGGCCAGGCGAGCAACACATCGCCGACCAGAGAAAAAATCAGCCCCAGGCTGATCCAGCGTCGATAGTCGGTGGGCGGCGCGTCATGCAGCCAGCCAAGCAGCGCCAGCACCGGCAGCGGCTTGACCAGCAGGCACAGCAAGGCCGCATGCGTGGCCAGGCCGTAGACAAAAGTGGCGGCGCCCATCAACGCCAGAATCAGCCACGGCATTTCAGTTCACCGTAATGGCGCAGTCGAAGACTTCGGCCGGTTCGGCTTCCGGTTCCCACGGTTGCTGGGAGGTCAGGCGCAAACGGCCCTGGCCGGCGGCGAACGCCTGGAAGCGCCAGGTCGACTGGCCACCACCACCGATCACGCCGGACTCCGTGCTGCTGTAGACCTCGGGGCTCAGCGCGCGCAGCACGCCGCCGGCGGAGTCCTGGATGGCCCAGCGGTAGCCGGTGGTGGGGTTGCTGGGCAGGGTCAGGATCAGGTTTTGCCCGGATTTAAGCTGGAGCGGGCAGGCGCTCTGGTTGTCCACGGTGACGTTTTGCTTCGGCGCGCTGGCGCACGCGGCCAGCAGGGCAAGGCTCAAGGGGAGAAGCAGGCGGGCAGCGGTCATGAGGGCTCCGTTTATACACGACGAAGGGCGAGCATAACCGAAGATGGGGCAAGGTGTGACAGGAGGGAAATGACAGAAGTGAGTGTGAGCTTGCTTGTTGTGGTGAGCGGGCTTGCCCCGCGCTGGGCTGCGCAGCGGGCCCAAAGAGAGTGTCAGTTTTTTTGTGTGCGGGCCGATAACGGCCTGCCGTCAGGCAGGCCATGCTTTTACCAGGTCGGCCTG
>NZ_JAQQPT010000048.1:0-1919 GCF_036688725.1 Pseudomonas lactucae | reverse complement strand
GTGCGCCAGGCATGGCGCGTTGCGCGTAAGCGCAACCAGCTTGGCTGTGGTGGCCACGCTGGTGACTTGGAGGTGAAAGTCCTCTACACACCCGGCAAGGGGAAGTGTTAGCCAGAGGCAAGGGTGTCGCGGGTGACTGCGAATCTGAAGGAAGTCCGAGGCAAAATGCTGGCCTGACGAACAGGAAGCGGATAGAGGCGGCGTAGCGGGGTAAGACGGCGCAAATCGTTAAAGCCCAATACTTGCACGGAACGCTACGACGTAGATCCGACAGGCATAAGCAGGAAGGTCGCGCGAATTACCCTGGGAGATCTGTAGGTTTGCCACTGTGCTACCGGGCGTCGAGAGGCGACGGGATGAACCTGCAGAAGTCAGCCGAGGCCGTAGTAAGTGACGAATAACCACGTCATCAAGGGCTGAACAGGTTATGCCGCCGGTAGGCGTCAGAGTCTCGTTGAATACCGAAATGCAGAAATTTCTCCCAGAGAAAACTGTTACTCCGAGTTCCGGACAGTATCCGAGGATGACGGCTGACAGCGCAGAGGTATCGGCGGCGTCTGTGGCGCGGACGAAAGCGGAGCCGGACACGCTGATGGCGCGGGTGCTCGCACCCGTCAACCTCAAGCGTGCGTATCACCGTGTGGTCAGCAACAAGGGCGCGCCGGGTGCCGATGGCATGACGGTCGAGCAATTGGCGGACTACACGAATCAGTATTGGCCGATCCTCAAGGCTCGGTTGCTGGCCGGTGAGTATCACCCGCAAGGTGTACGCGCCGTTGAAATCCCCAAGCCCAAGGGAGGAACGCGACAGCTGGGCATTCCCAGTGTAGTGGACCGCCTGATCCAGCAGGCTTTGCTGCAACAGCTCACACCGATCTTCGACCCTCTGTTCTCGGATTACAGCTACGGCTTTCGTCCGGGCAGAAGCGCTCACCAAGCTATCGAAACAGCTCGCGCCCATGTGGCGGCGGGGCACCGCTGGTGCGTGGAGCTTGATCTTGAGAAGTTCTTTGATCGAGTCAACCACGATGTATTGATGGCCTGCATCGAACGTCAAGTCGAAGACAAGCGAGTGCTCAGGCTGATCCGTCGCTACCTCGAGGCTGGAGTCATGTCGGGTGGGATCGCCAGCCGACGGCAGGAGGGGACGCCGCAAGGCGGCCCGCTCTCGCCGTTGTTGTCGAATATCCTGCTCAACGAACTCGACCGTGAACTGGAACGACGGGGCCACCGCTTTGTACGCTATGCCGACGACGCGAACATTTATGTGCGTAGTCGTCGCGCAGGCGAGCGTGTGCTGGCCGGGGTTGAACGCTTCCTGAATCAACGCCTGAAATTGACGTTGAATCAGGAAAAGAGCCGTGTGGCACGGCCCTGGGCCTGTGACTACTTGGGTTATGGGATGAGCTGGCACCAACAGCCGAGACTAAGAGTGGCGACGATGAGCCTGGATCGCCTACGCGATCGGCTCAGAGCACTGCTGCGTAAAGCCCGGGGCCACAAGATGGCTAACGTCATTGAGCGGATCAACCCGGTGCTGCGTGGTTGGGCGGGTTACTTCAAGCTCAGCCAGAGCAGGAAACCACTCGAAGAATTGGACGGTTGGGTAAGACGTAAGCTTCGATGTGTCGTCTGGCGTCAATGGAAGCGGCCCTCTACGAGGGCGCGCAACCTGATGCGCCTGGGGATCCATGAAGGACGTGCTTGCACATCAGCGTTCAATGGCAGAGGTCCTTGGTGGAACTCGGGAGCGTCACATATGAATCAGGCGCTGCCGAAGAAACTGTGGAGCCAGCTCGGACTGGTCTCGATACTCGATACGATCAACGGCTTATCCGCATGACCTGAACCGCCGTATACGGAACCGTACGTACGGTGGTGTGAGAGGACGGCGGATGTAAATCCGCCTCCTACTCGAT
>NZ_JAQQPT010000047.1:0-2359 GCF_036688725.1 Pseudomonas lactucae | reverse complement strand
AAGCTTTCGAGGGCATGCACCGGCACGCCGGCATCGCCCGCCCACTTGTCCAGCAGGTGGGTTTGCGTCAACAGCAAGGGGCTGCCACTGTCGGCGAGCATGCCTTGCAAACGCTCACGCGGGTGTTCCGGGTCCAGCGGCAAATACGCACCACCGGCCTTGATCACACCCAGCAGGGCTACCACCAATTCCACCGAACGTTCGGCCGAAACCGCCACCGGCACATCCGGCCCCACGCCCTGGCCTTGCAGCCAATGCGCGAGTTGATTGGCGCGGGCGTCCAGTTCGGCGTAGCTCAGGCGTGTGTCGCCGTACACCAGCGCCAAGGCGTCAGGTGTGGCGCGCACTTGCTGGCCGATCAACGCCGGCAGATTCGCGTACGAAGGGTAGTTTTCCTCGGTGGCGTTCCAACCGGACAGTTGCTGTTGCTCGACGGGGGTCAGCGGCAGCAGTTCGTGCAATGCACGCTCGGGCTGTTCCAGCAGTTGCTCGAGCAGAAACAGGAAATGCGCGTGCCAGGCATGCACGGTGGCGGCGTCGAACAGGTCGGTCGCGTAGCTGAAGGTCGCGGTGATCTGGCCCTGGCGGTCTTCCTCGGTGGTCAGGGTCAGATCCAGCTGTGCGGTTTCAGCGGCCTGGTCCAGGCGCTCGAAGACCAGCCCGCCCACATCCAGCTGGCTGTCGCCGCGCTGCAAGTGGTTGAACATGACCTGGAACAGCGGGTTGCGGCCCATGCTGCGTTGGGGCTGCAGTGCTTCGACCAGCTGTTCGAAGGGCAAATCCTGATGAGCCTGGGCTTGCAAGGCCTGTTCGCGCACAGCCTTGAGCTGGTCGATGAAGGATTCACGACGCGACACGCTTAACGGCCAGACTTGTGTATTGACAAAGCACCCGATCAAACCCTGGGTCGCGACAGCCTCGCGATTGGCAACCGGGATGCCGACGCGCACTTGCGTCTGGCCGCACAGGCGGCTTAGCCACACGCCATAAGCGGCGAGCAACACCATGAACGGCGTGGCTTGTTGACTGCGGGCGAACTGCCGCAAACGGCTGCTGGTGGCCTCGGACAACGGTTTGCCGACCCGTGCGCCGTGATAGGTGGGCAAGCCCGAACGCAGATGATCGACCGGCAACTCCAGCACGGGCTCCTCAACGCCCAGGCGCTCGCGCCAATACGCCAGTTGTTGCTCACTTTCGCCGGACTCCAGCCACAGGCGCTGCCAGCGCGCATAGTCGCTGTATTGCACATCAAGGCTGGGCAACGGACTGTCGACGGCCTGAAGGTGACGGGCATAGCCGCCAGCCAGCTCTTGAACGAACAGCTCCACCGAGACGCCATCGGCGACGATGTGGTGCAAGGTGACCAGCAAGGCATGCCGTTCGGCGTCACAGCGCACCAGGCACAGGCGCAGCAAAGGCCCCTGGGTCAAGTCGAACGGTTGTCGGGCCTGGGCCTGGGCCAGGCGCGCCAAGGCCGCGTCCTGGGCCTGGGCCGACAACTCGCTGAGGTCTTCGCGCCCCAGGAGCACGGCACAGGCATCGGCAGCCTGCACACGCACCACCGGCTCACCGCCTTCGCTGGGGAAGACACTGCGCAGTACCGCGTGACGGGCGACGATATCGGCCAGCGCCGCCTGCAGCGCCGCCTCGTTCAATTGCCCCGTGAGTTGCAGGCCACCGGTAATGTGATAGGCGCTGGCGGTCGGCTCCAACTGCCAGAGCAGCCATAGCCGGCGCTGGCTGTAGGACAACGTGTGCGTCGTCTCGGCAGGCGCCGCAACGATGGGCAAACGGCGCGCATCAATGCCTTTTTCACGCAACTGCCGCAGGAATATCCGCTGCTTTTCGGCAGGAAGAGCGTTGAGCCGTTCGGCCAGCGGGCGCAACGGATCGTCACGGTGGCTGGGGCCGTGGGCTTGGCTCAGGTCGTTCATTCAATGCGCTCCAGTTCGTTCAGCAATTGGGTCATGGCATCCACCTCGTCTTCGCAGGTGTGTGCCGGAATGTGCTCCAGGTGCCGAGCGAGCGCCTCGATCGTCGGTGTATCGAACACCGCGCCGAGGTGTATCTGTACGCCTAACTGATGGCGGATCTGCGAGGCCAGGCGGGTCGCAAGCAGCGAATGCCCGCCCAGCTCGAAAAAGTCATCCGTCACACCCACCCGCTCCACGCCCAGCACCTCGGACCAGATTCTGGCGAGGCTGCGTTCGGCGTCATTGCGGGGTTCGACATAGCCGGTAGCGGCGACTTGCGCCTCGACCTGCAGCAGTTGCTTGCGATCCAGCTTGCCATTGGCCGAGAGCGGCATCGCCGGCAACCGCATCAATCGCCACGGCACCATATAGTCAGGAACGTGCTG
>NZ_JAQQPT010000046.1:0-2582 GCF_036688725.1 Pseudomonas lactucae | reverse complement strand
CTGTTGGCGCTGATTGAAAACTGACCCACCCTGCCGATTGAAAATTGACCCAGGGCGGATCGCTGACTTTTGCATCAGCAATTGTGGATAAGCTTAGCAGTCGTGTTCCAGTGACAGAGGCACTAGACCCCCACCACATGCAGGCATGCGGCAGGGTATTTCGGGGGCAGATCAAAATGGTTCATCGTCCGCCGTACCATCATCGTCCTTGCGCTTTCGTTCACGTGATTTGATCTTTGTCTGGGCGACCAAGCTGCTGTGTTGCAGACGGTAGGACTCGTTGCCCGTTTCGACGATGTGACAGTGGTGTGTCAGCCTATCCAGCAACGCAGTGGTCATCTTGGCGTCGCCAAACACACTCGACCATTCCGAGAAGCTGAGGTTGGTGGTGATGACCACGCTGGTGTGTTCGTACAGCTTGGACAGCAAGTGAAATAACAGGGCGCCGCCGCTCTGGCTGAAGGGCAAATACCCCAGTTCATCGAGTATCACCAGGTCTGTGCGAAGCAGCCCTTGAGCGATTCGGCCTGCTTTACCATCGTATTTTTCGCGTTCCAGCAAATTGACCAGATCCACCGTGGAGTAGAAGCGCACGCGTTTGTTATGCGTCGTGATCCCGGACACGGCCAAGGCGGTGGCCAGGTGTGTTTTGCCTGTTCCAGGCCCGCCGATGAACACCACATTCTGCGCGGTATCTGTGAACGCCAGGTTGGACAGATCCTTGACCAGGCGGGCGTCTGCGCTGGAAGCGCTGAAGTCGAAGCCGGCCAAATCACGATGCATGGGGAGTTTGGCCATGTTCATCTGGTGGTTCACTGAGCGCACCGCGCGATCCGCATGTTCTTGTTGGAGCAGATGCTCAAGCAGCCATTTCGACGACGCCGTCGAGGATTCTCCTTGCGAAGACAGTTCTTCCCAGGCGCTGGCCATGCCATGCAGACGCAGTTCTTTGAGTTCCGCCATAAGATCACGCATTGCGAGTCTCCTCATCGGTGGTACGGAGCCGGTCATAGCGCGCCGTATTGGCGACAGGCGCTATCTTGAGTTGAAGGCTGGTTTCGGCGGACGGAGGTGCTGCTGTCGATGTCAGTCGAGCCAGGACATTCAGGATGTGGTCAGCGCTCAAGCTGCCTGATTCAAGTACCAACTCCACCGCCACCAACACAGCATCGAGCCCGGCGATGGGAACCGCCGCCAGTACCTGCGTCATGATTCGATCACCGTTGGTGTGACGCCTCAGGCCGCGTTTTAGCAGTTGCAACGGCTTCGGCAGATCAGCAAACGGCGCACCATTGCGCAGCGCTCCCGGCTTGCGTTCGATGAGCGGGATGTAATGCTGCCAGTCAAAACTGACCTGATCTCGATCAAAGAGGCGCTCATGACTGGCAATCATCATTTCATCGGCGATGACCACCACCCGGGAAGGATACAGACGGCTGCTGACCCACTGGCCGACCCGCTCACACGGCACCGAGTAGCGATTTCGCGCCACGCTGATCAGACAGGTGCTGGAGACGCGCACGGTGCGCTCGACATAGCCGTCAAAGGCAGTGGGCATTGGCATCATTTCCACCCGTTCCAGTTCCAGGACGTCCGCCACCGTCAGCCCGTTGTACTGCGGGTGCACCAGCTCGCTCCAGAGCGCACGACAGCGTTGTCCGAGCCAGACATTCAGTTCTTCAAAGGTGTGAAACATGCAATCTTGAGCATCGAGCCAGATGCGCCGTCGGCTGTCTTGGACGTTCTTTTCGACGATGCCTTTTTCCCAGCCGGAGGCCACGTTGCAGAAGTCCGGATCAAACAGGTAGTGCGCGCACATCACGGCAAACCGAGCATTGACCGTACGGCCTTTGCCCTTGTTAACCTTGTCGACAGCGGTCTTCATGTTGTCGTAGATGCCGCGACGCGGCACCCCACCTAACGCGCCAAACGAGCGGGTATGGGCATCGAACAACATCTCGTGGCCTTGGCTGGGGTACGCAACCAACCAGAATGCACGACTGGCACACAGCTTCATATGGGAGACCTGGATGCGTCGGAACAGGCCGCCAATCAGCAGACCTTCTTCGCTCCAGTCGAACTGAAAGGCCTCACCGAGTGCGAACGTCAGCGGTACAAAGGCACGTAGGGATTTGCCTTGCTCGCCGCGCCACGAGCGAATGAAGGCGGTGAGCTGGCTGTAGCCGCCGTCGTAACCCTCGGTCTTGATCAGCTCAAAGAGTGCTTTGGCGCTCCTGCGGTTGTGCTTTGCCCGAAACGAATCGGCCTTGAGCGCCTGCTCCAGCGTCTGGTGAAACGGACTGAGTTTGTTGAAGGCTGCGCACCGCTGGTACGCCGGCTGAGTGGCTTCGGGCGCTCTGACCCATTTTCGGATGGTGTTTCTCGACAGCCCGGTACGCTTGGCGATCTGATGCAGCGACAGCTTGTCGCGAAAATACATCCGCCGAATTTTGCCCATCATTTCCATGCTGATCACCCTGGGTTCTCCTGCTCAAAAATTGAGCAGAAGCAGTTGAACACCTGGGTCAGTTTTCAGTCGGCGGAACAGCCTTTACTGGGTCAGTTTTCGGTCAGCGGCAACA
>NZ_JAQQPT010000045.1:0-3075 GCF_036688725.1 Pseudomonas lactucae | reverse complement strand
CAAGTCGGTATTACCGACAACTTCTTTGAGCTGGGAGGGGACTCGATCCTGTCCTTGCAGGTGATCAGCCGGGCACGCCGTGCCGGTTGGCAGCTCAACCCCCGTGACCTGTTCGAACATCAGCACATCGCGGCCTTGGCGCGCGTCGCCGCGCCACTGGATCAGGCCCGCGTCGACAGCGGCCCGGTGCAGGGCGATGCGCCCGTCACGCCGATCCAGGCACACTTCTTCGCCCAGGCGGTGCCGGTCCCTGGGCACTGGAACCAGGCGTTGCTGCTGCGTCCGCTGCACAATCTCGAAGTGGGCGCGCTGGGCGAAGCGCTGCTGGCGCTGTTTGCCCATCACGATGCACTGCGCCTGCAATTTCAGCGCGTCGAGGGCCGCTGGCGCGCCAGCCATGGGCAGGGCAGCGCATCGCTGCTGGATTGCCGAACCCTTGACGACTGCGCGCCCGAGGCGATCAGCGCGGTCTGCGAACATGCCCAGCGCGGTTTTGAACTGGGCCAGGGTCCGCTGTTCAAGGCCGTACTGATGCAGTTGGCCAATGGCGAACAACGCCTGTTACTGGTTGCGCATCACTTGGTGGTGGACGGGGTGTCGTGGCGTATCCTGCTTGAAGACCTGGCCCAGCTTTATACCCAGGCGCTCGCCGGCTCGCCTCTGGCACTCGCCTCGCGTACCAGCAGCTTCAAGGCGTGGGGCGAGTACCTCCAGGCATGGGCGCGTTCGGGCCTGGGCGATACCGAGCAGGCCTACTGGCAGGCTTATTCCGAGACGCCGGCCACCCCGTTGAACGTGCAACACCCGCAAGGCAGTCGTGCCCTCGGTGCCACGGCCTACGCGCGCGTGCAACTCGACCCGGCGCGCACCCGTGCCCTGCTGGGCGCGGCCCACGGAGCCTATCGCACGCGCATCGATGAGCTGCTGTTGGCCGGACTGGCCCAGACGTTGTGCCAATGGAGCGGCCAACCGGCGGTGGACATCCTCCTCGAAGGCCACGGCCGCACGCCCGGCGCGGATACTGCCGCAGACCTGGACTTGAGCCGCAGCGTGGGCTGGTTCACCGCGCTGTACCCGCTGCAACTGGTGCCCGGCAATGATTCGCCTGCGCAGGCCATCAAAGCCATCAAGGAACAGCTGCGCCAGGTCCCCGGCCAAGGTCTTGGCTACGGCGTGTTGCGCTATCTGGGCGAGGATGCGACGGCAGGCCAGCTGGCGGCCCGGCCGAGCCCGCAAATCACCTTCAACTACCTCGGCCAGTTCGACCCTGGCCGCTCGGCGGGTGGCCTGTTTGCCTGGGCCGAGGAAAGCCTCGGCGCGTCCCTGGACCCGAGTGCCGACGCCGACAGCGAATGGGTTATCACCGGCCAGGTGCGCGACGGTTGTCTGCAATTGAGCTGGCGCTACGGCGCCGAGCGTTTCGACAGCGACGTGGTGCAAGCCCTGGCCGAACGCTACCTGGCAGCCCTGGAGCGTTTGCTCGACCATTGCCTGAGCCCTGGTGCTGTGGGCGTCACGCCGTCGGACTTCCCCCTGGCGAGCGTCAGCCAGGCTCAATTGGATGCGCTGCCGGTGGCTGCCGCCGACCTTGAAGACCTTTATCCATTGTCGCCGCTGCAACAGGGCATGCTCTTTCACGCCCTGCGGGGCGGGGCCAGCAGCGCTTATGTGAATCAAGTCTGCGTGCCGTTGAGCGATGTCGATGGCCCGCGTTTCGCGGCGGCCTGGGAACGGGTCACCCAGGAACATGCGATCCTGCGCGCCGGTTTCGCCTGGGAGGGCGACTTGCCGCAGCCGCTGCAATGGATCCATCGTCAGTTGCCATCCCCGGTGCAGCACCTGGACTGGCGCGCACGCTCGGCTGAACAGGCGCAGTTGGACTTGGTCGAGCTGGCCGATGCCCAGCGCGACCAAGGCTTCGACCTGCGCCGGCCACCGTTGCAACGGGTGCTGCTGGTACGCCTGGGCGAAAGCGACTATCAGCTGATCTGGACCCGTCATCACATCCTTCTCGATGGCTGGGCCACGGCGCGGATGATCGAAGAAGTGTTGCTGCATTATCGCGGCGAAGCGCCCGTCGCCAGCGCCAGCCGCTACCGCGATTACCTGGCCTGGCTAGGCTGCCAGGACGCTGATTCGAGCCAGGCATTCTGGAACGAGCACCTGCGTCAGCTGGATGAACCGACCCGGCTGGCCGACGCGTTGCCGGCGGTGCCGGCGCAGACTGGGCATGGCGACGTGCGCCTGCAACTGGACCCCGCTGTCACCTCGGCGTTGGTGGCGTTTGCGCGTCGTGAACGCGTGACATTGAACACCTTGGTGCAGGGTGCCTGGAGCCTGCTGTTGCAGCGCTACACCGGGCAGCGCAGCGTTGCCTTCGGCGCCACCGTGGCCGGGCGCCCGACCGCATTGGCCGATGCCGAGCGTGTGCTCGGGCTGTTTATCAATACCTTGCCGATCATCCAGGCGCCCGGCCCCGAGCGTTTGCTGGGCGACTGGCTGCGTGACCTTCAATCGCTGAACCTGAAGGTTCGCGAGCATGAACACACGCCGTTGTTCGATATCCAGCGCTGGGCCGGGCAGGGGGGCCAGGCGTTATTCGACAGCGTGCTGGTGTTCGAAAACTACCCGGTGGACAGCGCCTTGCGCAGTGGCAGTGGTGTGCGGTTCGGCCAGGTCATCTCGCGGGAAACCACCCATTACCCGTTGACCGTGGTGATCCATGCCGGCGACACGCTGAACGTGCAGTTGAGTTATTTGCTGGGTGCCTTCGAGGCGACCAGCGTGGTTCGCCTGGGTGAGCATTTGCAAAACCTGCTGCTGGCGATGGCGTCCCAGGCGCAGGGACCGTCCACGCTGTGCCTGGGCGAGTTGTGCATGCTGGAGGCCACGGAACAACGCCAGTTGGCGGACTTGAACGCGACCCAGCACGACTATCCCGAGTACGCGAACCTGCCCGACTTGATCGACAGGCAAGTACATGCCACACCTGACGCCCTGGCGCTGGTGTACGGCGACACACGCCTGAGCTACGCCGAACTGGACGCCCGCGCCAACCAACTCGCGCATTGGCTG
>NZ_JAQQPT010000044.1:0-3453 GCF_036688725.1 Pseudomonas lactucae | reverse complement strand
CTCGCTTCAGCAAATTGGGTATGTGACAGCAATTGGTGTTTTGTGAGCGTCGAACTTTCGGTTCATCTCGTCTTCACACACCGCAATCTGGCGCCTTCTCAGGTCAGCAAATTGCTTGGGTGTTATATGGTCAAGCCTCACGGGCAATTAGTATTGGTTAGCTCAACGCCTCACAGCGCTTACACACCCAACCTATCAACGTCGTAGTCTTCGACGGCCCTTCAGGGGACTCAAGGTCCCAGTGAGATCTCATCTTGAGGCTAGTTTCCCGCTTAGATGCTTTCAGCGGTTATCTATTCCGAACATAGCTACCCGGCAATGCCACTGGCGTGACAACCGGAACACCAGAGGTTCGTCCACTCCGGTCCTCTCGTACTAGGAGCAGCCCCTCTCAAATCTCAAACGTCCACGGCAGATAGGGACCGAACTGTCTCACGACGTTCTAAACCCAGCTCGCGTACCACTTTAAATGGCGAACAGCCATACCCTTGGGACCGGCTTCAGCCCCAGGATGTGATGAGCCGACATCGAGGTGCCAAACACCGCCGTCGATATGAACTCTTGGGCGGTATCAGCCTGTTATCCCCGGAGTACCTTTTATCCGTTGAGCGATGGCCCTTCCATACAGAACCACCGGATCACTAAGACCTACTTTCGTACCTGCTCGACGTGTCTGTCTCGCAGTCAAGCGCGCTTTTGCCTTTATACTCTACGACCGATTTCCGACCGGTCTGAGCGCACCTTCGTACTCCTCCGTTACTCTTTAGGAGGAGACCGCCCCAGTCAAACTACCCACCATACACTGTCCTCGATCCGGATAACGGACCTGAGTTAGAACCTCAAAGTTGCCAGGGTGGTATTTCAAGGTTGGCTCCACGCGAACTGGCGTCCACGCTTCAAAGCCTCCCACCTATCCTACACAAGCAAATTCAAAGTCCAGTGCAAAGCTATAGTAAAGGTTCACGGGGTCTTTCCGTCTAGCCGCGGATACACTGCATCTTCACAGCGATTTCAATTTCACTGAGTCTCGGGTGGAGACAGCGCCGCCATCGTTACGCCATTCGTGCAGGTCGGAACTTACCCGACAAGGAATTTCGCTACCTTAGGACCGTTATAGTTACGGCCGCCGTTTACCGGGGCTTCGATCAAGAGCTTCGCGTTAGCTAACCCCATCAATTAACCTTCCGGCACCGGGCAGGCGTCACACCCTATACGTCCACTTTCGTGTTTGCAGAGTGCTGTGTTTTTAATAAACAGTCGCAGCGGCCTGGTATCTTCGACCGGCATGGGCTTACGGAGCAAGTCCTTCACCCTCACCGGCGCACCTTCTCCCGAAGTTACGGTGCCATTTTGCCTAGTTCCTTCACCCGAGTTCTCTCAAGCGCCTTGGTATTCTCTACCCAACCACCTGTGTCGGTTTGGGGTACGGTTCCTGGTTACCTGAAGCTTAGAAGCTTTTCTTGGAAGCATGGCATCAACCACTTCGTCGTCTAAAAGACGACTCGTCATCAGCTCTCGGCCTTAAGATCCCGGATTTACCTAAGATCTCAGCCTACCACCTTAAACTTGGACAACCAACGCCAAGCTGGCCTAGCCTTCTCCGTCCCTCCATCGCAATAACCAGAAGTACAGGAATATTAACCTGTTTTCCATCGACTACGCTTTTCAGCCTCGCCTTAGGGACCGACTAACCCTGCGTCGATTAACGTTGCGCAGGAAACCTTGGTCTTTCGGCGTGGGTGTTTTTCACACCCATTGTCGTTACTCATGTCAGCATTCGCACTTCTGATACCTCCAGCAAGCTTCTCAACTCACCTTCACAGGCTTACAGAACGCTCCTCTACCGCATCACTTACGTGATACCCGTAGCTTCGGTGTATGGTTTGAGCCCCGTTACATCTTCCGCGCAGGCCGACTCGACTAGTGAGCTATTACGCTTTCTTTAAAGGGTGGCTGCTTCTAAGCCAACCTCCTAGCTGTCTAAGCCTTCCCACATCGTTTCCCACTTAACCATAACTTTGGGACCTTAGCTGACGGTCTGGGTTGTTTCCCTTTTCACGACGGACGTTAGCACCCGCCGTGTGTCTCCCATGCTCGGCACTTGTAGGTATTCGGAGTTTGCATCGGTTTGGTAAGTCGGGATGACCCCCTAGCCGAAACAGTGCTCTACCCCCTACAGTGATACATGAGGCGCTACCTAAATAGCTTTCGAGGAGAACCAGCTATCTCCGAGCTTGATTAGCCTTTCACTCCGATCCACAGGTCATCCGCTAACTTTTCAACGGTAGTCGGTTCGGTCCTCCAGTTAGTGTTACCCAACCTTCAACCTGCCCATGGATAGATCGCCCGGTTTCGGGTCTATTCCCAGCGACTAGACGCCCTATTAAGACTCGCTTTCGCTACGCCTCCCCTATTCGGTTAAGCTCGCCACTGAAAATAAGTCGCTGACCCATTATACAAAAGGTACGCAGTCACCCAACAAGTGGGCTCCCACTGCTTGTACGCATACGGTTTCAGGATCTATTTCACTCCCCTCTCCGGGGTTCTTTTCGCCTTTCCCTCACGGTACTAGTTCACTATCGGTCAGTCAGTAGTATTTAGCCTTGGAGGATGGTCCCCCCATATTCAGACAAAGTTTCTCGTGCTCCGTCCTACTCGATTTCATGACTAAGAGATTTTCGCGTACAGGGCTATCACCCACTATGGCCGCACTTTCCAGAGCGTTCCGCTAATCTCAAAGCCACTTAAGGGCTAGTCCCCGTTCGCTCGCCACTACTAAGGGAATCTCGGTTGATTTCTTTTCCTCAGGGTACTTAGATGTTTCAGTTCCCCTGGTTCGCCTCTTGCACCTATGTATTCAGTACAAGATAACCATCTTATGATGGCTGGGTTCCCCCATTCAGACATCTCCGGATCAAAGTCTGTTTGCCGACTCCCCGAAGCTTTTCGCAGGCTACCACGTCTTTCATCGCCTCTGACTGCCAAGGCATCCACCGTATGCGCTTCTTCACTTGACCATATAACCCCAAGCAATCTGGTTATACTGTGAAGACAACATTCGCCGAAAATTCGAATTTCTCGTTAAGAGAACTCACAAATTTTACCTTAGCCTGATCCATTACCAGTGAAAGTAACGGTCAGTCTATCTTTCTATCACATACCCAAATTTTTAAAGAACGATCTAATCAAAGACTAGAAATCAACATTCACCATCATCACAATGGAATGCTCATTTCTAAGCTTTCAACAAACAGAAGCAGTAGTGGTGGAGCCAAACGGGATCGAACCGTTGACCTCCTGCGTGCAAGGCAGGCGCTCTCCCAGCTGAGCTATGGCCCCGTATTTCTACAGGCGTTTCCCACACAAAATTGGTGGGTCTGGGCAGATTCGAACTGCCGACCTCACCCTTATCAGGGGTGCGCTCTAACCAACTGAGCTACAGACCCAATTTCG
>NZ_JAQQPT010000043.1:0-3668 GCF_036688725.1 Pseudomonas lactucae | reverse complement strand
CTTCACGCCGAGGGCGGCGTTGATCTCGTAGCCCATGCACGAGTAGCCGTATTCGACGTGGTAGGTGTTCACGCCTTTGCTGCGCCAGGCGCGCTGAAGGTCACCGGGCAGGCTGCCGGCGGCGGCGACAATGATCGCGTCGTCGGCCAGGCTGTCGTTGAGCACGCCGAGCACACGGCTCTGGGTCAGGCACGAGCCGGTCAGTTCGATAAACTCGCGCAGTACGGCGCGGTCCAGGCGGTCGTCGACTTCCGGCACGAAGCCGTCGCCCGAGTATTCCACGCCCTGCACACGATCCACTTCGGCGTCCAGTTGCGCCTTGGCCTCACGCACCTGCCCGCCCCAGCCGGAACGGTAATCGCCGAGGGCATCGGCCAGCGCTTCAAGTGCGACCTTGGCATCGCCCAGCACTTGTACGCCGTCGAGTTTCAACGCATCGCAGGGGCTGATATTCAGGTTCAGGAACTTCACCTCGGCATGCTTGAACAGCGACTTGGACGAGGTGGTGAAGTCGGTGTAGCGCGTGCCGATGCCAATGATCAGGTCCGCCTCCGGCGCCAGCAGGTTCGCCGCCAGGCAGCCGGTCTCACCAATGCCACCGACGTTAAGCGGGTGGCCGGACACCACCGCGCTCTTGCCCGCTTGAGTCTCGGCGAAGGGAATATCGAAGCGCTCGGCGAAGGCCTGCAGCGCAGCATTGGCACCCGCGTATTTGACCCCGCCGCCGCAGATGATCAACGGTTTGCGCTTGCCGCGAAACGCCGCCAACGCATCGCCGATCATCGCGGAGGTGGGCGGGCGACGGTCGATACGGTGCACACGTTTTTGCAGGAAATAATCCGGGTAGTCCCACGCTTCGGCCTGCACATCCTGGGGCAGCGCAAGGGTCACGGCGCCGGTTTCCGCCGGGTCGGTGAGCACACGCATCGCATGAATCGCAGCGCTCATCAATTGTTCGGGCCGGTTGATGCGGTCCCAGTATTTGCTGACCGAGCGAAAGGCATCGTTGGTGCTGATGCTCAGGTCGTGGAACTGCTCGATCTGTTGCAGCACCGGGTCGGGCTGGCGACTGGCGTACACATCGCCAGGCAACAGCAGCAACGGAATACGGTTGGCGGTGGCGGTCGCCGCAGCGGTCAGCATATTCGCCGCGCCAGGCCCGACCGATGCGGTACACGCATAGATCTTGCGGCGCAGGTGCTGCTTGGCAAAGCCGATGGCCGCGTGGGCCATGCCCTGTTCGTTACGGCCCTGATGCACCACAAGGTCGCCGCTGTCCTGCTCCAGCGCCTGGCCCAGGCCGAGCACATTGCCGTGACCGAAAATGGTGAACACCCCGGCGACAAACTTGCTCTGCACGCCATCGACTTCGATGTATTGGTTATCCAGAAACTTCACCAGGGCCTGGGCCATGGTCAATCGGGTGGTGGTCATGTCGCGCCCCTTATCGTTTCTGCAAGTGGGCGATACTTGCCCCCAAGGCCTGCCGGATATCCGCCAACTCGTGCACGCTTGCCGCAAACGGTTCGAACGACAGGTAGCCGCTGTAACCAGTGCTGAGCAGCGTGTCGATCTGCGCGGCGTTGCCGAGAATGTCGCCCTCGCCCACCAGCACGCGGTGGCCGTCGCTGATCGAGTTGAGCGGCGTCTGGGCATCTTCCACGCCGGAGATATGCACCAGGCCGGTGAGCTCGGGGAAGAACTCATGCTCGTTGGCCAGGTGATGGTGGAAGGTGTCGTGCACCACACGGAACACATCCAGGCCGCCGATGGCCTTGATCGCGTCAACGGCCACGCGCTTGCGGCGCAGGGCGGATACTTCGAAGCCCAGGGGTTCGACGAAACCGAGGATCCCGTACTCACGCAGGATCGGCGCCAGCTCGCTCAAGGCGGTGCGCAAACCTGCCGCGCGCTGGGCGTCATTGCGGGTGTCGCCGGGCTCATTGAACGGGCACATCACCAAGCCTTGGGCACCGCATTCACGGGCATAGCTGGCCAGCTCGATCGCCTGGGCACGGCGTTCGTCATTCCAGACGTCAAAGGGGTACAGCGCGTTGATCGACAGCACCCTGATGCCCTGCGCCGCACACAATTCACGTACGCGGCTGGCGGGCAGGCCGTATTCGATCTGGCGGTCCTTGAGGTCATTGCGGATCTCGATGGCATCGCACTTGAGCGCGACCGCCAACTCGATAAAGTCCGGCAGGGACAGGTTTGGCGCGACCATACGGTTGAGGGCAAAACGTAGCGGCGATTTCATTGTTGTTGTTCTCCGTCCAAACCGTTTAAAGGTCCAGCAGCCAGCTGTGCTGCGGGTCGTTGTGGAAATGCCAGGCACGCTTGGGGCCAGCCATGACGTTGAGGTAATAAGACTCGTAGCCGTACGGCACGCTGACCGGGTGGTACCCCTTGGGCACCACCACCAGGTCACTGTTTTCCACGGCCATGGCCTGGTCGATGCTGCGATCGTCGGTGTACACCCGCTGGAACACGAAGCCCTGGGGCGGGTTGATCTGGTGGTAGTAGGTTTCTTCCAGGAAGCTCTGGTGCGGCAGGTCATCGGTGTCGTGCTTGTGCGGCGGATAGCTCGACGAGTGCCCCGACGGCGTGCGCACTTCCACCACCAACAGCGAATGGGCCGGTGAGGTGTCGGGCAGGATGTCGCACACATAACGGGTGTTGGCGCCTTTGCCGCGCACGCTGCGTTTGCAGTCTTCGGGGCGGATCAGGCGCGGTTCGTAACCCTGCGCACCGGGCGCGGCGCAGACCGCGATCTGCACGTCGCTCAAGGCGGTGACCTGGGCCGTGGTGCCGGGCGGCAGGTAGGCGGCGAACGGCGATTTTTCTTCGAACACCGACTGGCGATCGCCCAGGTTCTGCCAGTTGAAACCTTCGCCCTCGATGTTCACTCGACCGCTGAGCAGCACCAGGCACAGTTCTTTATCACCCGCATTGACCGGCAGGGTTTCGCCGAGGCTCAGGCGGTGGGCCGAGAAGCCCACGTACTCCAGCCGCCCTTCTTCCAGGGCGACCATGGTCTGGCCGCGTTTGCTGCTTTTGACCAACAAGCTCATCACTCAAATCCTCTCGTTGAGAAGTGCATCGTTGAGAAGCGCGCGCAAGGTGTCGTAGCCCTTTTTTGCATAGATATAGCTGGGCGCCACCGCCGGGTCCTGCTCGGCTTCAACCACCAGCCAGCCCGCATATTTCGCGGCCATCAGCACATCGAGCAGTTCGGCAAAGTCGATATCGCCATCGCCGGGCACGGTGAAAGTGCCGTTGACGATGCAGTCGGGAAAGCTCCACATCTGGTTGCGCGCCAGTTGCACCACCGGCTTGCGCACGTCCTTGAAGTGCACATGGCAGACCCGGTCGATGTGTTTGCGCAACACCTCAAGCGGTTCGCCGCCGCCCATATAACAGTGGCCAGAATCGAACAGCAGACCGACTTCCGCACCGGTGCGGCGCATCAACTGGTCAATGTCTTCCGGGGATTCGACGTAGGCGCCCATATGGTGGTGGTAGGCCAGGCGCACGCCCTGGGACAGGGTGAAACGTGCAAGCTCGGTGAGTTTGTCGGCGTAGTCCTGCCAGGCCTGCTCGCTATGGAAACGCGGGCGTTCGATCAGGCGAATACGCGAGCCCTGGATCGAATCGGCCACCTCGCC
>NZ_JAQQPT010000042.1:0-4196 GCF_036688725.1 Pseudomonas lactucae | reverse complement strand
TGTCCCCTTCGTCTAGTGGCCTAGGACACCGCCCTTTCACGGCGGTAACAGGGGTTCGAGTCCCCTAGGGGACGCCACGATTACCCGCTCTGCGGGATTTTTAAGGGTCATTCAATTATTGAATGGCCCTTTTGTTTGTCTGGCGTTTGGCCAATTCCCTTTCAATGCTCTTCCTGTGTTCTGACCAGTGGTCGTGGCGGTCGCTTGCTAAATATTATTATGGTAATAATATCCAACCCATGAGAGTCGGAGGCTTTGATGAGCGATAAAAAAGCACAAACCCGCGAACGCATTCTGCAAGCCGCCAGCGCTGCGTTGGTCCAGCGTGGCCCGGCCGAGCCGAGCGTCGGTGAAGTCATGGGCGCGGCGGGGCTGACCGTCGGTGGTTTTTACGCGCACTTCGAAAGCAAGGACGCGCTGATGCTGGAGGCGTTCAGCCAATTGCTGGCGCAGCGCCGCGCCTCCATCGACGATATCGACACTCAGCTCACCGGCGAAGAGCGTCGGGCGCTGGTGGCGGCCTTCTATCTGTCGCGCAAACACCGTGATTCCACCTCCCAGGCGTGCCCTTTGCCGGCCACAGTGGGCGAAATGGGCCGTTTGCCGGACGCGTTTCGCGAGGTATTGAGCGAGCATGTCGAGTTGATGGTCGCGCAATTGGCCGGCAGCCCGGAAGACACCGACAAGGCCCTGGCAGACATGGCCTTGATGGTGGGTGGCCTGACCCTGGCGCGAGCGCTGGGGCCGGGCGAGTTGTCGGATCGCGTGATACGTGCGGCCAAGTCGGCGGTGCGCTGAAGAGGGGAGCATCATGGGCGCCTTCACCTGGATTCGTGGTTTCAATGGCACCGTTGGCCGCCTGGCACCGCGCATGGTTGCCGGCAGGATGCGTCGCACCTTCATGACCCCGCGCGACCTGCCGCCACGTGACTGGGAGCTGCCGTTGTTGGCGCAATCGGAGCGCATCACCTTGCGCTTCGGTTTGTCGGCCCTGCGCTGGGGCCAGGGGCCGACAGTATTGCTGATGCATGGTTGGGAAGGACGGCCGACCCAGTTTGCCAGCTTGATCACGGCATTGGTCAACACCGGCTATTCGGTGATTGCACTGGACGGTCCCGCCCACGGTCGTTCGCCGGGGCGTGAAGCCCATGTATTGCTGTTTGCCCGCGCGATGCTGGAAGCGGCGGCCGAGTTGCCACCGCTGCACGCGGTGATTGGCCATTCCATGGGCGGTGCCAGTGCGATGCTCGCGGTGCAACTGGGCTTACGTACCGGGGCGTTGGTCAGTATTGCCGCACCGTCACGTTTTCTTGATGTGCTGCGCGGCTTCACCCAGATGGTCGGCTTGCCACCACGGGCGCGTTCGGCGTTTATCCAGGAGGTTGAGCACACGTTCGGCATGCCGCTCAAGCACCTGGATGTGGCCCACTATCAGATGAACCTTCCCGGCCTGGTCGTGCATGCCGAAGACGATACCTTCGTGCCGGTCAAAGCCTCTCAAGCCATTCACGATGCCTGGTTCGACAGCCGCCTGCTGCGCCTGGAGCAGGGCGGTCACCAGAAAGTGCTGGCCGACACGCGGGTGATCGACGGCGTGCTGGCGCTGTTGGCGGGCTGCGGTTTACAGGAGCGCAAGAGCGCCTGATACACTGCCCGGCCGACATTAATCGACTGGGAGCAAGGCATGGGCTGGGACTTGGCAACGCCGTTTATCATTGACCTGCAGGTTTTTCCTGAAGACATCGACGGCCTGGGGCACGCCAATAACGCGGTGTACGTCTCCTGGCTCGAGCGCTGCGCCTGGCGCCACTCCCAGCGGCTGGGGCTGGATCTCACCGAATACCGCCGCCTGGATCGAGCCATGGCCGTGGTACGCCATGAGATCGACTACCTGGCCGCCGGCTATGAAGGCGACGAGCTGCAACTGGCCACCTGGATTGTCGATTGGGATCAGCGCCTGAAAATGACCCGCCGGTTTCAACTGGTACGTCCGTGCGACGGCGCAACCCTGCTGCGCGCGCAAACCACCTTCGTGTGCATCGAACTCTCCAGCGGCAAGCCCAAGCGCATGCCGGCCGAGTTTATCGAAGGCTATGGCCCCGCCCTGACAGGGGGTTAACGGTTGGCGTAGGAAACCCAGTAAACTGCGCCACGATTTTTGTTGAGTGTTTCCCATGCAAATTGCTTTGGCACCCATGGAGGGGTTGGTCGACAACATCCTGCGTGACGTGTTGACCCGCGTGGGCGGTATTGACTGGTGCGTGACCGAGTTCATTCGCGTCAACGACCGCCTGCTCACCCCTGCCTATTTTCACAAACTCGCTCCGGAGTTGCTGCACGGTGCGCATACCGCTGCCGGCGTGCCCCTGCGTGTGCAATTGCTCGGTTCCGACCCGGTGTGCCTGGCCGAGAACGCTGCCCTGGCCTGCGAGTTGGGCTCGCAAGTGATCGACCTGAACTTCGGCTGCCCGGCCAAGACCGTCAACAAGTCCCGTGGCGGTGCGGTGCTGCTCAAGGAGCCGGAGCTGCTCAACCAGATTGTCGAGCATGTGCGTCGCGCCGTTCCGGCCCATATTCCGGTAACCGCCAAGATGCGCCTGGGCTTCGACAGCCCGGACGGCGCGTTGGTGTGCGCCACGGCGCTGGCCGAGGGTGGCGCGGCGCATATCGTGGTGCATGCGCGCACCAAGACCGATGGCTACAAGCCGCCGGCCCACTGGGAGTGGATCCCGCGTGTGCAGGACGTGGTCAAGGTGCCGGTGTTCGCCAATGGTGACATCTGGAGTGTCGAAGACTGGCAGCGTTGTCGCGAAATCAGTGGCGCCGAAGACATCATGCTCGGCCGCGGCCTGGTGGCGCGCCCCGACCTGGCGCGGCAGATTGCCGCGGCGCGAGCGGGTGAGGAAGTGGTGGAAATGACCTGGGCGCAGATGCAACCCATGCTTCAGGATTTCTGGACTCAGTGCGTCGCTCAACTGACCGAAAAGCAGGCGCCGGGCCGCTTGAAGCAGTGGTTGGCGATGCTGACGCGCAATTACCCGCAGGCGGTGGAGCTGTTTACGGCCTTGCGCCGGGAGACGGATTTGCAGCAGGTCAGTCGCCTGCTGGGAATGGCCCATCCGGTGGCCGCCTGAGCGTGACCGACATTCGGCAGGCTCCTGTGACCTGATGCACTTCACCTGAAAAGAGCGCCTTTGGCGCTCTTTTTTTTGCGCGCGCGAATTAGCACAAAATTTCGGCTGGAGGGGGCTTGAATGTTATCGATCAATTGCATGTCCGCAGTTTATTAGCGCGTGTGACGGTTCTTCAGGCGCATCAGCGGCTTGCCGCAAGGGCTTATGGCGAATGTCCATGGGGCAAAGTCTGATATTGCCTTTTGGTTTCCTTATATGAGTGGCGATTTTAGGAACTCGATAGCCTAACTTTCCACGAACATAGTGACTGTGAGGCGTTGTTGCTTCCAGCTCGTCAAAACATCTCTCTCTTTCCTGAATCTTTATCTGCTTCAGGTGTTTGAACTAAGGATTTCGCTAATGTCTGTATCGTTTAATAATCGGCCACATGTGAATGTTGATCAGTTTTCGCTGGATAACAAACCTGTTGCCTCAGCAAAAAGCCCCGGCAATTCTAATGTGCAGTCCAGCGGTACTCCGATCAGCCAGGCGGGGTTGCGGAATGAAAAACCTCCGGTTCTCAACAATCAAGTAATGGTGCCTGGCGCTGCGTTCACTAAGTTATTCGACATGCTTGAACAGATCTTCAGCGCCATGCGCGAAATGTTCATGGGGCCGAAAACAGCGCCTGACATATTGCATGATTCAAACAAAACGTTGGTGAAAACGAATGCGCACCAGCATCCCGACAAGCAGAATATGAAGACGTTTGAAGTGAAGCTGCAACCCAGTACTCCTGGTGCGGTGACGTCAGAAGTGCCGGTTCAGAACCTGTCCGTTGGCATGCCGCGAGGACCACAACCCTCGATCGTCGTGACTAACGATGCCAAATCGGACATACATTTAAACGTCAGTGTGGGTCATTGTCACTGCCCTGAATCTGCGGACAGTGACGCGAAGTCGAAGATGCGGCCGGATAATAGGATCGCTATCAAACCGGGCAAGGACGCTGATGGCAAGGTCAAGGTCGAGGTCGAGACCAAGCGGGGCACGAACGCTGAAGGTAACGTGCAGGCCCAGGCC
>NZ_JAQQPT010000041.1:0-4541 GCF_036688725.1 Pseudomonas lactucae | reverse complement strand
GCGTTGACCCAGTCGGCGCCTTTCTGCGTCAGCACAACATCGGTGCCCGAGATAGCGTAGTAGCCGTCTTTATTGCTTTCGCCGGTGAAGGCAACCTTCAAGTCAGCAACCGAAGTCTCTTCGTCAGTCGCGGTGAAGCGACCAGCGACGGTGCCTTCTTTGGCGTCATTTTCTGTCAGCGTGTTGGCTTCAACGGTGATCACCGGAACGTCGTTCACCAGCGTCACGGCTGGCTGAGCGTCAGCGTGCGAAGTAGCGTTGTCGGCATCAGTAACGGTCAGGTCGATTTTCGGCAGTTGATTACCGGCGTTGACCCAGTCGGCGCCTTTCTGCGTCAGCACAACATCGGTGCCCGAGATAGCGTAGTAGCCGTCTTTATTGCTATCGCCGGTGAAAGCGACTTTCAGGCTCGCAACCGGAGTTTCTTCGTCAGACGCAGTGAAGGTACCGGCAACGGTGCCGACTTTCGCGGTGTTCTCGACGATGGTGTTGGCAGCCACGGTGATGACCGGGATGTCGTTCACCAGCGTCACGGCTGGCTGAGCGTCAGCGTGCGAAGTAGCGTTATCGGCATCAGTAACGGTCAGGTCGATCTTCGGCAGTTGATTGCCAGCGTTGACCCAATCGGCGCCCTTCTGCGTCAGCACCACGTCGGTGCCGGAGATCGCGTAGTAGCCGTCCTTATTGCTCTCGCCAGTGAAAGCGACTTTCAGATCGGCAACCGAAGTCTCTTCGTCAGTCGCGGTGAAGCGACCAGCGACTGTACCTTCTTTCGCATCGTTTTCAGTCAGCGTGTTGGCTTCAACGGTGATCACCGGAATATCGTTCACCAGCGTCACGGCTGGCTGAGCATCAGCGTGCGAAGTGGCGTTGTCGGCATCAGTAACGGTCAGGTCGATTTTCGGCAGTTGATTGCCAGCGTTGACCCAATCGGCGCCCTTCTGCGTCAACACCACGTCGGTACCCGAGATAGCGTAGTAGCCGTCTTTATTGCTTTCTCCGGTGAAAGCGACTTTCAGGTTCGCAACCGGAGTTTCTTCGTCGGACGCGGTGAAGGTACCGGCGACGGTGCCGACTTTCGCGGTGTTTTCGACGATGGTGTTGGCAGCCACGGTGATAACCGGGATGTCGTTCACCAGCGTCACGGCAGGCTGAGCATCAGCGTGCGAGGTGGCGTTGTCAGCATCGGTAACGGTCAGGTCGATCTTCGGCAGTTGATTGCCTGCGTTGACCCAATCGGCGCCCTTCTGCGTCAGCACAACGTCGGTGCCGGAGATGGCGTAGTAGCCGTCTTTATTGCTTTCGCCGGTGAAGGCAACCTTCAAGTCAGCAACCGAAGTTTCTTCGTCAGTCGCGGTGAAGCGACCAGCGACGGTACCTTCTTTCGCATCGTTTTCAGTCAGCGTGTTGGCTTCAACGGTGATCACCGGAATATCGTTCACCAGCGTCACGGCTGGCTGAGCATCAGCGTGCGAAGTGGCGTTGTCGGCATCAGTAACGGTCAGATCGATCTTCGGCAGTTGATTGCCAGCGTTGACCCAATCGGCGCCCTTCTGCGTCAGCACCACGTCGGTGCCGGAGATCGCGTAGTAGCCGTCCTTATTGCTCTCGCCAGTGAAAGCGACTTTCAGATCGGCAACCGAAGTCTCTTCGTCAGTCGCGGTGAAGCGGCCGGCAACAGTACCTTCTTTGGCGTCGTTTTCAGTCAGCGTGTTGGCTTCAACGGTGATGACCGGAACGTCATTGACCAGGGTGACCGTTGGCGTGGCCGCATCGTGCGCGCTGCCTTTGTCTGTGTCCGTCACGGTCAAATCAATCGCGGGCAGCTTATTGCCTGCGTTAACGAAGTTTGCGCCCGCCAATGTCAACACCACGGCGTTGGCAACAATGGCGTAGTAGCCATCTTTGTTGCTATCGCCTGTGAAGGTGACCTTCAGATCGGCGACCGGCGTCTCGACATCGCTGATGGTAAAGGTGCCAGCAACGGTCCCTTCCGCGACGCTGCCTTCCACCAGAGGATTGGCGACGACATCGATGACCGGCAGGTCGTTGACCGCAATCACATTGATCGGCAGGGTAATCGACTCAGACTTCGGCGCCGCATCGCCATCTTGCGCGATGGCGGTCACGGTGAGGTTCACCAGGCCGTTGGCGTTTGGCGCCGGGTTGAAGACCAGTGTGGCCTTGTTCCAGTCGCTGATATCGATGCTTTGGCTGCCGGCCGTCGCGGTGAAGGTATGGCCCGCGCCGTCGGAGAGGGTCGCGCCGTCCGGAATACCGCTGATCTGCAGCTTGAGCGTCTCGGAGCCATCCTTGTCGGTGGCGTAGGCGTCAATCGCGGACAGCTTGATCGCATGGTCTTCCAGGCCCGTGTTCAGTACCTGGGTAACGCTGATGTTATCCAGCACACCGCCCAGCGAGTTGCTGGTCGGGGCCTTGAATTCGAGTTTGGCGTCACCGTCAGCGGTGACCGGCACCACGAAGGTGTAGGTCTTCATGCCAACGGTGGTTGCGTCCAGGGTGCCGACTTTGACGCCGCCCCAGAACACATCGATCACCGAATTGTTTTCGGCGCCCGCACGCGGCGAGTAGTCGACACTGATGCTGTACGCCGTGCCGGATTCGGCCTTGATGACGGTGTACAGGCTGGCGTCGTCGCCGGTGTTTTTCTCAAGCTCGATGACTTGGCTGTTGCCTGGAGTCGTTACGCCGTAGACGCTGCTTTGGCCGATTTCGACTTTGCCGTCGCTGTTACCGGTCAACCACTGGGTGGTCGGGGTGGTGCCGGCGGCATTATTGGCAGCGCCGACCGCGACCGTGCTCCACGAACCGTTGAGGGCTGCGCCGTCGAAGTTGATCGAACTCACCACGCCGCCCCCGAGCAAGCCCAGGTGTGGGGTATCGGTCACTGGTGCGATGGTGACTGCAGCGGTGGTTTCGCCACTGGTTTTACCGCCATTGTCGACCGCGGTGAAGGTGAGCGAGGTGCTGCCGCTCCAGTCGCCGGTTGGCGAGAAGTAGACCGACGCCTTGCCGTCAGCGCCTGCCGGCACTGAATCACCGATCTTGAGCTCGGTTGTCAGGGTGGCGTCGCTGTACAGCTTGCCGTTTTCCGGCAAGGTGGTAATGACGAAATTGGCGACAGTACCGTCCACATCGGCGCCGCTCAGTACGATCGTGGCCGCGTGGTCTTCATCGGCGCCGGCAGGGGTAGCCGCTGCGGTCGGTGCGTCGTTGAACAGGTCAATGGCGACCTTGCCGGTGGCGCTGCCAGTTTGCGCTGGCTCACGGTCAAGGTTGCCACCGCCGATATCGGTCACGGCGATGGTGACGCTGCGATCCGTACCGACCGGGTTGTTGCCCGGGCTCTGGAAGGTGATCGCTTCAACCACTTTGATGAAGTCAGCCGCGCTGTTGCCGGCTGGCGAATCGCTGGTGAGGGTGTAGACGATTTTACCGTCGGCGGCACTGCCGCTTTGGGTGATGGTGATACCGGCAACGGCCAGGGCCTTGAGCACATCGGCGCTGCTGAGCAGGTCACCGGACGCCAACTGGTCAACGGTGACCACCACTTTGCTGTAGGTGGTGTTGTCGACGTCGCTGATGCTCAGGTTTTCGACCAATGCCACCGCCGCTTTTTGCTCGACGAACGTGGTGCTGTCGAAGCTGACCACGGGTGCATCGTTGACCGGAACCACGTTGACCACGGAGGTCACAGGCGCCGAGTTCAGTTGGCCATCGTTCACGGTGATGGTCAGGGTGCGGTCGGTAGCGACCGGGTTCTGGCTTTCGCTGGCGAAGTGCACCGAACGCAGCACTTCCTGGTATTCGGCCTTGGTGGCTTCGCCGGACAGGGTCAGTACACCGGTGTCCTTGTCATAGCTGACCGTGATCTTGGCGTTGCTGGCATCTGCGATCAAGACGTCATCGGCCAGGTGGTTGACCAGCGTGACTTTGGCACTTTGCAGGGTGTCGTTGTCGACATCACTGATCGTCAGGTTCGCTGCGACGTAGCCGCCTGGCTTGCCTTCGATGTAGGTGTCGCCGAAGGCGTTGGTCGAGGCGTTGCCGAGTACCGGGGCGTCGTTGACCGGCGTGATAGTCAGTGTAAGGGTGCTGCTGGAGCCGGTATTGGTGGTGTAGCCGATCTGCGGCACAGCACCGTTGTAATCCTTGGCCGGAGTGAAGGTGTATTCGCCAGTGCTGGCGATGGTGAGGGTACCGACATTGGCGATAATCGCCTGCTGGCCCGCATCGTACGTGACGTTATCCACGGTGAACGACTTGACCGTCAGAAGGTTGTCTTCATCAGTGTCGTTGTTCAGCACATTGCCGGTGACGTTGTTGTCTTCCAAGGCGCTGCCCGTGTCCGGGAGCAGTACGCTCGGGTCGTCTACCAAGGTGACGTCCGGCGTAGCAGCGGCGTTGGCGCTGCCTTTGTCTGCGTCGGTCACGGTCAGGTCAAAGGCTGGCAGTTTGTTGCCTGCGTTGACGAAATCAGCACCCGCTTGGGTCAGCACGACGTTGTTGCCGGAGATCGC
>NZ_JAQQPT010000040.1:0-11140 GCF_036688725.1 Pseudomonas lactucae | reverse complement strand
CTCTTTGTTTACACAGAATGGGACTGCTGCGCAGTCCAACGGGAGCAAGCTCCCTCGCCACAGGTCACTTTTTACCCATTCAAAGCCTTAACTGACTGGCATTAGGGCTTGCCCCCTCCCACATTTGAACCTTGGTGTTCAGGTGACTAGTGTTCGATCACTTCACCGCGCATCACCGCCAGCCTGGCAATCAATCGATTCTGCACCGGCACCGGAATCCCTTCGCTGTCCATCGCCTTGATCAGATCTTCCACCAGCGCATTGAAGTCACTGCGGCTGACGTTCTGGCCCTTGTGACTCTCGGCCATGCTGTCACCGGTGTAGGTACATGGCCCACCTGCTTCGACGCAGAACTGTTCGATCAATTTGTTGCGCAGACGCTGGATATCGATGCGCCGAAAGCGTTCGACGATGCGCTCATCGCGGGCGATGTTGAGCAGCATCCCTTCGACAATCCGCGTGATGCCGGGCATGGCGCCGAGATCGCGGTACAGGCTGTCGTCCTTGGGCGGTTGTTGGGCGCAGGCGCTGAGCAGCACCGCCAGCGCGATGGGTAGAACGCGCATTAGAAGCTCCCCTGCACCGACACGTAGGTGCCGTTCTGGTTGTCCAACGTGGCAATTTCTCCAAGCCGCGCGTAAGCCAATACAAACGACAAGTGCTTGTTGGGAAAGTAGCCGACGAACACATCCGCCCAATCGCTTTCACCGGCAAACGACAGGTTGTCGGGCTTTTCCCGGTATTCGACCCCCAGCGCCCAGCGCGGGTTGAACAGCACCGCCACCGAGCCTTCCTTGAGCAGGCTGCGGCTGTCCCGACGATCGCCGCCGAAACCCAAAAGTCCGGTTTCGTTGGCGCGGCTGTAGCGCAGGCTGGTGTTGACCAGCACGTTGTAGCCAAACGCAGCGCCCATGAACAAACGGCTTGCGGCGAGGTAGCCTTCGACGTCACTGTCGCGCTTGGCCCCCACCAGGCTGGGGATATCGAAGTTGGTCTGGTGTTTGTATTCCAGGCCGAGGGACACCTGCGGCAAACGGTCGTAAATCACGTCGCCGAACAGCCGCACCTTCACACCCAGTACATCCTGGCCCAGGTTGCCTTCGGGCAAGTTGAGCTTATGCACCAGGCTGCCAAGGTCGAAGCGTTGGCGGGCGAAAGACACTTCGACACGGTTGTCGTAAGCCAGCGCCACGCCGGCCACGTCCAGCCGATAGTCCGGCAGATTGACCGTGGTGGCGAACGCCGTGGCGCCCCATTCATGTTGCTCGCCGTAGCCGGTCAACACCGCCCAAGGCGTGATACCGCCGCCCGCCGAGCCCTCGATGCTGCTGGCACCGCCCGTGGCGATCAGCCGGCCGTTATCGGCCCACGCAGTGTGCAGGGTCAGCGCCCCCAGGCAGCCAATCAGAAGAGAAAGTCGCACGTCAGCTACTCAATGAACCAAGGAAGTGTGCGCACTGAGGGGCAACGCCACCCAGGCTTCGAAAGCGTCGGCGCTCAAGGGCCGGCTGATCAGGTACCCCTGGGCCGTGTCGCACTGCCATCGCTCCAGTAAGCGCAGGCTGTGGGCATACTCGACGCCCTCGGCGACGACCTTGAGGCCCAGGTTGTGGCTCATCTCGATGGTGGAGCGCACGATCACCGCGTCTTCACTGGTTTCATCGAGGTTGCGCACAAAGGATTGGTCGATCTTCAACTCCTGCACCGGCAGGCGCTTGAGGTGAGCCAGCGACGAGTAGCCGGTGCCGAAGTCATCCACCGACAGGCTGATGCCGCAATCGCGTAACAGGTGCAGGACTTTGAGGGCTTTTTCCGGTTCACGCATCACTGCACTTTCGGTGATTTCGAACAGCAACTGTTCGGCCGGCAAGCCATACCGACGCAGCAAGGCCGAGACCCGATGGGCCAGTTCGTCACCGAGCAAATCGTCCGCCGAGATATTCAGTGACAGCTGTAAATACAGGCCGCGACGGTTCCACTCGCACAGTTGACGGATGCCCTCCTCGATCACCCATTGGGTCAACAAGTGGATGCTGCCCGAGCGCTCGGCCAGGGGGATGAATTCCGCCGGCGAGACCATGCCGAACTGCGGGTGCTGCCAGCGCAGCAAGGCCTCGGCCTGGCGTACATGGCCTTGGCGAATGTCCAGTTTGGGCTGGTAATGCAGCAGCAATTGGCCTTGGCCGGGCGCGTGGCGCAGGTCGCGGATCAGGGTGATCTGGCGGCGATGCACCAGGTCGCGGCCCTGCTCATAAACCTGCAGGCGGCCGGGCATTTTCGCGGCGTCGTTCATGGCGATGGCCGCGCGTTCGAGCACGGTGTGCGGGCTTTCGCCGTCGGCCGGGTAGGCCGCGATGCCCAGGCGGCAATCCAGCGCCAGGTCGTGGCCGTTGATGCGCTGGGGGCGCAGCAGCAGTTGTTGCAGCTTGTCGGCCATGCCCACCGCCTCGTCACTGCCCGCACCTTCGAGTAACAGCAGGAATTCATCGGCGATCAGGTGCGCCAAGGTATCGCCGGGGCGCAACACCGCCTCCAGGCGGCGGCTGACGGCCAGCAGCAATTGGTCCACCGCATCGGGCCCGGCGGTTTCGCTGACGGCGCGCAGGTTATCGATACCCAGGTAGACCAACGCCACCGGCCGTTGCAAGGCAATAGCACTGCCCAGGCGCTCCATGGCCAGCGCGCGGTTCGGCAGGCCGGTGAGGCTGTCGTGCAGCGCGTTATGCGCCAACTGTTGCTCACGTTCGGCGATGCCGCTTTGCATCGCATTGAACGCATTCGCCAGCAACCCCAGTTCGTCACTGCGCGCCAGGGCAACCGGCGTGTGGTAATCGCCCTGGCCAATGCGCTCGGCCGCCTGCGCCAACGTCTGCACCGGGCGCGATACGGTGCGCGCCAGCAACAAGGCGCCGATCAACGAGGCGAGCAAGGCGACCAGCGCGATGCCAAGGATCTTTTCGTCCAACGGTACAAAGGCCTGCATCGCCGCATCCAGCGGGCTTTGCAGCAAAGCCAGGACCTTGCCGTCCTGATCGCTGGCCAGCACCAGGGACTGGCTGAGGAAACGCTGCGCCAGGTGATCGGTGGTGGACACCCCATGGCGTGTCGTATCGCCCTGCATCAGGGCCAGAATGCTGTCGCGCAAAACCTGCGGCTGGGTGCTGACCAACTCGCCCGGCCGATCGTGAGCAATCGCCAGGAACGACACTTCCAGGTTGCTCAACAAGCGCAACTCATCGGCAAATGCGCCGTCCATGCTAAAGCCCATCACCACCCGTGCAATCGGCAACGGCGCCAGCACCGGGGCTTCCACCAACAGGTGCGGTTGGCCTTGCAGTGGCACAATCAGCATGGCCTGGTGGTTGCGCCGGGCATCGCGCAGCGACTGATCGTATTGGAAGGTCGAGCCCTCGGGCACTTCGCTCAACGTACTGGCGAGGACTTTGCCGTCCATGCCCAGCAGGATCACATCGCTGGCGTTGATGCGCTTGCCGTGGTTGAGCAGCACCGAGCGCATCGTCGCCGAGTCGCCGCTGGCCACCGCATCACGAAAGCCGAAGTCGGCGGCCAACAGTTGCACGCCATCGGCCAGACGGCGACCGCGAACGTCCAGCAAGCGCTCGAACACCCGCGACCCCACCTCCAACTGAGCCAGCGCCTGGCTGCGCACCGCTGAGTTGGTGGCCGCCTTGACACTGAAATACAGCGCACCGATCACCACCAGCAACAGCAGGATCAGGACACTGGCGACCCGCGCCTGGAAGCTACTGCGCAGTTTCACGGGAGGCTCGATTGAACGCGTCGCCAAACGCACTCGGCGTCGGCGGGATATCGGCGGAGGCCGGCTCCAGGCTCAGTACCACGTTGTGGCTCAGGCCGGCGGCAGTGACGTGCAAGTTGCCGCCGTCCAGAGGCTGCATGTCTTTGAGTTGCGGGTGCCACACCGTGGCGTGGTAATCGCCGGGCGGCAGTTGGTCCAGGCGCACGCGGCCTTGGGCGTCGCTGACGCCGAAATGCGCGTCGTCGGTCACGAAGATATAGCCGAGCATCCAGTCATGGATATTGCACCCAAGCACCACAACGCCAGGCTTGTCGAACAGCAACGGGTCGCTGGGCGTGCCTTCGTACAGGCGCAGTTCGAAACGCTTGGCGGCGGAGAAGGAATAAACCTGATGGCGGATGTTATCGCTGTTCGGGAAGCGCACCTGGGTGCCGGTGCGCACCGCCAGCACATGGGGCGCAAAGCGTTGGCCACGCTGGTCCATATCGGCCTTGAGCACACCGCTGAACGCACCCGCCGGGCCCTGAAGGGTCACGACGCCATCCGCCACGGGGCTGCCGTCGGCCTGGCGCATCAACACCTCAAGGGTGGCGGCCGAGGCTGGGCACGCCACCATCAGCGCCAGCGCTACACCTGAGAACACATGAATCATTCGGGCCATGGGGCATCCGCAACAGATGGAAAAAAGTGGCCAGCCTGGGTACTGCAAGGGCCAGCCATCATGCCGCAAACAAGGCAAAATGCCATCACTGAATAAAGAGCGTATGTGAACCGCCGGTCGGTAAAAACCTATGCGATCGGTCAAGCCCTGTAGAGGTTATCGACCCTGCGGAAGAATTCTGTAGCCCGTCGGTTGGGATCTAGACGGGCGTACCCTCGCGCCGCACCCACCTCTCGAACGCCGTGGCATCCAGCGGTCGACTGATGAGATAGCCTTGCGCCGTGTCGCAATTCCACTGTTTGAGCAGCTTCAAACTCGGCTCGAACTCCACGCCTTCAGCCACCACCTTAAGCCCCAGGTTATGGCTCATCTCGATGGTCGAGCGCACGATCACGCCGTCGCCGCTGGTGCTGTCGAGGTTGCGCACGAAGGACTGGTCGATCTTCAGTTCCTGTACCGGCAAGCGCTGCAACTGCGCCAGCGACGAGTAACCGGTACCGAAGTCGTCCACCGACAGGCTGATGCCACAACCGCGCAGTTGCTTCAACACGCGCAGGGCCTGTTGCGGGTTTTGCATGATGGCGCTTTCAGTGATTTCGAAAAGCAGCTGCGTGGCCGCGACGTCGTGTTGCATCAGCAAGCGGGTGACGCGAATCGCCAGGTCGTCATCGGCCAGGTCATCCACCGAGATGTTCACCGACAATTGGATCAGCAAACCGCGCAGCGTCCATTCGGCGATCTGGCGGATCGCGGCCTCGATCACCCAGTGGGTCAGGCTGGCCATGCTGCCGGTGCGTTCGGCCAGGGGGATGAATTCAGCGGGCGACACCAACCCCAGCGTCGGGTGCTGCCAGCGCAGCAAGGCTTCGGCCTGGACTACATGGCCGTGCTTGAGGTCGAGTTTGGGCTGGTAACACAGGTACAAGTCGCCTTCCACCGCGGCCCGGCGCAGGTCACGGATCAGGGTGATCTGGCGCTGGTGAGCCAGGTCGCGGTCCTGCTGGTAGATCTGCAGGTAGCCGGGAAAGGCCGCCGCATCGTGACGGGCAATGGCGGCGCGGCTGATCAACTCTTCCACCTGCTGGCCGTCGGCGGGGTAAGCGGCGATGCCGATACTCACTTCGTGGCGCAGCTCGTCATTACCGATGCGCTGGGGTTCGGTGAGCAAGGCGTAGAGACGGTCGGCGCGAGCCACGGCGCGGTCGACCTCGGTGTTTTCCAGCAACAGCAAAAACTCGCTGCCGGTGATGCGCGCCGCCGTGTCGCTGGCCAACAGGCTCATGGACAAACAACGGCTGGCTTCGCGCATCATGACCTCCACCCCCTCGGGGCCGAAGCCTTCGTTGATCACCCGATAATTCTCGATCCCCAGGTACAGCAACACCACCGGCCGCCGCGCGCTGATCGCACTGCCCAGGCGTTCCATGGCCAGGGTGCGGTTGGGCAGGCCGGTGAGTGGGTCATGCAGCGCGTTATGTTCCAGTTGCCGCTCGCGCATGGCAATGCCGCTTTGCATGGCATTGAACGCCCGCGCCAGCAGGCCGAACTCATCGTGACCGCGTACCCGTACCGGCGTGCGGTAATCACCGGAGCCGATGCGACCCGCCGCGTCCACCAGCGCATTGAGCGGACGCGACACCCGCCGCGCCAGCAACAGCGCGCCGACCAGCGACACCAGCAGCACCGCCAGGGCAATCCCGAGGAACTGCCGGTCCAGCGGCGCGAAGGACTCCAGCGCATGCTCCAGCGGACTTTGCAGCAACACGCGCACCTCATCGGCGCCACCTGTATTGGCCAGCGACACGACTTGACTGAGCACGCGCTCGCCATAAAACAAGCGGATCGATGCCTCGGCGTTCACCGGCGCATCGCGCAACAGGCTGAGGGTGGTGGCCTGGTGCGCGACAGGCTGGGTACTGAACAACGGGCCGGGCCTACCGTCCTGCACGCTGAGGAACGACACCTCCAGATTGCTCATGGAGCGCAATTCATTGGCAAACAGCGTGTCCATGGGAAACCCCATGACCACCCGAGCGATGGGCTGCGGGCCGACTACCTGGCCCTGCACCAGCAAGTAGGGGCGTCCGTCCATGGCGACGATCAGCATTTGCAGGCCACTGCGTCGTGCCTGGCGCAGTGCCTCGCGGTAGGGGAAGGTTTGGCCACGGGTGAAAATCGGCAAGGTGCTGACCAACACATCGCCGTCGAGCCCCAGCACAAACACTTCGCTGGAACGAATACCGGTGCCGTGCCGGCGCAGCGCGTCCAGAATCTTCGCCGGGTTGCCTTCGGCCACGGCCGCCTTGAACGGGCCGTCCGTGGTCAGCCAGTCGAGGCCGTATTGCAGGCGCCGACCACGCAGGTCGAGCAGGCGTTCGAACACCTGGCGACCGGTTTTCAACTGCACCTGGGCCTGGTTCTCCACGGCACGCAGGGTGGCGGCCTTGACCGCGAAGTAAGTGGCGGCCACCACCACCAGCAGCAACAGCGCCAGCACCCCGGCTATTCGGGTTTGGAACGTATGGCGCCACATCATGGCAGTGCCCTCGGGCAGCGTTAGCCTTCTTCTGCCACTACGTCCCTTTGTCATGCGCATTCCTTGCAACGGCTGACCTGGCGTCAAAAAAACATCCATTTTTATTGGATATTTTGAATTAGCAGATTAGCTGGCGAAACGCATAAGTCCACCCAATAAAACAAGGGACTTCACTGACGTTTTATTGGCGATGAGCCTTCGACCGGCACCTCAGCCGCGCGCACGCATAAAGTCCCCCCAGCGCCGCACCAGGTAGTTGTGTTCATCCATCACCGAATTCCACACAGCAATATGCCCCATGCGCTGTTCATAGGACCCGCCGTCGCGCACCTCGCCGAGGTCAATCAGCGGTAAACCGTCGCTGCCCGGTAACTCTTCCCGCGCAGGCTGGCCGGCGTACCAGTAGTCCCACTCGGCGCTGCTCAGGTGGTCGCGGCTGCGCGCCGGGTTGCCGATGTAGTAGCCCTGGCGCGCCATCACCGCGCCGGGCCAGCCGGACAGCCACCAATTGAGGTACGCGTAGGCCGCATCCAGCACCGGGCCTTGGGCGTGACGCGACAGTGACAAGCCCCCGAACCAGGCGCGATAGCCCTCGCGGGGCACCGCCAGGCGGTACTTCACGCCCGCGCGGTGCAGGCGCATCAGGGTCGGCGACCACAGGCTCTGGATATCGATGCTGGGGCTGAGCATCAACTGTGCGGCTTCTTCATCGTCCGACCAGAACGCCGCGAAGTGGCCCTCCTTCTGTTTGCGCACCAGGATATCGGCAAGCACGTCGATCTCTTCGATGCTCATATTGCCGATGTCCTTGAAGTGCGCCAGCCCCGCGCCCTGCACCGCCAGCGCGGCATCCAGCGCACCGATGGCGGCGTCGCTTTGCAATGCCGTGCGGGCGCGCCAGGCCGGGTCGAGCAGCCAGCCCCAGCTCTCATTGCCGTGGCAAAAGCCTTCGGGCAGGCGCTCGGGGCGGTAGGCGAAACTGTCGGCATTGTGGGTCAGGGGCAGCATGCTGCAGCGCGTGCTCGACGCCCAGGCCAGCCCCCAGTGCAGCCTGGAAGCCATCGAACAGATTGAAAACGACCTGCACCAACGCTGCCTGGCCGGCCTGCAAAACCGCAAGATCGCCGCGCTGATCCGCCAGGGCCAGAGCCCGATGATCATCAGCCGGATTTTCTACCGTTTGCTGGGGATCGGCGCTGATCCGGCGATGTTGGTCGAACATCGCCTGATATTGGAGCTGTTGCTGCATGGCGCGTTTGATGCGGCGGCGTTGAATTTGCGTGAGCATTTGCAACGGGCCAGTCAAAGGATGTTGCAGCGGTTGAAGGTGCTGTCGGTGTTGCCGGAACAGCCTTTGCCCGCCTACCTCCACAAAATCAGCTGACTAAACGCTAATCAAAATGTGGGAGGGGGCTTGTTCCCTCCCACATTGACCGCATCTGCCCGCGTAATTTCATGCAAATTATTGCTATCTCCCCTCCCCCATTGAAACCACCACTGCACCGCCCCATCTAAGCACCATACTTCCTGATGCAGGTGCCCCATGAGCGACCAGCAAGAATTCCCCGATTACGACCTCAACGACTACGCCGACCCCGAAAACGCTGAAACCCCTTCGTCCCACACCGGCCTGGCCCTGCCTGGGCAAAACCTGCCGGACAAGGTCTACATCATCCCGATCCACAACCGGCCGTTTTTCCCGGCCCAAGTGTTGCCGGTGATCGTCAATGAAGACCCCTGGGCCGAAACCCTGGAGCTGGTGAGCAAGTCCGAACATCACTCCCTGGCGCTGTTCTTCATGGACACGCCGCCGGAAGATCCGCGCCATTTCGACACCTCCAGCCTGCCGTTGTACGGCACTCTGGTGAAGGTGCACCACGCCAGCCGCGAGAACGGCAAGCTGCAATTCGTCGCCCAGGGCCTGACACGCGTGCGTATCAAGACCTGGCTCAAGCACCACCGCCCACCGTACCTGGTGGAAGTCGAATACCCGCACCAGCCCAGCGAGCCGACCGATGAGGTCAAGGCCTACGGCATGGCGCTGATCAATGCGATCAAGGAGCTGCTGCCGCTCAACCCGCTGTACAGCGAAGAGCTGAAGAACTACCTCAACCGCTTCAGCCCTAACGATCCGTCGCCGCTGACCGATTTCGCCGCCGCATTGACCTCGGCCACCGGCAACGAATTGCAGGAAGTGCTGGACTGCGTGCCCATGCTCAAGCGCATGGAAAAAGTGTTGCCGATGCTGCGCAAAGAGGTCGAAGTTGCGCGCCTGCAAAAAGAACTGTCCGCCGAGGTGAACCGCAAGATCGGTGAACACCAGCGCGAGTTCTTCCTCAAGGAACAGCTCAAGGTCATCCAGCAGGAGCTGGGCCTGACCAAGGACGACCGCAGTGCGGACGTGGAGCAGTTCGAACAGCGCCTGGAAGGCAAGACACTGCCGGCCCAGGCGAAAAAACGCATCGATGAAGAACTGAACAAACTGTCGATCCTGGAAACCGGCTCGCCGGAATACGCGGTGACGCGCAACTACCTGGACTGGGCCACCTCGGTGCCATGGGGCGTGTATGGCGAGGACAAACTTGATCTGAAACACGCACGCAAGGTGCTGGACAAGCACCATGCCGGCCTGGATGACATCAAGAGCCGCATTCTCGAATTCCTTGCGGTGGGCGCCTATAAAGGTGAAGTCGCCGGTTCCATCGTGCTGCTGGTGGGCCCGCCGGGCGTAGGCAAGACCAGCGTCGGTAAATCCATCGCCGAGTCCCTGGGCCGGCCGTTCTATCGCTTCAGCGTCGGCGGCATGCGCGACGAGGCCGAGATCAAGGGTCATCGTCGCACCTACATCGGCGCCCTGCCGGGCAAGCTGGTGCAAGCGCTTAAAGATGTGGAAGTGATGAACCCGGTGATCATGCTCGACGAGATCGACAAGATGGGCCAGAGCTTCCAGGGCGACCCGGCGTCGGCGTTGCTGGAAACCCTGGACCCGGAGCAGAACGTCGAATTTCTCGACCACTACCTGGACCTGCGCCTGGACCTGTCCAAAGTGCTGTTCGTGTGCACCGCCAACACCCTGGACTCTATTCCCGGCCCGTTGCTGGACCGCATGGAAGTGATTCGCCTGTCGGGCTATATCACCGAAGAAAAAGTCGCCATCGCCAAACGCCACCTGTGGCCAAAACAGCTGGAAAAAGCCGGCGTGGCGAAAAACAGCCTGACCATCAGCGACGGCGCCCTGCGTGCATTGATCGACGGTTACGCCCGCGAAGCCGGGGTGCGCCAGTTGGAAAAACAACTGGGCAAACTGGTGCGCAAGGCGGTGGTCAAGTTGCTGGACGCGCCGGACTCGGTGATCAAGATCGGCAACAAGGACCTGGAAAGCTCCCTCGGCATGCCGGTATTCCGCAACGAGCAAGTACTGTCCGGTACCGGTGTGATCACAGGTTTGGCTTGGACCAGCATGGGCGGCGCGACGTTGCCGATCGAAGCCACGCGTATCCATACGCTCAACCGCGGCTTCAAGCTCACCGGGCAGTTGGGCGAGGTGATGAAAGAGTCCGCAGAAATCGCCTACAGCTACATCAGCTCCAACCTGAAGTCGTTTGGCGGTGACCCGAAGTTCTTCGACGAAGCCTTCGTGCACCTGCACGTACCGGAAGGCGCCACACCCAAGGACGGCCCGAGCGCCGGGGTGACCATGGCCAGTGCATTGTTGTCGCTGGCGCGCAACCAGCCGCCGAAAAAAGGCGTGGCCATGACCGGCGAACTGACGTTGACCGGGCATGTGCTGCCGATTGGCGGCGTGCGCGAGAAGGTGATTGCGGCGCGGCGCCAGAAGATTCACGAGCTGATTCTGCCGGAGCCCAATCGCGGCAGTTTTGAAGAGTTGCCGGACTATCTGAAGGAAGGCATGACGGTACACTTTGCCAAACGGTTCGCGGATGTGGCGAAGGTGCTGTTCTGACAAACTTCTAGCGTCTGTGAAGGCCTCTGTGGTGAGCGGGCTTGCCCCGCGCTGGGTGGCGAAGCCGCCCCTGAAAAACGCTGCGCGCTGCCAGACAAAACGTGGCGTTTGGTTTTGGGCCGGGGGTGTCAGAAATTTTGTGTTCGGGCATAACATGAGTAAGAGGTGCATGTATGCCAACCAAAAAGAAACCCCTTC